>JADKJE010000001.1:0-346267 GCA_016722515.1 Alphaproteobacteria bacterium
AAAAAGTTTGTCAGAGTTCTCAAATCGATTTCTGCCGTATTTAAGTAATTTTCATAGGCAAGCGACATTGAGATTAGGTCTTTTGGAAAAGAAGCAGAGTCAGGTTTCGTTAATTGGTTCAATTCAGCAAAGAATTGTCCTAACTGTTTTGACATTTGCCGGATATCACTGGCCGCCAGATCGATATTAAATCGCTCGACCTCAGGTGTGTTTTGGATTTCTTCTTCCGTTAAACCAATATATCTGGCCCTTAGTAACATCGATTTAAAGAGTTCTGGATTGTCTCTGAAAGCAAGGCGATCGATTTTATAAATTTGCCTAAGCGGAACCCCTGTCAGCGTTTGCGCGATCCTTGTTGCAATGTCTTTAGCGGTAGGATCGGTTAAGGGCACCGTATACATATCCAGCCGGGATTTAAGCGCTTTGTCCGCCCACGACTCATCACGTCCTGGGCCGCCATAATTTCCGGTAAAAAAGAAATGGAACGTAGCAGGTATCTGATCACGGGTGAAATGGTATTCTTTATTTTTCCCGCCCCGAATGGAAAAGCTGCTAACATTAGGGTCGTTAAGGAACAGGAATAACTCATAGAGAGACTGAATTGACCCTTCTTTAGCCAGGTTAAATTCATCCAGCACAATCGGGCGGCCAAAATCCGGTGAACTGGGATCAAGCGCACGAATTAATATTCCATCACGGGTGGTAATACCAATATCGCCTTGATGCTGGGATACATTAATCCCTGCTTTTTGAGCAATTTGATGCAGACCTTGTTTGAGAACATTAGCAGCTTTTGCCTGCTCATCTGGGGTTATGCCTTCACACTCAACCGCATTCCAATTAATGACAACATTGACAAGCTTAGGCGCCAAATCTACAATTTCTGAAATGGTTTCTTGATATGCAAAACCAAGCAATGCCTTTAAATCACGCCGAACCTCATCTGAGAAAATAGTCTCAGGATTATCACGGTTCAGAAAAATGTGGGCATCGATAGCTGCTTTGATTTCTGAAATGCCATTCGTATCAAAAACTGTTTCTTGAAATAAGGTTCGCAAATCCTTGCCTTTGCCATTCATATAAAGGCTGCCTTGTGGGTGAAGCGCTTTGCCCAACTCCATGAGCGTAAAGGTTTTTCCTATTGCAGGCGTTCCCATCAAACCGGTCACATAGTGCCGGTTGGGACGGCTTAAATTAGCCAACAATTCGGTATACATCGGTGCAACCGTTTCCGATGGCAAGGAACGCACGATCCTGCCATAAACTTGGTCGGTTGCAAGGTCGCCTCGGTGTAGGGTAGGAAGAGTCAATTCTTCCGCCAGATTCCATCTTACTTTACCTGGATTGTCTGAATCCCTGCTGGCTATTGGAAGAACCGTGGTGGTGCGGCTACCGATCACGACGCCTAACGATCGAGCTCCCTCCTTTTTAGGGATGCTTGCTGTGCCTTTATATAAATCACGGACAGGTTTAGATTTTCCAGAAGGAAGGGCTTCTTTAAGTGCGGCTTGTCCAATACCGCAACTATGGGTATACAAGAGTGCGGCATTATACAGTTTTATACATTTATCGCGTGCTATACCATGGGCAACGGGACCATCCAAAAACAAGGTATGTACCCAATCCAGAAGCACGTTTTCCAGGCGTTGTCCATGACTTACAGATCCGCTTAAAATAATGTTTGATGAGAATGATCCGGACTGGGTATTCTCCGTAAAGCTTTTGTATAAAGCCCGAGTTTGTTGCTCATCTAAGGTGCGAGGAAGGACAATACCAGCTTTTTGAATTAACTGGGCGATCGTACGAAGGTCAATTTCAATATCTTTGAGATATTTCTCCAATTGCGGATCAAGGTCCATATTATTACCGCTGCTGGTATAATAGTCGGAATTAACATCCACCATTTGGCGAATGCCCGTGATAAATTGGGCTAATTGGCTAGAAAGGATAAGATGCTGCTTCCATCGAGTGACTTTCCTGCTTTTAGAATCAGGTATTCCTGCCACACGGACATCACCAAGAAACTGTGCAAATTCTTTTATATCGTCTTTACTCTTAAATTTGTTATAGGTATCCAAGTACGTTTCATACAACTGAAATAAAGGAACACCTCCAGCCAGTGTATGGGCAATACGGTCCTGGAAATCACCAAGCGTTGGCTCAGAAAGTGATTTGGTAAAACTCTGTAACCGCGTGGCAAGCGCACGATCATCGCTAATGGATTGGCGGTCTTCAAAACCTTGACTGCGAATATTGCCGGTAAAATTCAAATGGAACGTAGACGGCAACTCCCTGCGTCTAAAGGTAAATTTTCGATTCTTCCCTCCATCGACTTCACATTCTTGCTTTTTAGGATCGGTTAATAATTCTAGATATCCATATAAATGTTGGATGGAATCGGGAATTGCCAAATTCAATTCATCCAGCAAAACCGGCCGACCGTAATCGGGAGAACCCGGCGTCACCACCCGAATTAAAATACCGTCCCGGGTAGAAATTCCTAACTTTCCCTGCTGCTCAAGTACTTGAATATTTTCTGCATTGCAAATTTGAAATAATGCCTGCTCAAAGACGTCTACAGTTATATCTCCCGTTGGAATATTCTGCCAGTCGATGCTAAAGGATAACGAGCCTTCTTCGCTGCTTTGTTCAACCATAGCGTCGCCCACCAGTTTTTTTAGCGCATCGATGGTGCGGTCAGGTAGATTGCCTAATTTAAGTCTGGCATCAATGGCATCCTTCACATGCGAAATACCATCCGTATCAAATACGGTTTCACAAAACAAGGTCTTCAAGTCAAGATCTTTACAGTTTATATTGTAGGCGCCAAGTGGATGGACAATTTCACCTATTTTTTTAAAGAGATGGCTTTTCCCCAGGGAAGGGGCACCCTCTAAACCTGAAGCATAACTACGGGACTCGGGGGGAGTGCGGATGGGATCACGGACCGTTAATTCTTCAATCAGATGCTGCAGCAATGTGCGCGAAGGCAATGAGCGAAATAACGTACCCCACACTTTGGAGCTTATCTCTGGCAATGTTCCTGTGCCAAAGCGCACTGGCAAGGTTAGCGTTTCAACGACCTTAAACCCTCTCTCTTTTATATCTCCCTCTTTAACATAATTAATGAGACCTTCAATCGTAATATTTGCATTTTCCCATTGCTTCATAGAATCATTCCTTAAAGTTAAAAAAAGTTAGGAGTTTTCTCAATTATTGCTTTTGCCTCAGACAATTGCTGTTTAACGTGCGAATAGGTCTCAGCCCGTTTTGGCTTTCGACTTTCCTTAAGCAGGTTTTTTAGTGCATCAAAACAACCTTTTTGAATCCCTTTTGAAGAGGCGATTGGTACAACAAAACAATTTTTATGAGGTATTTTCTCTAAAATAATCTCGGGAGTTATTCGGTTGGTGGTTGAATTACCGTCAGCCCCAATTAAACACATGGTTACCGAAGAAGGCGGCACTTTTTCCAAAACAGTCTTAATGGCATTAAACGAACGGTTACCATCCGTGAATCCTGCATCAGATAAAATAAAATAATGCGTTTTTCCGACCTTAGCGCCAGGAAGCAGCCGCTGAGCACCAAGGACTCCTAAAGCATCTTCTAACGTGTAAGATAATTGGTCTTGTAAGCCCCCGACATGTTGCTTTATACCCACTAATTTTTTACTGATTTCGGCATGCGCATCATCTGGAAAGGCTATGACCCGCGCAGATTCTTGATCCATTCCATAAATATAAACATTAATTTTAATCCCTTCTTTGTGGCATTGCTTAGCCGCCTCAAAAAAAATACAAGCCGTATTCAATGCATTCTCGAATGGTTTACCGATCATACTGCCTGAACAGTCGATACATAAGACCAGGTTCATCACAGCTGGTTTATGTGCATTTCGGTCGCTCGTAAATAGATGGTAATCCTTGGTTTGGATAGGTTGGCCGGTTAAACGTTTTACACGAAAATCAATATAGGACCCCGCATCAAAACGCCCCAAATTGCCATCTTCTGGCAACATGGTGTGTTGCCCCTTATTTTTAATCGTAATTGTTTGACGATATTCCTCGCCTAATTTTCGCAGTGATGCCGAAACCTGCTTTACAGTCTGGGCATTCATCTGGATAATCTTTTGGTACTCGCTTAAATCTCCGGCAGGTACGGGGAGTTTTGGAAGTGGATTATTTGCAAATGACTGCATTTCGGGCAACGTGCCTTGAGAAGGCGATTCTTTATCTTTTGAAACATGATCTTTAGAAGGTTTTCCTTTTCGACTTGCCGCCTTCTTTTTTCCTTTTTTTGAACCATCCTTGTCAGCTTTTTGTTTCTGAGCTTCTTGCTTCTGAGCTTCTTCGAGTGCCTGCTCAATCGCCTCATCGATTTCTTCTTGAATTTCCTGCTGAGTCACATCGTTTGGATTCTTACCAGAACGATCTGCTATTTTCTTACGAAGCTGCTCCTCAACCGTTTTTCCCATTTCCTCTTCATCAGGATAATCCCCATAATCCTTTTGCGTCGTTTCGTTGGGTGTTTTAACATCAGGCATATCCACACCCTCAACTGAGATGGATTGTCCTGCTGATTGGCCCTGCCCCCCCTGACCTTCACTATTTTTTTGACCATCGGATTGGGGCTGGTTCCGTTGTTCTTGGTTCGGTTGTTCTTGGTTCTGTTGTTCTTGGTTCTGTTGTTCTTGTTGCTGTTGTTCTTGTTGCTGCTTTTTCTGTTCAAACTGTTCATTGATTTGCTTTTCCTGTTCTTTCAATAACTCAGGAAGCAGCGTGCGCTCGACGCATCTTCTAAAAATAATATCCGTAATGTGATTACGTTCCTGGGTAAACTTTTTATGTTGTCGTTTCGATTCAGGCGATAGGCTGGCATGCTCGTGGGGAGCTAATTGCAAATGCTCAAGTTTTTGGGTAAGAGAAATGATCTGTTTCAAAGCATCCCATTCCCTTAAATGTTTGGCTGATTTGCCACCCTCTTCATAAAGTAGTTTTTCTATTTTTATCCCAATACTCATCCAACGGCTGGGGTCATTTGGGTCAAATAATCCATTACCGCTAAAGAATGATTCACGAATGACATTTTTGGTATTTAAAAATGAAGTAAGATCCACTCCACCCTTTTTTGATAGAGGCTCTTGAGGCACCTCAATGCCATTAAGACCATCGATATGATCCAGAAGGTCACTGATGACGCATTCTACATAATTAGCGGAATGATAAAAATTCTGTATACTGCGGTTGGTATATTTAACAACAAAACTATTCGCATAGCTGTTTTCCGTTTCATCAAATATATAAAATAATAATCGGTGGGTCAGTTCCAATCGGTTTAATTCAATATATTCATCTTTGGTCAGACAACCACCATGGCCTGGCTGCATTATGAGAGCTATAGTCGCTTCTATTTTATTTCGCAGCTCATCCATTCTGCGAGTGGGCATTTCCGTCCCTAAAGCGTGTGCTACCTCATGCAACGCGGCTGCCCGTGAATGCTCAATCCCAATAAGTAATCCGCAGATCATATCCAGATTGATATAATTTTTCTCTGTATCATAGTAAAAGCTGACCTCTGGATAACCACCGTTAGAAATCCCCCAATTCAAACGAACGTCTCTGCGGCCGATACTCGTTGCAAGTATCCAGGCAAACTGGGTTAGTTCCTGCTGCATGTATTCTGTTTGCCGGACCCCTAACCAGAGCGAATTACACAACCATGAAAAACCTGGAGTCTTTGAAGAACTTCCTGAGGATGAATTCTCGATCCATTTTTTTTGTAATTCCTTATCAACAGCCAATGTAGCCAAAGCCGTACCCCATGCAAGCTGCAAAAGAGGTTCATTAACATGAAAGGAGCCCGGCACGATTCCTTGAAAGATAGCTTCTTTGATGTTATTAATTTCTTGTTCGATAGTCGAACTAGCACCTGAAAGACTATAAATTTTTTCCAGATTTTCCTGAAGATTAGCGCCTGTAAGCTTACTGTCTAAAAATTCTCTGAAAATATTACGGCGTAAACGTAGCAAAGGATCCTTAGCCATGTCGTCAATTTGATTTAACATTTTGGCTTTATACTTTGACATTATTGCGACCCTTTGAATACTTACAAATGATTATTTGGGAGCATATTAAGAACCCCATACAATGTCAAACAATATTAAACAAATTCTAAATACAAAATCTAAAACCCTACTAATATTACCGCCTTATGATACGTATCAAATTTCACTCCTGCCTAAAGATGACAGCAGTTTGGAGATTGATGCCACCAAGCGGCCTGTTACCCTCTACCCAGGCAATATCATTGATATGGATTGGGACATTCATCCTATCACCGTTATTTTAGGAAGGGTTGTAGACACTAAAGGAAACCCATTGGCCAATGCTAAATTAATGGAAGCACGCAACATAACGGTAAGCGACGAACAAGGTAACTTTCAGGGGGAGATTATAAACAACAACACCCTCACCTTTGAATTACGTCAGGAACGTGCATCGATTGAGGTTGATGAAACAAATCCCGCCTTGAAGTTTAGTTCCTCACATCAACGCTGCCAGGTGAAGCTGTCGAACGTGAGTACAATCAATGGTGTCGCCGTTTACCCGGATCCACTTGTGTGTCAGTAGGTGGATGTGGAATTTTGTTAGTCGCAAAATAGTGTTGCGCTAGATCTCCAGCCCATTACGCTTACGCTAGGGTGTGGGGCGTCATTCTCACCCTTTTTAAGCAGTATGAGCCGCAGGCGAGTGCTGCTTAAAAAGGGTGGGAATCCAGCACAATACACATTGCGCGACTAGCGCAATTCCTTTTCATCGGTGCCTGAATCACAGTAATGTGGAATTTTGTTAGTCGCAAAATAGTGTTGCGCTAGATCTCCAGCCCATTACGCTTACGCTAGGGTGTGGGGCGTCATTCTCACCCTTTTTAAGCAGTATGAGCCGCAGGCGAGTGCTGCTTAAAAAGGGTGGGAATCCAGCACAATACACATTGCGCGACTAGCGCAATTCCTTTTCATCGGTGCCTAAATCACAGTAATACTGATTATTTCCTACCCTACAGTGTTATATCCCTCGAATTCATCCCATCAAACGTATGATACGTCACCGGTGCTTTGCCATAAGGCAGGTGACACTCCAGCTTTGGCCAGCATAAATGCGGCTGATTGTTAGCTCTTTGCAATGCCCGGCAGACTCGCATTGCTGGCCGGACTGCAGCAGTACATTGGTATTGCCCTTGTTGGTAAATTCAATGGTATTTCCCACCCGTTTAGCGATTAAATCAGGATGTGGGTTTTGAGGGCGGAGAATCACCAGCGCCTCATAACCAACTAACAATTTAAGGGCAACCTCTCTTCCTTATTGTCCAGTTCATTCACAACAGGCTTGATGGTAACTCGATAAATTTGATCCTGATCGGTTGGCGGTGTCAGCATAATAAAACGCATTAACTTGGTAACCTTAGCAGGTAACACCATTTTTGCTGGCGAAACAATCAACCCTGATTTCTGCATGTTTGTGACGAGAACCTGCTGTTGGTTTTTGCCCCCTGGATTATTAATTTTATAAATCTCGGTGGCGATGTATTGTTTTTGGTCATCGAGGCTTCTAATTTCGATGTCTTTATGCGTTGTGGTTCCTGGAAGAAAATCAAGAATCATCGCACTCATGCTAAATTCAGCATGGGCAGACGATGACCAGGATAAAAAACCTACTGTGAGGATAAACCGAAGTGACGACGAAAATGAACATGCCATACCCCTAACCTTCCTACCAAGTATGAATTCTTTTCCAGGGTAGTCTTTTAAAGTTAATCTTTGGTGTATGGGTTTTTGATAAGCCGTTACGCGATTAGCGCAATTCATGCCATAGGCGAATTGCGCTAATCACTGTAGAATTTTAACTAATTCATTTGCTGATGCCCATCAATGTTTTTGGGTGCCATTTTATTTGCTATAGTAATCAATGTATTTTTATCTTTTCTAGTGATATCTTTATTTTCTTCAATGCTCGTTATAACCTGATCGAGCGAGTTTTCTTTAAGTGCCAATTCAATAAATGTTTTTTGTGCTATTTTATTTGTAGCATTATTGGCTCTATCAATGATTGAATCTAGATTCTTATACGTAGTGGCTTTGGCAGCAATTCGTTCTTGGTGAATGGTTTTGGCCAAAGTTGCCATCGCATTTACATCAACATTTGCTTCGTTAATTGCTGTATAAATACTGACCAAAGGTTTTTTGGATTGATCCACTTCAAATGCTTGTTCAAGGTACATTTTTCGTATATCTTCATTCTGAGCTTCAGCAGCTTTTTTAACTAACAATTTTACATCAACTATATCACCGGTAGCCACGTCAAACTTGGCGACTTGTACAATTTCGTCGTCTTTGGTATATGTTTTGGGCTTCGCACCTTGTAAGAAATACTCTCCCAGAAGATCAACAGCAAGGCTTGACGTTCTTTTGTCTTCTTTAGATTTCACTTTTTTCTTATATCGCAAACCACATATTTCATCAATTTTTTTGGAGACATTCGTGTAGAGATAAGATTTTAGTGGTGTAACTTCTTGTTTTGACCCAGCCGTAGATAGGCTGGCATTAATATTTTCAATAACCAGATTGAATCTAGTCAAGAAATCTGTAGAATTTTCGGCTTGAATCGGTTTTTGTGAAAGTGCAGCTAACAAGGTTAATAATGTATTTTTGGTTTTAGACCCGCGTCTTTCAATCAATTGTATGGATGTTTTGGCCACCTTTCTTCTCCTAATTAATAAAATAATATGACTTAATTGTTCTATTGATTTTATTGAATATAGTCAAGTTATAATGCTGAATTCATGTGTAAACTAATAACACTCCTTAACCACCACATCATACACCGGATGTTCTAATCCTGAAATACTTGGTGTCGATGAAAACATCCAGCCGAAGAAAATCCTCACCGGGTCTTTGCCGGGTTCGTTATCCCAGATTTCAATAAGGGCTTTGTTATCTGGTAACTCATCCGCAGGTGCATGCCAGCAACTGCGGACAGTGATGTCCAAATTGCCAAATTTGAGTACCTGATGGAGAGGGATTTTATATTCAGAGGAGCGTGCGGTAATTTTATTCAGCGTTCTGAGCACCGCCCCTGTACCATAGGTTCGATCTTTAGACCAGACAACTCCCGTGCGTGGATCTTTAATCAACGTTGTTTCGCTTTTTTCCAGCTGTGTCGGTGCCGTTTTTGCTAATTTTAATTCAGCATCGGTAATGGGCGCAGCAACCACGTGTTTAGATTCGTTCGCAGGCGTTGGTACTCCCTTTCTTTTAGCTTCAAGTACGCTGGAGGTCGGGACGATTTCCTTCCGTTTGGCGGATGCAGCCAGCGCACTATCCTGATGAGGCCTTGCTTTAAATTCAGCCTGTAACACCACTTCATCCAGTTGTCCATCTTCAGCTAACACACCTACCGATAAGGCAACCGCGCCAATCGTGCATAAACCGGCTAACAAGATCACACGCGAAAACGATATTTTCATAAACTTACCTTGGTGACCTTAATGAGTGCGCTATAGATCTGTTTAAGCTGGTCGACATCGCAGCCCATAGCGGCCGCATCATCCAGTATATCTTGAAATAACCCCTTAAATTCAAGATAATTTTCATTCAACACTTTCAGTTTTTCATGACAGGTAATGGCATTGCCGTTGACGTGGAGCCAATGTGGAGTGCCTTGCTGCATGTGCATGATACGCCTCTATGTCCTATTGTTCTAACCTAATTTCTGTTTCAGGATATCATTTACCAAACCAGGATTTGCTTTACCTTGAGTGACTTTCATCACCTGCCCGACAAAGAAACCAAACAGTTTATCTTTGCCCGAACGGTATTCAGCCACTTTATCAGGATTGGCAGCAAGCACTTCATCGATCGATTTTTCAATTGAACCGGTATCCGTTACCTGGGTTAATCCTTGCTCTTCAACAATGACAGAGGCTTCTTTGCCTGTTTCAAACATGGTGTCAAACACCTGTTTGGCGATTTTTCCAGAAATGGTATTATTTTGGATTAATTCCAATAATCCCGCCAGTTGTTTTGATGAAACCGGCGATTGTTCAAGCGATAATCCCTGTTTATTCAGTCTGCCAAATAATTCACCAGTAATCCAGTTGGCAGCCAGTTTAGGGTCCTGGTCGCGGATGACTTCTTCAAAATAATAAGCGGTTACTTTATCCGAAACCAATACACCAGCATCGTAACGGCTTAAGCCATATTGCTGCATATAACGCTGTTGTTTTTGATCGGGTAATTCAGGGAGGCTAGCGCGAATACGGTCAACAAAATCTTGCTCAAGCTCCAAAGGCAATAAATCAGGATCGGGGAAATAACGGTAATCATGGGCATCTTCTTTGGAACGCATGACCCTGGTTTCGTTGAGGGTAGGATCGTACAAACGTGTTTCTTGATACACGGTACCACCCGACTCTAATACTTCGACCTGACGCTGCGCTTCGTGCTCAATAGCACGCATAATATTGCGCACAGAATTGAGGTTTTTAATTTCACAGCGCGTGCCAAATTCGGAATTGCCGACACGCCGTACCGATACGTTGGCATCACAGCGCATAGAGCCTTTTTCCATATCGCCATCGCACGTGCCTAAATAACGCACAATGCTGCGTAGCTTTTTAACATATTCGCCGGCTTCTTCAGGCGTGCGGATATCAGGCTCCGACACAATCTCCATCAGGGCAATACCACAACGATTAAGATCGATAAACGAATAACGCGGGCTTTGATCATGCAGGCTTTTACCCGCATCTTGCTCCAAGTGCATACGCGTTACGCCAATTTCGCGGGTGGTGCCGTCTTTCATATCGAGGGTAATTTTGCCCTTTCCAACAATTGGATAATAAAATTGGGAGATTTGATAGCCTTGAGGTAAATCGGCGTAGAAATAATTTTTACGATCAAAGGCTGAATGCAAATTAATCTCTGCATTTAAACCCAGTCCAGTTTTAATTCCCTGCTCTACACAATATTTATTGACCACGGGCAACATGCCTGGCATTCCTGCATCAACCAACGATACTTGCGTATTGGGCTCGGCACCAAATGCCGTCGAAGCACCTGAAAATAATTTAGATTGAGAATCCACTTGTGCATGGACTTCCAAGCCGATGACGAGTTCCCACTCTCCGGTATTTCCTTGAATTCGGTAGGTCATATCATTTCCTCCTGTATAGTTAGGCGCTGTGATGCGGGGTTAATTTAAATCCAGCTTGCTGTTCAATCACATGAGCAAAGCTAAACAGCGTATTTTCGCCAAACATCGGGCCAAGTAATTGCAACCCAAGCGGCAGGCCGTCGGTGGAAAGCCCTGCTGGGACCACCATGCCTGGGATTCCGGCTAAACTGGCAGGAACGGTGTAGACATCGTTTAGGTACATGGTCAATGGATCGAGTTTTTCATCCAACGCAAACGCCGCTGATGGCGTTGCAGGAGTGAGGATAACATCGACATCTTGGAACGCCTGTTGGAAATCCTGCGAAATCAAATTACGGACTCGCTGTGCCTTCATGTAGTAGGCATCATAATATCCGGCCGACAAAACATAGGTACCAATCATGATGCGGCGTTTGACTTCATCGCCAAAACCAGCTTGGCGGGTCTTTTCGTACATATCATCAAGTGAATCGCCGTCGTCACAGACCCTCTGACCAAAGCGAAGCCCGTCATAACGCGCCAGGTTTGATGAGGCTTCTGCCGGGGCAATAATGTAGTAAGTCGCTAAAGCGTATTTAGTATGGGGTAAGCTGATGTCTACCGGCTTAGCACCTGCTTCGGTTAACCAGGCAATGCCTTGATCCCATAAGGCCTTAATATCAGCAGGCAGGTTTTGGGCATATTCTTTAGGAATCCCAACTCTTTTGCCAGCAATCGATTGGCCAACCGCCTTGCTGAATTCAGGAACCGCTACATTAGCTGAGGTTGAATCTTTAGGGTCATACCCGCAAATAGCTTCCAGCAATAAGGCCGAATCCATGACGGTACGTGAGAACACACCAGCTTGATCAAGCGAGCTGGCAAAGGCAATCATGCCATAACGTGAACATCTGCCATAGGTTGGTTTAATACCAACCGTACCGGTAAAAGCACCAGGCTGGCGAATAGAGCCTCCCGTATCAGAGCCAAGGGCTCCCATAGCCGAATAGGATGCAACAGCTGCTGCAGAGCCACCAGAGGATCCCCCTGGCACTAAATCTTTTTGATCCGACTTGCGGCGCCACGGATTAATCACGGAACCGTAGCAGCTCGTGGTATTGGCTGATCCCATAGCAAATTCGTCCATGTTCGTTTTACCTACCATTACGGCACCGTGGTTAAACAGGTTGGTGGTCACGGTCGATTCATAGGTAGGGGTAAATCCTTTGAGGATTTTAGAGCATGAGGTTGAAAGGAAACCTTTGGTGCAGAACAAATCCTTGACGGCAACAGGAATTCCTTCCAGAGCCCGCCCCTCACCTTTGGCTAAGCGTTGGTCTGAATCATGCGCTTGTGAACGTGCATGGTCAAAGCTTTCTACCATATAGGCGTTGAGGTTACGTGTTTGTTCAACCGCTTTAATATGCGATTCGACCAATTCAACGGCAGTAAATTCTTTTTTATCAAGTCCGCGGCGGGCATCGGCCAAGGTTAGATGGTTAAGTCCGGTCATGGTATTTCCTTCTGTTATTCTATTCGGCATCGATGACTTTAGGCACGGCAAAACAGCCATATTGGGCATCCGGGGCATTGGCTAGAATCTGCTCCTGTATGCCTCCATCTGTCACGACATCTTCGCGAAGATAAGGCAACATGTTAGAGACATTAGTCAGTTGCGGAACCTGTTTAGTATCCACCTCGCCTAATTGTTCGACCCATTGCAACAGCGAAGATAATTCTTCCGCGAAATGAGCGACTTCATCGTCTGATACGCGGATACGCGCCAGCTTAGCAATTTTTTTGACATCCTGGTGAGTAAGAGCCATAATGCACCTTTTGAAAAATCTGAATCAACGCAGTTATTCTGCGTCGCATAAGTGTTCAAGAAATTATCGTTTTTTGGCGCCAAAAGCAACACCCACTTCACATCAGGACTTTAAGTTTTTATGATAACCACCGATTTCAATGAATTCCGCTCTACCATTCCTTCAACCGGTTCACTGCTAGGGCTTGATGTAGGACAAGTACGCGTAGGGTTTGCTATAAGCGATAAAAACCGCATGATCGCCTCTGCACGCGAGGTCTATACGCGCCGTAACATCCAGATTGACACCACCTATATTCAACACTACATCCAAAAAGAAAACATTGTTGGCATCGTTAGTGGCTGGCCTTTGCAAATGAATGGTGTCGCTGCCGAAAGTTGTGAAATGGTAATGAAATTATTAAAACCTCTGGAGGCATTAATCGAATGTCCCGTATTCTTGCAGGATGAACGATTGTCTACCCGTGCTGTTTCGCGGGTCTTGATGGATGCGGGCCTTAATCGCAAACAACGTCAGGCAGTGGATGATAAAGCCGCTGCTACGTATTTGCTTCAGGGAATTCTTGACCGTCTATAAGGTTTGATTTACCCTGAATAGATGACAAAAAAACAGGTATGGACATTAACAAAAGCCTTCTTTTATATTATTACCGGATTTTATCTCGTAATAACGGTGGTGTTCCACAACCTGTTACCGACATCTGACGTCACGTTTACTGCCATACGGCATCGGCCAAAACCCCATGAAGATAATGGTCAGTGCGTCATCTTAATGCATGGTGCTTTTTCTAAAGAATCCATGTTGGAACCACTCGCTAATGCATTTTATAAAAAAGGATATTGGGTTCTGAGTGCGAATTATGCCTGGAACCGTTATACAACAGACCAGCTTAGTTTCTATACCAGTAAAATGGCACGCACCCAATGCTCAAACCGCCTGACGCATTTTGTGGTGCAATCCAGTGCCGTGATCTTGCTGCGCCATATGTTGGAGCACCACCCTATTCCTAATGAAATCGGTAAGGTGGTGATGATTAGCCCTTTAATCAAAGGCAGCGAACTGGTGAGTGATTTTAGCTGGATACCTGGGTTTAAAAAAAGTTTAGGTTTATCGATTGCCGAGATGGGGCAGGACAAACATGACCTACCGGCTAAATTTTCGCCGCAATTTCCATATCCAACAGGCGCAATCATGGGTATTCGAAGTTTTAACCCCCTCACCTCGGTTATTTTGCCCGGCATTGATGATGGCTTAATTTCTCAAATAAGTGCCGTTGCCCCTTTTTATAAAGACTCAATTACCATTCTTGATACCTATACTTTTTTACCCTCTAACCAGGACGTTATCCGGCAAACCCTGCAATTTGTTGAAAGCGGATCTTTTGATCATGTATTACCACAGAAGATCGTCTTGCCCAATACATCCAATCAGCCCAAAGGATTTCTTCAATCTAAGCCTGATGGCGCCACCAGGCCTTCTCGTTAATCGAATAAATAGGATGATAATGGCTGATCAAAGTCGAAGGTTTAACATCACTGTTACGGTTATCTAAAATATAGGCTGTGCCATCAACATACACCGCCAATACGGCATGAAGGATTTGCAGGCGCATATCTTTTAAGATCACCACCCGCATATTATCGGTAGGGATACCTGCGGCTGCCAGGCCATAATATTTAGCGATAGCGTAATCTTCACAATCACCTGAGCGTTTGCTAAAAAATTCCAAAGGTGTTGCCCAATAATCCGACTTTCCCCATAATTTTTGATCAAATCCATAAGGAATGGCGTTTACCGATTGGTTGACCGCTTGCAATGTAGCCATGGGCGATTGGCCAGAAAGCCCCTGCATACGCCTGATCCATTTAACATACGCACATGCCCCTCCCGTGCCGCTGCTGCACGCAGAACCTGCATTGACCGAATCGCTTTGCTGGCGGGCCATCACGCCTGTCCACTTCGGAAATTCATCGAGCTCATAGGAAATACTATCAAGCGAACTGTTAAATAGATGCTGACGTTCGTTTTCATCGGCACCCGAAAACAAACCATACGCATAGGCGGCACTACCAGCACAAACCAAGTAACCTGCTACTATTGCGCCTATAATTAAATGATTTAATCTCATCATAAATCCCCCTATCGTTAAATAATTATATCAATTATAGTTACGATAGTGTCATCTATTTAATTATATTATATTAATACTATGGCTTGTTTTTTGTTTTACCTTAAAAATTAAATTTGGCCACGATTTTAAAAATCGGCTTGAAATTTCAAAGCTATGCTCTTTCTCGCATGGACATTCATTGGGATATCACATTGAGGACACACCCTAGAAAAGCAAGGCACCACGCATCTAACAAAGGACGCCACCACATCTGTGCCCCTTCCTAATGGCGCGATGCACCAAGGTGATTTGTCTATACCCTATTCATGCCAGCCAATTGGCCATCGTTGACAACTTTAGACGTGATAAGCGTACTTCCAATACTAACGGCAGGCTTTATGGATTCTTTAATAAGGTTAGAAGTAGATGTAAGACAATACTTATTTGCTTTCGCTAATGCTTTTTCTTTATGAGCGGTGCTGATATCATCTCTTTGTTGCAGCAGGAACCTGCAAGATTCTTGACAATCAATAGTAGCAACGAGTGCTTTTCCAACATACTCAGGGGGTATGTCTTGTCTTTGCACCAACACGTGTCTGAATATTTCTTCACTATCATTTCTGGCCGCATAAATGAGTGCTTTTCCAGCATCGGCAGCGGGTATGTCTTCTCTTTGCTCCAGCAAGAGTCTGCAGATACCTTCATGTTCTTTCTTGGCAGCAAACATGAGTGCTTTTCCTGCATCAGCAGCGGGTATATCTTTTCTTTGCTCCAGCAAGAGTCTGCAGATACCTTCATATTCTTTTTTGGCAGCAAATATGAGTGCTTTTCCTGCATCAGCATCGGGTATATCTATTCTTTGCTCCAGCAAGAGTCTGCAGAGTCCTTCATGTCGGTTCTGGACAGCAATAGTTAGTGCTGTTCCAGCATCGTCATCGGGTATGTCTTTTCTTTGCTCCAGCAAGAGTCTGCAAATACCTTCATCTCTCTTTTGGGCAGCTAATGTTAGTGCTGTTCCAGCATCGTCATCGGGTATGTCTTTTCTTTGCTCCAGCAAGAGTCTGCAGATCGCTTTATCTCCCTTTTGGGCAGCTTGTGTCAATGCTTTTGCCGCATCCTGAGTTGTTATATTTGTTTTTTCTAGGAAGAGTCTGACAGTATCTTCAATTCCAAATTGGCCAGCCAAAAGTATTGCCTTGCCAGCGTCCACAGCTGTTATATCTTTTATTTCTTCCAGCAAAAACCTGACGGTATCTGTGCGGCTACAGCTAGAAGCATTAAATAATGCCTTTCTAACATCTTCAGCTGTGATATCTTCTCTTTTTTCCAGCAAGCATCTGACGGTATCTGTATTCCCCATTTGGGCAGCATTTAAGAATGCCTTTCTAACAGCTTCTGTTGTTATATCTTTTCTTTCTTCCAGCAATAATTTGACGGTATCTGTATGTCCATTTTGGGCAGCACTTACCAGTGCCAATAAGGCACAATTAGTTTTTATGTCTGTGATTTGTCTTAGCACGATCTGGCAGAAATCTGTATATCCTTTGGAGGCGGCATTAGTCAGTGCTTTTTCAGCAGCATCACAGGGTAAGCACTTTCCTTCTAAAGTTAATTTTTTCAGTAAGGTGAGACAGATTTCTTCATGACAATTTTGGGATGATTTTACGATTGATTCTATGATTATTTTAGAAATTTCGTCTTTGGAATCTTCTGCGATACTACCATTATCAAATAAAGAATCTATTAATAATTCACAAATATGATCATGTCCTTTACCAGCAGCTTCTACTAGTGCTTTTCCAGACATTATAGTCACTATATCGTTTTTTCCCTCTAATTTTAATCTATCCAGTAGGGATTTACAGGTATTTATTATTCCGTTTTCAGCAGCGTCTAATAGAACACCCCCTACATATTCAGATGCTTTATCTTTGCCTTCATTTAGAAACAAGGCATCCATAAAGTATAGGCAATTAGCTTCATCCCCTTGTACTACGGATACTGCTAGTGAATATTTAATAAGTTCGAGAGCTAGATCCATTTTCTTCTCACAGAAGAATTTTTCCAATATGAGTTTGCTAAAACCTGACTGCCCCTTTCTCATAGATTTTGCCAATATATGTTGTATATATTTATCCTCTATCACTCGTTTATCCAGGAAGATTCCGCAGATCTCGTCATTTCCTGTTTTAGCGGCATGTGCCAGTGCTTGTGCTACTGTTTTATCTTTTATTTCATCTCCCTTATTTTCGAGGATAAGAGAAACCATTTTGGAATCACCATATGCCGCAGAAATGATTAAGAATTCTGAAAATTTTTGTTGGTCAACCATTTTTTTATCTTGGCTCTTTTGAATTTTGAGTGGGTTATCAGAGGGGAGTACATTGGCATTCAATTTATCTATTTCAGATAAGAATGACTCAAATGGATCTTTTGGATCTTTTGGATCTTTTGGATCTTTAAATGTCAACTCGATAAGTTTTATCAAATTAACCTTATAAGAGTCAATTTCATTAGGCTTTGGTATATTCAATTTGTTATGTTCATTTAACTTAAAAACAATATTTAATGCCTTACAGGCGACCTCTTTCTGCTTTAGGAGCACTTGGTGATCAAAAACATAATCAACCAAATTACCCACCCTTTTTTCCAAAGAGCCTTTATCTTCAAGCAAAGAACTGTATCTTTCTATAAGTTCATGCTTTACTTTTTCAGTTTCATTATCAAATACCCATGGGAATTCTTTGCTTAGCCTGTCCAAACGCTCGTGTATCAATTTATCTTTTGCAGCCAGGAATTCCTCACGTTGTTTCTGCTCTGTATCACGTATTTCTTGAGGAATGCTATGTTTATTTTCAAAGAAATAGGCTTTAGCTAGGTTAAAAATATAGTCTTTCAGTTCTTCAACATTCATTTCTTCACCATTGAGTTTCCGCAATAGTTCTTTATCCGATTCCAAACAAGTCTTAAATGCCGACATATTGGTTTCTTTTAGCTGTTTTTCCATCTCTTCCAGGCTCTCTGAACCCATGTTTTCAATGAAACCCCGTATCGCTATACTTTTTACGAAATCCTTAAAGTTTGTTTCATTCTGTAATGTCTTGAGATAATGCCGAAGATCAGCACGTTCGCTGATATTGACCGCCCCTACTGCTAAGGATTTAAACTTTTCTTCGATCCAATTTTGCGGGGCAGTAGTCGGGAAAGAGTCTCGCCATAACTGATAGATGGTTGAAAGCGCTTGCTCCTGCTTTTCTTCTTGCGTGAGATAGCGTGAGGTACGCAGTATCCTATCCGCTTCCTTGGCCAAATCAGGATGATCTTTATCACCCTTGTACACGGTTCCATGCTGGTGGCGCGCAACGTCATCTTTTATACTCAATACCGCCAACACACTGCATTCCCAGTCATTTTCCTGGCTTTTATAAGGACTCTGTTGATAACCATCTATAGGGGAATCACATCCCAAAGTACTGGTGAGTGTCATCAATAACGGGTTTTTGATACTGGCTTGCCGTGTTGACTCTTGATGGTCATAGACGCGCAACTGCTTCAATTTTCTATCCACCACAACGCCTATCATGTGTGCTTGGCTGACGGCATAAGGGAAAACAAAGAACCTTTTCTCGCCATGCGTCTCCATCGCGGCTCGGAGCACGATTGACAATTGACTGTCCTGGCTGACTTCATGGCCTGATACAACATGAACATCGCTCTGCTCAGCAAAAGCAACCTGCAATGCACGCAGGGTTTGAATAAGGTCAAAACCACCTTTGCCATTGATTTGGGTGCGTTTAAGCTCTATGGCCACTTCACAATCTTCTAAAAAGATGTCCATTGCCAGTACCTGGCGCATATTATGGTCTGCATCCCTTGCCATCAGATATTCTGGAGAACCTTTATAGGCTTCCAATCCAGCTTTTACAGCATCAAAATCGCCACCGGCAACCGTATACGTAATGCCCCCGTCCTTATTCAATTGTGCAGCGAAGCTGAAGTCCTTCCCATTATGGTTAAATGCAAACCCATCCCAAATAATACGGGTCGTTTTTTCACTAACATGCTTCGGAAATATCCCTTCAAACATATAACGTGGGAAATTCGTATGTTCCCACATGGTACCAGGAGCTGGGATATAGGTGATGGTTGCATTTTTACCGCTTTCACTCACCTGGATATTAAAACAGGCTTCTTTACGGGCAAACACTAATTGCCGGCCTGACACTTCATCAAGAATCTGTTGCAACACGTCTTGGTTTAGCTTCTGCTCCTGGTGGTCTATCAACCTTATCTTTTCTGCGTACTGGGGCAGAATCTGATCACGCAACCCTTTGCGTTTCTGCGTGGCGAGTTCTGCACTACCAGCAATATCCTTTGATTTCTTTTTAAAGTCAAAAAGCGATGATGTATCATGGCTATAAATGGTGGTGCCATTCCAGACTTGCTGTTGACCCTCTTTTGTGCTCAGCTTTTGTACGATTTCCTTACCGTGCTTAGCGAGGTGACCCGCCATTTTATAGGCAAATACTGAACAATTACGGTTGTCATCGGGTAATTGAAATTGATTGGAAGAGGAGTGAATGATGCACTCTGGAAATGCTTCATGCAGGGCAGCAGCGATATTAACATTAGGCGCATATGTATCCCCCAATCCCTGTGGATCCACAATCAAAGCATGGATGCTCCCTTGTACATTGACCATATAGAGGTTGATGGCATGAATATAAGGGCGGACAATGCTGAGGCATTCTGTGTCTGGCTGTGACATCTCGTGTTTAAGGTGCTGAAGCAGAACCCGTAAATCTTCTGTCCCACCTAAAAAGTAAGCATGCTTCAGACCATAACGATCTTTAACCCTGACTTTAAAGATAACCGCAAGCTGTTCATGTTCCAGGGCTAAATCATTCTCCCTCTTACCCTTACCAAAACGATTGATTTGAGAGGTTTGCATCCATTGGTTGAGGATAGGCTGAATAGACGTTGTTTCTGAAGAGCCTTGGGTTTTCATACTATTTTCCAAATAATTAACGACAATGATAATTCATTATACTAAATAATTATTGTAGTGATGTGACTTAACAATAGAAAACCATTAGAGACGAGAATAAAAACATAGAAAATTTTAAAATCTCTAGCCCGGTTACTTCATAAAGCAGTTCATTTCTGATTAATTCTGTCGAGTGGTTGCTTTTTGTTATTAAACCGTGAACGAAAGAGATTTTTTAGGATGATTTCCAGATTTTGAACACACTTCCCCCCTACCACCATTATTTGCAAGTGTCAGGGGGGAAGCAGAGGAAAAGATGTTGATGGAGGTAATGGGAAGCCCGAACGTAAATACGCCTGGTATTCCCGGTAATCAGAGCACCAATATCGATAATCTATAGGCCTAGCTCTATTTTGATCTGGCGACTTTCTGCCCTACGGTAAAGCTGTCAGCGCTAGAAGTGATACGCGTACTGCCTATACTGACAGGAGGATTTATAGATTCTTTAATAAGGCCAGCGATAGCCTTGTTATTATGTTTATTTGCCTCATTTAATGCCGCCTGTTTATGACTGTGGTCGATATCACTTCTTTCTTCCAGTAAGAGTACGCAGAGACCTTCATTTCCTCTTTTGGCAACTTCTACCAGTGCGAATCCAGCATCGTTAACATTTATGTTTTTTCTTGTCTCAAGCAAGAGTCTGCAGACATCTTCTTTTCCTTCTTTGGCAGCCTCTACCAGTGCACTTCCTGCATCAAAAACCTCTATGTATCCTGTGTTCAGCAAGAGTCTGCAGACATCTTCTTTTCCATTTGCGGCAGCGACTACCAGGACCATTCCAGCATCATAATTCCTTAATTTTCCTGCATTCAGCAAGAGTGTGCAGGCCCCTACATTTCCTCTTTTTGCAGCTTCTTCCATGGCTCTTCTAGCAGCAAAACAATCCATGTTTACTGTCTTCATCAAGAGTGCTAAGACACACTCATTGCCATTTTGGGCAGCCGCTACTAGAGCCGATTCAGCCTGTAAAGCATTTATGTCTTTTCTTGTCTCAAGCAAGAGTCTGCAGACATCTTCATTTCCTGTTTTCGCAGCTTCTTCCAATACCCAGCCAACGACGTTAGCTGTTATGTCATTTCTTTTGTCTAACAAAAGTTTGCAGATATCTGCACGGCCATTTTCAACAGCTACTCCCAGTGCCTTTCCAGCATCTTCAACCACTATGTCGTTTCTTTCCTGCAGGAAAAGTTCGCAAATATCATAGTAGCCTTTTTGGGTTGCTTTTCGTAGTCCTAACCCGATTTCTTCAGCTGTTATATCTTTTCGTTTTTTCAGCAAGACGTTGCATATATCCTTATATCCATGTTTGACAGCACGCTTCAATGCCACACTTGCATAATCAACTCTTATATTATTGAACTTATCCATGATTAGAAGGAAGCTGTCTAGATCACCATATCCCGCAGAAGCGACTAATATTTTTGAAAATCTTTTTTGGTCATCGATATTTTTATTTTGGTCCTTTTGAATTGTGAGGGGGTTATCAGAGGGTAGTTCATTGGCATTCAATTTATCTATTTCAGATAAGAATGACTCAAATGGATTTTGTGAACCACGAAATCTCGACTCGATATGTTTTATCAAATTATCCTTATAAGAGTCAAATTCATTAGGCTCTGGTATATTCAGTTTCTCATGTTCCTTCAACTGCAAAACAATATTTAATGCCTTACAGGCGTCCTCTTTCTGCTTTAGGAGCACTTGGTGATCAAAAACATTATCAACCAAATTACCCACTCTTTTTTCCAAAGAGACCATATTTTTATCTTCAAGCAAAGAACTGTATCTTTCTATAAGTTCATGCTTTACTTTTTCAGTTCTATTGTCAAATAACCATGGGAATTCTTTGCTTAGCCTGTCCAAACGCTCGTGTATCAATTTCTCTTTTTCAGCCAAGAATTCCTCACGTTGTTTCTGCTCTGTATCGCGTATTTCTTGAGGAATGCTATGTTTAGTTTCAAAGAAATAGGCTTTAGCTAGGTTAAAAATATAGTCTTTTAATTCTTCAACATTCATTTCTTCACCATTGAGTTTCCGCAATGGTTTATTATCCGATTCCAAACAAGTCTTAAATGCCGACATATTGGTTTCTTTTAGCTGTTTTTCCATCTCTTCCAGGCTCTCTGAACCCATGTTTTCAATGAAACCCCGTATCGCTATACTTTTTACGAAATCCTTAAAGTTTGTTTCATTCTGTAATGTCTTGAGATAATGCCGAAGATCAGCACGTTCGCTGATATTGACCGCCCCTACTACTAAGGATTTAAACTTTTCTTCGATCCAATTTTGCGGGGCAGTAGTCGGGAAAGAATCTCGCCATAACTGATAGATGGTTGAAAGCGCTTGATCCTGCTTTTCTTCTTGCGTGAGATAGCGAGAGGTACGCAGTATCCTATCCGCTTCCTTTGCCAAAACAGGATGATATTTATCGCCCTTGTGCACGGTTCCATGCTGGTGGCGCGCAACGTCATCTTTTATACTCAATACCGCCAACACACTGCATTCCCAGTCATTTTCCTGGCTTTTATAAGGGCTCTGTTGATAACCATCTATAGGGGAATCATATCCCAAAGTACTGGCTAGTGTATTCAATAGAGTTTTTTCGATACTGGCTTGCCGTGTTGACTCTTGATGGTCATAGACGCGCAACTGCTTCAATTCTCTATCCACCACAACGCCTATCATGTGTGCTTGGCTGACGGCATAAGGGAAAACAAAGAACCTTTTCTCGCCATGCGTCTCCATCGCGGCTCGGAGCACGATTGACAATTGACTGTCCTGGCTGACCTCATGGCCTGTTACAACATGAACATCGCTCTGCTCAGCAAAAGCAACCTGCAATGCACGCAGGGTTTGAATAAGGTCAAAACCACCTTTGCCATTGATTTGGCTGCGTTTAAGTTCTATGGCCACTTCACAATCTTCTAAAAAGATGTCCATTGCCAGTGCCTGGCGCATATTATGGTCTGCATCCATTGCCATAATATAATCTGGAGAACGTTTATAGGCCTGCAGCCCAGCTTCTACGGCATCAAGATCACCACCGGCAACCGTATACGTAATGCCCCCGTCCTTATTCAATTGTGCAGCGAAGCTGAAGTCGTTCCCATTATGGTTAAATGCAAACCCATCCAAAATAATACGGGTCGTTTTTTCACTAACATGCTTCGGAAATATCCCTTCAAACATATAACGTGGGAAATTCGTATGTTCCCACACGGTACCAGGAGCTGGGATATAGGTGATGGTTGCATTTTTACCGCTTTCACTCACCTGGATATTAAAACAGGCTTCTTTACGGGCAAACACTAATTGCCGGCCTGACACTTCATCAAGAATCTGTTGCAGCACAGCTTGGTTTAGCTTCTGCGCCTGGTGGTCTATCAACCCTATCTTTTCTGCGTACTGGGGCAGAATCTGATCACGCAACCCTATGCGTTTCTGCGTAGCGAGTTCCGCACTACCAGCAATATCCTTTGATTTCTTTTTAAAGGCAAAAAGCGATGATGTATCATGGCTATGAATGATGAAGCCATTCCAATCTTGCTGTTGCCCCCCTACTGTGCTCAGCTTTTGTACGATTTCCTTACCGTTCTTAGCGAGGTGACCAGCCATTTTATAGGCAAATACTGAACAATTACGGTTGTCATCGGGTAATTGAAATTGATTGGAAGAGGAGTGAATGGTGCACTCTGGAAATGCTTCATGCAGGGCAGCCGCAATATTAACATTAGGCGCATATGTATCCCCCCATCCCTGTGGATCCACAATCAAAGCATGGATTCTCCCTTGTAGATTGACCATATAGAGGTTCGTGGCATGAATATAAGGGCGGACAATGCTGAGGCATTCTGTGTCTGGCTGTGACATCTCGTGTTTGAGGTGTTGAAGCAGAACCCGTAAATCCTCTGTCCCACCTAAAAAGTAACCATGCTTGAGATGATGACGATCTTTAACCCCGACTTTAAAGATAACCGCAAGCTGTTCATGTTCCAGGGCTAAATCATTCTCCCTCTTACCCGATTTTAAATTAAAACGATTGATTTGAGAGGTTCCCATCCACTGGTTGAGGATAGGCCGAATAGACGTTGCTTCTGAAGAGCCCTGGTTTTTCATACTATTTTCTAAATAATTAATGATAATGACAATTCATTATACTAACTAATTATTATGACAATATGATTTAATAATATAAAAACACTGCAAACACAAAACAAAATATAGAAATTGTAAAATTTCTATCCCGGATATTTCATGAAGCAGTTCTTTTCTGAATAATTCTGTCGAGTGGTTGCTTTTTGTTATTAAGCCGTCAACGAAAGAGATTTTTTAGGATGATTTCCAGATTTTGGACACACTTCCCCCTTACCACCATTATTTGCAAGTGTCGGGGGGAAGCACAGGCATTTTCGATTATTCCGTTGCCAGGGGTTTTGCAATGAGGAGGAAAAGATGTTGATGGAGGTAATGGGAAGCCCGAACGTAGATACGCCTGGTATTCCTGGTAATCACAGCACCAACATCGATAATCTATAGGCCTAGCTCTATTTTGATCTGGCGACTTGCTGCCCTGCGGTGAAGCTGCCAGCGCTAGAAGTGATACGCGTACTACCTATACTGACGGGAGGATTTATGGATTCATCAATAAGGCCAGCGATAGCCTTGTAAGTACTGGGATATGCCTCACTTAATGCCTGCTGTTTATAACTGGCACTGATATCACTTCTTTTTTTCAGTAAGAGTACGCAGACATCATCATGTACATTTCGGACAGCTCGTAGCAGTGCCTCTCCAGCATGCTGGACGGTTATGTCTTTTTTTGTCTCCAGCACGAGTCTGCAGAGACCTTCATTTCCTCTATTGGCAGCGTCTACCAGTACGAATCCAGCAGCGTCGGCTGCTATATCATTTCTTGTCTCCAGCACCAGTGTGCAGAGACCTTCATGCCCTTTTTTAGCAGCTTCTACCACTGCTCTTCCAGCAGCGCAAGCTGCTATATTTTTTCTTGCCTCAAGCACGAGTCTGAAGAGACCTTCATTTCCATTTTTGGCAGCTTCTATCAGCGCACTTCCAGCAGCGTCAGCTGTTATATCATTTTTCCTCATCAAGTATCCGCAGAGACTTTCATTTCCTCTTTTGGCAGCTTCTATCAGCGCACTTCCAGCAGCGTCAGCTGTTATATCATTTTTCCTCATCAAGTATCCGCAGAGGCTTTCATTTCCTCTTTTGGCAGCTTCTACCATTGCCTTTCCAGCATCGTTAACCAGTATGTCTTTTTTTGTCTCCAGTAAAAGTCTGCAGAGATCTTCATTATCTTTTTTGGCAGCTTCTATCAGTGCCCGTCCAGCATCGTCAGCAGTTATGTCTTTTCTTTTATCCAGCAAGAGTCTGCAGAGATCTTCATTGCCTCTTATGGCAGCTTGTAACAGCGCCCGTCCAGCATCCCCAACCTGTATGTGTCCTGTCTTCAGAAAGAGTCTGCAAAGACCTTCTTTGCCTTTTTTGGCAGCCTCTACCAGAGCCAATCCAGCATATTCAGCTACTTTGTCATTTTTTACCTTCAAGAGCTCGCCTAGCAAGAGTCTGCAAACATCTTCATTTCCTTTTTTGGCAGCCTCTACCAGAGCCAATCCAGCATATTCAGCTACTTTGTCATTTTTTACCTTCAAGAGCTCGCCTAGCAAGAGTCTGCAAACATCTTCATTTCCTTTTTTGGCAGCCTCTACCAGAGCCAATCCAGCATATTTCGCTACTTTGTCATTTTTTACCTTCAAGAGCTCGCCTAGCAAGAGTCTGCAAACATCTTCATTTTCTTTTTTGGAAGCTCCTACCAGAGCCCATCCAACATATTTCGCTACTTTGTCATTTTTTACTTTCAAGAGCTCGCCTAGCAAGAGTCTGCAAATATCTTCATTTCCTGTTTTCGCAGCTTCTTCCAATCCCCAGCCAGCAACCTTAGCTGTTATGTCATTTCTTTTGTCTAACAAAAGTTTGCAGATATCTGCACGGCCATTTTCAACAGCTACTCCCAGTGCCTTTCCAGCATCAGCAACCACTATGTCGTTTCTTTCCTGCAGGAAAAGTTCGCAAATATCATAGTAGCCTTTTGGGTTGCTTTTCGTAGTCCTAACCCGATTTCTTCAGCTGTTATATCTTTTCGTTTTTTCAGCAAGACGTTGCATATATCCTTATATCCATGTTTGACAGCACACTTCAATGCCATACTTGCATAATCAACTCTTATATTATTGAACTTATCCATGATTAGAAGGAAGCTGTCTAGATCACCATATCCCGCAGAAGCGACTAATATTTTTGAAAATCTTTTTTGGTCATCGATATTTTTATTTTGGTCCTTTTGAATTTTGAGTGGGTTATCAGAGGGTAGTTCATTGGCATTCAATTTATCTATTTCAGATAAGAATGACTCAAATGGATCTTGTGAACCACGAAATCTCGACTCGATATGTTTTATCAAATTATCCTTATAAGAGTCAAATTCATTAGGCTCTGGTATATTCAGTTTCTCATGTTCCTTCAACTGCAAAACAATATTTAATGCCTTACAGGCGTCCTCTTTCTGCTTTAGGAGCACTTGGTGATCAAAAACATTATCAACCAAATTACCCACTCTTTTTTCCAAAGAGCCTTTATCTTCAAGCAAAGAATTGTATCTTTCTATAAGTTCATGCTTTACTTTTTCAGTTCTATTGTCAAAGAACCATGGGAATTCTTTGCTTAGCCTGTCCAAACGCTCGTGTATCAATTTATCTTTTGTAGCCAAGAATTCCTCACGTTGTTTCTGCTCTGTATCGCGTATTTCTTGAGGAATGCTATGTTTGGTTTCAAAGAAATAGGCTTTAGCTAGGTTAAAAATATAGTCTTTCAGTTCTTCAACATTCATTTCTTCACCATTGAGTTTCCGCAATAGTTCTTTATCCGATTCCAAACAAGTCTTAAATGCCGACATATTGGTTTCTTTTAGCTGTTTTCCATCTCTTCCAGGCTCTCTGAACCCATGTTTTCAATGAAACCCCGTATCGCTATACTTTTTACGAAATCCTTAAAGTTTGTTTCATTCTGTAATGTCTTGAGATAATGCCGAAGATCAGCACGTTCGCTGATATTGACCGCCCCTACTGCTAAGGATTTAAACTTTTCTTCGATCCAATTTTGCGGGGCAGTAGTCGGGAAAGAGTCTCGCCATAACTGATAGATGGTTGAAAGCGCTTGCTCCTGCTTTTCTTCTTGCGTGAGATAGCGTGAGGTACGCAGTATCCTATCCGCTTCCTTGGCCAAATCAGGATGATCTTTATCACCCTTGTACACGGTTCCATGCTGGTGGCGCGCAACGTCATCTTTTATACTCAATACCGCCAACACACTGCATTCCCAGTCATTTTCCTGGCTTTTATAAGGACTCTGTTGATAACCATCTATAGGGGAATCACATCCCAAAGTACTGGTGAGTGTCATCAATAACGGGTTTTTGATACTGGCTTGCCGTGTTGACTCTTGATGGTCACAGACGCGCAACTGCTTCAATTTTCTATCCACCACAACGCCTATCATGTGTGCTTGGCTGACGGCATAAGGGAAAACAAAGAACCTTTTCTCGCCATGCGTCTCCATCGCGGCTCGGAGCACGATTGACAATTGACTGTCCTGGCTGACTTCATGGCCTGATACAACATGAACATCGCTCTGCTCAGCAAAAGCAACCTGCAATGCACGCAGGGTTTGAAAAAGGTCAAAACCACCTTTGCCATTGATTTGGGTGCGTTTAAGCTCTATGGCCACTTCACAATCTTCTAAAAAGATGTCCATTGCCAGTACCTGGCGCATATTATGGTCTGCATCCCTTGCCATCAGATATTCTGGAGAACCTTTATAGGCTTCCAATCCAGCTTTTACAGCATCAAAATCGCCACCGGCAACCGTATACGTAATGCCCCCGTCCTTATTCAATTGTGCAGCGAAGCTGAAGTCCTTCCCATTATGGTTAAATGCAAACCCATCCAAAATAATACGGGTCGTTTTTTCACTAACATGCTTCGGAAATATCCCTTCAAACATATAACGTGGGAAATTCGTATGTTCCCACACGGTACCAGGAGCTGGGATATAGGTGATGGTTGCATTTTACCGCTTTCACTCACCTGGATATTAAAACAGGCTTCTTTACGGGCAAACACTAATTGCCGGCCTGACACTTCATCAAGAATCTGTTGCAACACGTCTTGGTTTAGCTTCTGCTCCTGGTGGTCTATCAACCTTATCTTTTCTGCGTACTGGGGCAGAATCTGATCACGCAACCCTTTGCGTTTCTGCGTGGCTTGTGCGGTATTACCAGCTATATTGTGTGATTTCTTTTTAAAGTCAAAAAGCGATGATGTATCATGGCTATAAATGGTGGTGCCATTCCAGACTTGCTCTTGACCCTCTTTTGTGCTCAGTTCTTGTATGATGGCTTTCCCGTGCTTAGCAAAGTAGCCCGCCATTTTATAGGAAAATACAGAACAATTACGGTTATCGCTTGTTAATTGAAATTGATTGGACGAGGAGTGAATCTTGCACCCTGGAAATGCTTCATGCAGGGCAGCAGCGATATTAACATTAGGCGCATATGTATCCCCCAATCCCTGTGGATCCACAATCAAAGCATGGATGCTCCCTTGTACATTGACCATATAGAGGTTGATGGCATGAATATAAGGGCGGACAATGCTGAGGCATTCTGTGTCTGGCTGTGACATCTCGTGTTTAAGGTGCTGAAGCAGAACCCGTAAATCTTCTGTCCCACCTAAAAAGTAAGCATGCTTCAGACCATAACGATCTTTAACCCCGACTTTAAAGATAACCGCAAGCTGTTCATGTTCCAGGGCTAAATCATTCTCCCTCTTACCCTTACCAAAACGATTGATTTGAGAGGTTTGCATCCATTGGTTGAGGATAGGCTGAATAGACGTTGTTTCTGAAGAGCCTTGGGTTTTCATACTATTTTCTAAATAATTAACGACAATGATAATTCATTATACTAACTAATTATTGTGGTAATATGATTTAATAATATAAAAACATTTCACACGCTAATTAAAACATAGAAAATTGTAAAATCACGAGTGAGGGAAGCCATCTGCCGCCCATAGGTGACCCATCCTACTGGCGCAATGCACCGCGGGTATTGGTATCGACAAGTGCGTTGATCAATAATCCAGTTCTATTTTGATCTGGCTACTTGCTGCCCTGCGTTGGAGCTGCCAGGACTAGAAGTGATAACAGTATTTCCTATCCTGATGGAAGGATTTATGGGCTGTTGAATAAGGTCAACAATAGCCCTGCAAGTGCTAATATTAATTAATTAATTATGAAATACAACAGAATACCATCAAAATTATCATCCAT
Source organism: Alphaproteobacteria bacterium (assembly GCA_016722515.1). NCBI lineage: Bacteria > Pseudomonadati > Pseudomonadota > Alphaproteobacteria > Alphaproteobacteria bacterium. The sequence goes on from JADKJE010000001.1 coordinate 29,578, forward strand.
GCAAACTAAACATAGAAATCTGTTTATGAAGGTGGCTGATACATTTTTTTCTTGGTTTGGCAGCCACTACCAACGCCAAGCCAACAGCGTCCGCTGGTATGCTTGCTCTTTCCCAGCAAGTATTTGCAGAATACGACGCATAGCATGTTAACCACGCATCATTGTCGTCAAACACGACTCGATAATAAACTTAGTACTCAGCGTCTTTGGCTTCATCCAGCTGATTCATCGACTGGTTGATTTCTTCCTGGGTAATACCCTGGTCGCTCATACAGCGCGAAAAGACAACTTCAAAAGGAACTTCTACGGATTGATCTGCCCTGGCAGAACACATGTTATACGCGGATGAATAAGCCTCGTCTGCTGCTTGTTCGTCAGCTGCATAGCACAGCGTAGAAAAAGAAATAACGACCACACTAGACAAAATCGGAAGAATTTTAAAAGCAGTCATAAAGACTCCACATGCCTTACTTTCCACACGTTCCCAACACGGCTATTGTACCATATTCCAACTCATAAATATAGCCAAATCCTTAAGAAACTTTTAACACCTGCTGGCCTATAACTTTACGGGCTTCCAGATCTTTATGCGCCTTGGCCACCTGGGCTATGGGCAGGATTTGATGGATATGGGGCCTGATGATCCCCTGTTCCATCCGGGTGAAAACTTCACTGGCAGAAAGTACCAGTTCGTTACGGTCAGCCTTATACATATAGACAGTAGGCCGGCTCAAAAACAGCGAACGAGCTGCCAGATGGGCAACTTCAAAATTGTCTATGAGCCCTGAAGGTTCTCCGATAGAAGCCATAAGTCCAAGAGAGGAAAGACATTTGAGTGATTCATAAAAGGTGGCTTTTCCTACCCCATCATAGACTACTTTAACCCCCTCGCCTTTAGTAATACCCATGACGATTTCAGAAAAACGCGGATACTTAGTGTAATTAATAACTGCATGGCATCCAGCCTTTTTCGCATGCGCAATTTTATGGTCACTACCAACAGTCCCTATCACCATAGCCCCGCCAGCAGAAGCCCATTGGCACAGTATCTGCCCTAACCCACCTGCCGCGGCATGGACTAACACGATGGAACCCGGCATGATCAACACTAGCCTTGTTAATAAATAATGAGCGGTAAGCCCTCTTAAAAAACACGCAGCGACGGGTTCATCATCGAGGTAATCAGGAATTTTAATCAGGTAACGTTCGTGAATCAGGCGTTTAGTACCATAACTGCCCACAGGTAATGTGGCATAAACGATCCGATCGCCTTCTTTAAACCCTTTTACATTTGGACCAACGGCTTCCACGATACCCGTTGCTTCGGTACCAGGTACCAGGGGCTTGGGAGCGGGATACACGCCATTGCGATGAAATACGTCAATATAACTAACTCCCACAACGGTGTGCCGTACTAACACCTCGTGCCCCTTAGGAATAAGATCTGAATAGTGCCGCCATTCCATGGTCTCTACACCACCTGGACTCTGGACAACCCACGCTTCTACTGGCATACTACAATAACCTTTTTATAGAGTCAGTATATGCGAATTTTTTCTCTTATCCTAGTGCTTATTGCTATCTCTTTTGGCTGTGCCGATAGCTGGGCACAGATAAAAGCAAAAGAAGAGCCCATGCCTACTCCCAAACAGGAAGAACAGGCGCAAGATATTTTTAAAACGCTTCGCTGCATGGTATGCGAAGGGCAAAGTATCGATGCCTCCAAAGCCGAATTAGCAGTCGATATGCGCGTCCTTATCCGTGACATGCTCAAACAAGGTAAAACCGAAGATGAAATTCGCACCTATCTGGTGGGGAAATACGGCGAGACCATCACGATGAAAATTGGCAATAAACCCGGGATAACCGTCTTAATCCTACTGCCCTTTATTGTCTTATTGATGGCAATGATTATTATCATGCGAAAGGTTAATAGTAAGCGGGAAAATTAAACATAAGAGACTTTTGAAGTGGCGCTATCTAGATAAATATCACACAAGCAATCAGTAGTTTCATCTTTAATATTTATTATTTTCAATAGATTTCAATACCCTCTTCTACTTTGAGGAGGGGCAGATTCCTTCATGCAGTCCCTGAAATTAGTTCTAGGCACGCCATTCAAATAATCCCGCTAACACCCGTTACGCATCTATAAACCCTCTTTTAACCTATTCTCCGCTAGAATAAAAAATCACTGGTCGCATCGCTTTAATTGGGCTAGTATGCTTATTCTCTAAACGGCTCAACCCCAGGAAAAAGGCAAATCCTGTGTCCGATAAACGGAAAGACCCCTCATTAACTGGGGGCACATCACACTTTAAACCACAGCTTGTCGCTAATAATATGGGGCTACGAGCAACGAATCTTGGAAAAATTTATGATGGTAGGCCAGTAGTCCGCGATATCAGTATCCAGGTTCAACGTGGCGAAGCCGTAGGGGTACTGGGTCCCAACGGTGCGGGTAAAACCACAACCTTCTATATGATTTCAGGACTGGTCAATCCCGATTATGGAAACATCAAGCTGGATGATCATGATATCACCTCTTTACCTATGTACCGACGTTCACGACTTGGCATTGGTTATCTGCCACAGGAAGCTTCGATTTTCAGAGGCATGAGTGTTGAAGAAAATATCCTCAGCGTTTTAGAACTTAACGAGCCGATTATCGAAAAACGCCAAACCGAACTGGACGAATTGTTAGCCGAATTCTCCATCACGCACTTACGCCGCACATCAGCACTGGCATTATCAGGTGGTGAAAGGCGACGTGTCGAAATAGCGCGTGCCCTTGCCTCTAACCCGTCCTTTATTTTACTCGATGAACCCTTTGCCGGTGTTGACCCTATTGCAGTCAATGACATACGTAACCTGGTATCACACCTTAAAGACCGTGGCATTGGTGTACTCATTACCGACCACAATGTCCGCGAAGCCATGGGGATTATCGACCGCGCATACATCATCCATGATGGCACGGTCTTAATGGAAGGTAAACCATCTGAAATTGTGAAGGATACCGAAGTTCGGCGGGTTTATTTGGGCGAAAAATTCAGCCTTTAAACCCGAAACTCATCCCACCAAGACGTGTCCCCTGACCAATTTTACTCTATCATAGCCGACACTCCCTAAATCCCCTTGCTGCAGCCTTGGCCTTCTGATATTCTTGAATCCAGGGGAATAAAAGGGGGGTACACATGCGGGGGCGTGGAAGCACACACATTGGTTTGCATCAAGGGGGCAGTCAACGGCAGCGCCAGGAACAAAGCCTGCAATTGACGCCAGAACTCAAGGAGTCCATAGAGTTACTGCAATTACCATCCGTTGATGTCCTTGCTATCATTCAGCAAGAGATAGAACAAAACCCCTTTCTCACTACACAGGAATTAGAAGATATCAAAGCCAGCGATGATATACCCGACTCAACGAGGGATATAGACGCAGATAACAACGCCGATGTTGAATCTGATGAGTCTGATTTTCAAGAACACGAACAGGAACATCAAAACCCCTGGGATAACGCCGATATTGATATGGACGATTATCAGGCAGGTTTTTCTTATGCAGCCTTTCAATCTAAACACCATGAAGCCGGCGATGATGGCGATTATTTTGAATCGCTATCGCAGCAACCCAATCTTAAACAGCATCTTCTGCAGCAAGTGGAGTGCATGGGGCTTCCGTTTGCACAACAGATCGTTATGAACCATCTCATCGATTTGATCGAAGCCGATGGATATATCCGCGAAGATATCTATCAGATATCATTGATACTCGGCGCAAACCAACACGATATTGACCTTGGCTTAATGGCATTACAGCAATGTGAGCCTGTGGGGATCGGCGCTAGGGACCTCAAAGAATGTTTATCGCTGCAACTGGCTGATCAAGGGCTTCTTACGAAGGAAATGGCACTATTGTTAGACCATCTTGAATTGCTGGGTAAACATAAGCATGATGCGTTGGCATCCCTATGTCAGGTTCCCTCCTCTATGCTGCAGATTATGATCGCCGACATCAAGGCTTGCAACCCCAAACCTGGCCTTGCTTTTGCGCATGAACCAACCATTGCCGCCATTCCTGATATTTTTGTTAGAAGAGGAAAATTCGGCCAATGGCTCATTGAGTTGAACCAGGAGCTACTGCCCCAGGTACTTATCAACCAACAATACCGGGTGATGCTGGATACCCATCATCAACACGAACAACTCAAAACATACATCACCAACCAGTGTCAACATGCGCAGTTTTTAGTCCGCGCCCTACACCAGCGTGCCCAGAGTATTTTGAAAGTCACTACCGAAATTGTGTTTAAGCAGGAAGCTTTCTTTCTGCATGGTATTCATCACTTAAAACCCATGACACTGAGCGTTATTGCAGAAGCTGTTGGATTGCATGAAAGCACGATCAGCAGAATTGTTAACCAGAAATTTATGTCTACACCGCGTGGATTATTTGAATTGCGTTATTTTTTATCCTCAGGACTGGTCCAAGAAAACAGTGACCATGCAATTTCTAGCCTTGCTGTTAAGCAAAAAATAAAAGATGTGATTGATAATGAATTACCCAGTGCTATACTCTCAGATGAGGATATTGTTTCTCATCTGCGTGGAAAGGGAATAACCCTATCTAGGCGCACCGTTACAAAATATCGGGAAGCGCTAAAAATAGGTTCATCATCGCAGCGCAGACGACAAAAAATAGTAAGCTAATTTATGAGGGAGTGAACATCATGAAAATTACAGTTTCCGGCCAGCAAATGGATATCGGTACAGCGATACAAGAATACGTTCAAAATGAGATTGAGCAGAAAGTCTCTAAATTCTTCGAGCGTGCCGTTGGCGCCGATGTTATTTTTGCTAAAAAAGGCGCCTTCTTCCATGCTTCTATTCAAGTTAACGAAGGCACAGGTGTATTGCCAACCATTCGTGGCCGCGGCGATTCACAAGACGCCCATGCCGCATTCGATATCGCCCTTAAACGTATTGAACAACAGCTTCGCAAATATAAAGGGCGGATTAAAAACCATCGCCATCCAAGTACAGGCAGCATTGCAGCCAAACAGGAAGCTTTTTATGAAGGTCATAAATATGTGATCGAAAATAAAGCCGAAGAAGCCTCTTCCGAAGAGATCCCCGTTATTGTTGCAGAAAGAGCTCATAATATTGATACACTAACCGTGGGTGAAGCTGTCATGCACATGGAATTGGCTAATCTTCCTGCACTTATGTTTATTAATAAAAAAACAGGAACCATCTGCGTGGTTTATTTCCGTCATGACGGCAATATTTCATGGGTTGATTCTCGCATTCAAGCTGCTGCATAATAACCAAATGTAACATTGCAGTGATAGGGGGACGGTAATGAATGACGCGCAGCCTCGCGTAATCTTAGTCACGGGTCTTTCAGGCGCTGGTAGGACAACGGTTCTAAAAGCTTTTGAGGATTGTGGTTTTGAGGTCATTGATAACCTCCCCCTTTCACTTTTACCACTGGTGCTAGACAAAACAAGCCAGCGTCATGGCCAGTTGGCGATTGGTATTGATATCCGCAATCGCGATTATACAGGTGAAGATTTTGCCGCCAACATTATCAATACCTGTAGCCAATTTTACGTAAAACCAACCATCCTCTTCCTTGAATGCGATACGGATATTCTCACCCGGCGTTACATGGAAACACGTCGTGAACACCCTCTTGCCAAAGGCAGATTAACAACCGATGGTATTGAACAGGAACGCGTGTTACTGCAAAGCGTCAAAGACGTTGCCAATCATGTTGTTGATACATCATCACTCACGGGTCATGAATTACGAAATTGGATCAGGCACCACTTTTCTAAGGAAGCAGATGGCATCTCTTTATCGGTTATGTCGTTCTCCTATAAAAATGGTCCCCCTCGAGAAGCCGATATTGTGTTCGATGTTCGTTTTTTAAGGAATCCACATTATCTGCCGGATTTAAAACCATTAACAGGACGTGATATCGCCGTCAGTGAGTATGTTAAGGGCGACCCACAATTTTTACCGTTCATCGAGCAATTTTCAACCCTCTTAACGTCTCTCCTGCCTGCGTATGAATTGGCTGGCAAAAGCTTTTTAACCATCGCCATCGGTTGCACCGGCGGCCAGCATCGATCGGTCGTGGTTGCGGAAGCCCTGGCTAAGCAATTCCAAGATGCTGAGCTTGAGGTTCATGTTTTTCACCGCGAGTTGAAATAAATCACAAAAAGAATTTTTTTTAGAGCAAACAAAGCACGACCCCAATTTTATAAGGAAAAATGGTAATTCTTTACTGCACCTTGCCGTGCAGAAGAATGATGCAAAAATGGTTAAGATATTACTTGAGCATCATGCCAATCCAGCGACGTTAAACCGCAAAGGATATACCCCCATCGTAACTGCGATCAAGCGTGCACAAGGGGATATCATCCAGGAATTTATTAACAGCAAAGCTTTAGTAGATGTTGTGGATAACAAAAAGCGCTGCGCCCTTCATTATGCAGTCAATACTAACAAGGATAGCATTATTCAAATGATTCTAAAGGCTAATGTGTTTCAGGCCGATATACCGGATTATAAAGGCAATACTCCTGCACATCTTGCTGCCCAAAAAGGGAATCAATATTTAGTGAAGCAGCTCTTAGTTGCTGGTGCCGATATTTTTTATATTACCAATAATGAAAATAAGACAGCCGATGCACTCCTCAATGAAACATTGAATAAACCGATAAGCCATCAACATAAAATAAAACGGTCCCCTAAAGAAACGAAATGCCCCCCTGTGGAACGCAGTAAATCAACTAAGGCTAATTCCAGTGGGCATAAGGGGCTATGAGTTATAACGCTCGCGCTTCAAGAATTAGGATTAAGGGAAAGCATTCTTATAGCTGGCCGAAAGCCGACGTGCAGCATCCAAACTCTTGAAGAGCGAGGGGCATATAAGAGCCTTATTCTATTATTTTCAACTTGAAACCACGAAAATGAAACGTAGTATAGTTCTGAAAGGCTGCGTACTATAGAATGAAGTAAAACACCAAGTCACAACATCTTTCTATGACATGACTAAATAATTTTATAAATATATAATTATCTTATTTATTTATTAAGGAATTTAATATATAAGAAAAATCAATTTTCTTACATTAAATAATAGATAGAGGAATATTCATGAAACAGACTGTTGATTTTGATCTTTTAACGATAGACCTTTACCAACTTCTAGAGGTAAACAAACAGGCTTCTAAAGTAAATATTCAAGAAAAATATTGTTATTTACTATCAAAAGCAGTGAATTCAATGCCTAGTCGAAGTGAAGCCCTAGATGAAAGAAAAAACCAATTAACACAAGCTTTGGAAATACTATGCGATACAAAGCAAAAAGAGGAATATGATAATTGGATGGAATTCCGCATACAGGAATGGAGTACAATTGGAGACTTTAATCATTTAAGTTTTGATCCTTACTCCGTTTTACATTCGAAGCGTGAGGATAGCATTCCCACCATTAACGACAATTATATGAATGTATTTAAAACTTTAACCAATGATGATACATTCTCAAAGGAAGAAAAAATCAAACAACTAGACGACGCGTTAAAAATATTAGGACATGGGATTTCAAAGAAGAAATATGATGAATATTTAAATCTTAAGGAAAGGAATGCCAAGATGCTGACGACTGAAGATTTTAAAAAATTATCATACAACTACTATGAAGTCTTAGAGGCAACCGTAACAATGTCAATTTCTGACATTAAAAAATCCTTCAATAAATTAGCTCTAAAATATCATCCCGATAGATCATCAAATAGGTCAGATTCATTATCAGCACAAGCAGCAGCAGAAAAAATGGTACAAATAAATAATGCATGGGAAACAATTAACAATCAAGAAAAAAGAAAATATTATGATGAATACCTAAGTAATAAAAAAGAATCACAATTAGCAGTGGAGGCTGTTCCATCTTTTCATGAAACGAATCACGCTTCATCTGTAGGTCCTATCCACACTCATTATCCTGTAAACACACCTCATTCTGATGGTTCATCAACACAGAGAACACCAGGAACACCCTTTAATTTCAATGATACTAAACCTACATTTTATACGCCAAAAAACGAGAATCGTTTTTTTATGAATTCCTCCACGGGCAATAGCTCATTCCACCCTGAGCCTCAACATAGGAGTCCGAGGAGTTCTAATTCGCATAATGCTGATTACCAAACACCTCCCTATCCCACCGCTTCAGACCAACAATACTTTAGTAGTAGCGCCACTAATTACGACCAGCCCTATTATCAGCCAACAGGACAACAGCAGAATGCTAGCCATAATAGCGCCACTAATTACAATCCGCACCATTATCAATCAACAGGAAATCAGCAGAGTTTTAGCCATAATAGCGCCACCTATTACAACCAATACTATTATCAACCAACAGGATATCAGCAGAATGTTAGTCGTAATAGCGCCACTAATTACGACCAGCCCTATTATCAGCCAACAAGACAACAGCAGAATGCTAGCCATAATAGCGCCACTAATTCCAACCAGTCCTATTATCAACCAACAAGACAACAGCAGAATGTTAACCATAATAGCGCCACCAATTCCAACCAGCCCTATTTTCAACCAACAGGACAACAGCAGAATGTTAGTTATTCCTACCCACAACATAATCAGCCTAAACCAGAACAGCAGAATGTTGACTATAGTGACGAAAGAACACCCAATCGTAACACTAATAGCAATTTAAAATTTCATACCCACACAGTAATGCCCAATGGATCAGTTAAAAACATATCTTTACCTTCTGTAAACGAGTTGTTAGCCTCCGCAAAAGAACGACAACCCCGTCATCCCTATAAGCGTGCTGAGGGTCAATCATATAAACGTAGGTCTGAAACGCCCCCTTCTCAACATAGCAGTGACAGACAGCTTTAAAGGGAAGCGCCCTGACATTTTTTAGAAAAACCTCAATGGGAACGACCCATTGAGGTTTTTCTGACTGCTAGGTTAACGTTGATTGAATTGCACTTTATTCACGAAAAACGATGCATACTCTACAACCATCGCAATCAAAGGTAGCAACGGGATAAGGCAAGACCGCCGATAATTTTCTTCTTAAGACAAGAGAAGATAAGTCATAGAACTCACAGTTCGGGTGTTTTATCTCCCCCCTGCAAATCAAACTTAATTCTATCCTTTTACCCTCGATGTTTGCACTGATGTCACACTATCTTTCCAGCTTAGATCAGGTTTATTTGCAAGGCCCTCTGTGTTAATCCGGCTTTGGTGATCCAACCTATTTTCACTCTGTAACGCGGCGTTGAATATTTCGATTTTTTTATCGACTTGTTCACTAAAGCCTTTCAAGGATACCGCATTTTTACTTGCAGATATGTGTTCAACACCGTGGTTGTCAATAAAGGCTTTATTGCGTTTATAAGCTTGTTCGAACTTGTGATTCAGACGTAAGTTACGGACTTTAGTTTTACCATTCCCTAAATCAACATTTCTTTCATAGTGCTTGAATGCTTTTGCTAAATCAGTAGATTCACATGTTGCCGCCGCCTTTGCAATTTTTTGTTTGCTATAGAGTTCAGATTCATCCTTGCCAATGGTGCTAATTACATCCTCTTTTTCCTTAAACGATTGACAACTACGGTACGTACGCGAAGGGAACAATGTAGCTTGGCAGACATACTTATGGTTGTCCCTATCTTCAACATCAAAATCCTCTATTTTATGTTCTTTCAGATAACGTGTCATAGCGTCTGGAGACGACAGATGATGAGACACATATTTTGCTGGCATATAATCTAAGCTTGTTATCAATTCAGACACTGAATTTGCTGCAAAAACAGTGCACCCAGTAGGAGCTGACTGCATTGCCCGTCGGTTGAAATAGATATCAACAGGGGGAACAAAACGACTAAGTGTTGATAATACTGCTTGTGTATTTGGATATGACCCCAACGAATCAACCCAATGCAAGTTAGTCGATTCACGACTAACTACAAATTGAGCACCTATATCATGTATTCCATATCGAAAAACAAAAGGCACACGAACAGGAGATATCCCAAGATAAGGCTTTAAACGACAAATCTCTTCTACAAAAAGTCCAAACTCTGATTGAGATACATAAACAGGAAAAAATGTTTTCTCAGTATCAATCTTACCTGCAACTAATAAGGCCTCATTTTTAGCTGCCATGGTAAGTTGCAGCATATCAACAGGTATACGTTCTGGGTTATTATACCCTATATCAAAATATCTCTTATTTTGAGCATAATAAACTTGCTTTACCTTTTGCTCATAGGCCTCAAAAATATTTGAATGGTTGAGCCGCGCAGCAAGTGCTAAAGCTGTTTCACCCGACATATTGGTAATATTAATATCGTCTAGTGAACTATGAGAAATGAGATTCTCGAATATGTCCTGAAAATTATGATAGGCAGCAACATGAAAAGGTGTATTACCATTATGATCAGCACTCGTAACCATATAGGGATACTCTTCTATGATCACGTTGACTATCTCATTACTTCGATTTTGCACAGCGTAATGTAGCGCTGTCCTGCCTAGATTATCTTTTTCGGTCTTTCTCGCACATGACTTAGCAATATTTAGATAAAGGTCCAAATCTCCCGTAGCTGCTGCAAGATGGAGTATGGTTTGACCAGCCATATTTTTATTCTGCTTGATTATATCAAGTCCAGCTATCACGAGTACGGCATCTTTATTATAGACTAAAAGGGCAATATGTAATGGCGTGTTACCTTCTGCATCAATCACGTTAGAAGGAAAATATTCACTTAAAACACGGAGGCAATCATAGTCGACAACATGTCCAGCCGCCCAACACATCATGGGCCCCATGGGGGTGTTATGCAACGATTCAAATCGTTCAGGCTCATTCTTTCTAATATCGCTGAGCCATTGCACTAACGAGTGATCATCCCCTTGTCTTGCAAACGTCAGTACTTTTGCTAAATCAGCACTTGCATAATCTTTCATTTCACAAACCTTTATTGTGTTTTTTCTATTATATCAATTTTATGTTGAGATTATGTCAAATTATAATAATTTCTATAAAAACATAATAAGCATTAGGCAAATATATAAATATAAACTGTTTTTTATATGAAAAATAAATTTAATACTTAGTTTTATGTCATTAAATCAGCAGAGGATGGATGAGCACTCCCCTCTACCAACCATGGCTGAAATCTGGTAAACCTTAAATGTCAGCAACTGCGGTGGTTGAATAAAGTCTGCATCCTGCTGTTGTTTTGAATACAGAACAGACGCCTGACTAGCGGGGATTGTCCGGACTAGTTTTTGGTCTAAAAACACATCCACTTCATAAGATTCAACCGCCTCGCCTACTTGCATATCCACCCCGTCTACCCATTGTGTTGGAATGCGGCTACGGCGGATCCAGCTTATGAAAATATCTCCCATTGGTAAGCGATTGGCTTGAAGATAGACGGGAGCTAGTGGTTTTAGGCATTTTCCTTGATAAACATAAACCTGTCCGGATGACGTATTAAATTCACTCCCTTTTGAAACGGCCTGTATGAAACGCTGCTGTCCTAACCATGACGACCATGCAGGCAGTGCAAGTAATTCTGGGGTTATTAAAATAAACCGTTCACCTGGCTGATGGTTAGAAATTGCATGACCCGTTCCATACCGACCACGGAGCAAACGAGATAAGAGATAACCATCGGCAGATGTAGATTGCACCTGACAAAACTGAATGAGTTCATCGCCAACGAGCGCTAAATTACTTCCCAACAAAACCTGATCCTTATTGGCTGAAAAAAGGGCACCATGAATGAGAGATACTTGAATCTGCGATACCTCATCCCACACCTGCTCAGGCATCTTACTAAGTCTGTTTAGTACATACCCCATGGTGGCTTGCTTGTCATGTGCAGCAACAAATTCATAATGATTTCCACCATCAGCAGAGACGTAAAGCTGCGCACCAGGCCAATAAGGTCCCGTCCCACACATAGCCATCCAGATAAGCTGAGTCGTATCTTTTTGTTGAGGTATGGTAGGCATCTCAAAAATCCAAGCCTCTGTAGCGGATGGATGAGTGGGAACAACCGCCGTCATTGGCTCCGGTAAATCTGTATGGTAGGAGAGTTCATACAGATCCGGCTCAAAGGAATGCGAGGTTATGATGATTTTCATACTATCCAATACAATCTCACGGACACAATATCGGTTGCTATTAGTGTTAGAGTTACTGTTACTGTTACTCTCTTTAAAAACAAATTGATCTCCTGGCTGCAACGTAATGTAAGACGGTGGCAACGAAAAATGCGCAGAGACTCCTTCCATCTGTGCTTCTTTCAATAAACGCTGACATATCTGCTGTGCCTGCGACGCTGTCAGCACCAGTGGCACACCATTGGTTATCGTAGATACCGACGCTAATACATCATTCCTTTTTGTTAAACAGGCCGAAGCAACAGCAGGCTGATAATCACGCGCAGGATCTACATAGAGCAAATCAGCCTGTACCGGCAATTGCCAAGAGCTGGTGTTGGATACCACCCCCTCAACGATTGCGTGATCGTTTAAAATAGTATCTTGCCAGTCTATGACCCTGTATTCCTGTTTTTGTCGCGGCCTGGCAGACATACCGTTACCGTGCTCTACCAGGTCAAATGCGTACACATCGGCCAAATCCATCAATGCCGTGTAGGCTGTGGTGGGTTTGGATAACACATATCCGAATACAACTCCCCTTAATTGAGAAACATCTATCTGCTGATCTTCGAGCCCTACTTGTTTAAGCAGATCATGCACCACTGCCGCTAATTGGGATAACCCCATTTTACCTTGTACCCAATGGCCCGTGCGCCAATTGGGACCATCAGCCCATGCTTCATGCAAATCAGGGAAATATGGATAAGGCCTGGCATCCCATGTCCATAAGAACTTGTATTCAACCATGGCTGAATGCTGCCACATCAACTCAGTAGCGGTAATCGCAGCACGTTGGGCAAGGCAATCAATCAAGCCACTTGATCCAGTAGGATAATTCGTTTCGACGCTGCTAGGGTCAATAAAGCGATTGGGTTGATTACTACAGGCATCAACACTGGGAAAACCATATTCGGTAAACCAAATTTTCTTTGATTGTGGTAGCCACGGTGTTGGCGAACCATCAGGATGATAGTGTTTCGTTTGCCACCAATAGGTTATATTTTTCCAAGCGCTTTTAGGATCGGTATAAGGAATCTGCTGGTCGGATTGCCCTGCCTGGCTTAGGTAGAAAAAATCATACCCCTCACCACTTACCCAACCTTGCTTTATGGTTTCAAGTAAATAGCGATTATCCTGAGTACCTGTGGTGAGTGGAAAATAAGCATCAATGCCCACTACATCAATGGCAGCAGAAGCCCAAAGGTCATCGAGTGTATACCAACCATTTACCGAATGATATTCCGACCAGTCTGCAGCATAGGTAATCGTAACAGCCGCCCCTAAAACCATTTTAACATGGCTGGCTAAATCACTGAGGCATTGTGCCGCAGGAAAACGTTCGATTCCAGCCTTTGTTTCATCGTAAAGAGACGTCATTCCCTTTAATTCAGAACCGATAATAAATCCATCCACCTTACCCTTTACAAGATTAGCGTAATGCATGATAAATTCATTATATCCATCTGTTTTATAGAAATAATGATGTATATCATCTATAGATCCTGTAATGTCTCCGCGCCACGGTTTCCCATCTATATCCATTTGCAACATGGGGTAAAACATAATCTTAAGATTACGTTTTTTAAGTTCTTCAACAACCCGCGTGACGCTGCCATCATGATAGGTTCCACCATAGCGAAGTTGGTTGAGTGTATCGCGTGAAATCTGTCTGGCATTACTGCGATTCCACTTTCCGACTTGCCAGGATTCCGGTTGGGTTTCAATCACAGGGCCATTTTCTACACACGGCACAACGAGACAATCTTTCATAGTAAGGCTCGTACCAAACCAACACACAACCAACGCTACCCATTCTAAATTTGGGAAAGTTTGCTGTAACTGGTCGAGTGCCATCATAATATCGGCTTGACCGGATAAGGTATGCTGATTAATCATCACACTCTTTCCCTGTGGCACAAAACCACCATTTGCCAGTGGGGTAATGAATCGCTTTGAATGAATGACAGTATCAATCGTAAATTCACCACTTCCAGGAATGAGCGTTATTGCCTTTACTAATTGTTCAGGTTGTTCATCGACAAGTGACTGGGACAGCTGGTAACTGGATTGCTGGCGTGTTACCTCAAAGACAAAACCTGGAATGCTGTTCCCAAACGCCGTTAAGGGAAAATCTTCCATCACCACATAGGCAAGGCCTCGATAAGCAGGAACCACGCCGATTCCATCAAACGCTTCGATAATAGGGTCGGGTAACTGTTCTTCCGTTCCCTTATAGATGCGGTAACTTCCCAGCGATAAATCAAGCAAGGTTTGGTCAGCCCAAACCCTGTTTATGCTTGCAATGGGCCCTTCACAAATGGCAATGGCCATGGTTATTGTATAACTGTAATCCGTCGAAGTGTTCGTCATTTTGGGCCCCAACCCAAATTTTCCACCTCCTTGGGTAAAACTTGAAGTATGGATATGTTCTTGAATAGGTCTGGCCCAGATGATATTCCCTGCCATTCTCATGGTTCCATATACGATAGGAATCATAGCCCCATAAGACGAGCCCTGAACACGGATATCGTCGAGCCTTACTCCTTCATGATGGCGATAACGGTGGCGGTCATTACCCTGTAGCCTGTCATCCATTAGATTACCCGCATATTTACCAAGCGTACTGCCAATGGTTGACCCGAAGGTTCCAAAAGCCCCACCCAAGGCCGCCCCCATATTACCCAGTATTACCGATGCCATAGATACCCTTTTTTATTGTGTAGAGATTGACAAAATGAGGATTTTTGTTAGACTTCTTTTCAGATAAATTCTTATATATTTCTCACCTATGACACCTGAAAACGTCCTTCATAATCTTTTTGTAGTCACCACCGTTGTGTTCGTGCTGTCGATGATTTTCACGCACGTTTTTTCGCATATATTCTAACCGGTTACGCTCCCCTTTACACCTTATCCCCTCACAGCCAAGAGAAGCTGCTTGCTCTGAGTTTTTTTTCTGATTACACTGAATGATTATGGGCATTCAGGGGGATTCATATGCACAAAAAACGTTTTATTCAATTGCTATCCGTTGCTTCTTTACTCGTGTCTGGCTGCACTGCCTTGAACCATGCCCATGATCAAAGCATTCTTATTATCACACCTGATGCCGAAGGAGCTAAATGCAAGCTAACAGACAGAAAGGGCAATGAATGGAAATTAATGCGAACACCCGGCAATATAACCGTTGAACGTGGCCATCCCCCCATGAGCGTCATTTGCACTAAAACAGGCTATCATACGCTGGTTGAAATGGTCGACGCGAATCCCTATGAAAGTGATTATAACGATCTGGTCCAGGGGGTTACAGGGTTGACCAAAGATCCTTTTGGCCAGGTTACCGATAAATATCCTTACAAATTAACCTTCTATCTTGAGCCTTTGACATTCGCTTCGGAGGTCGATAAAAAACGCTGGCTTGCCAACCGCGATTTTGCCAAACAACAGCAGGCTACCGAGCAGGCCATTCTGCGCAAGGATTATGAAAAGCAACAGGAAGAAAGGCGCAAAAACAGCTTGTTTCAATTTAATAATAGTGAACCGGAAGGAAAACCGTTGGCAGACCGTGAGGTTCCTGTCATTTCTGGGCAAATAATACCTCTTGATTTTCAGGATACGGATACTATGATAACAACCATAGACAACCATACCAGGTAATATATGAAATTACTGCTACTCGCGCTTTTATCCTTGATTTGCTTGTCTGCTTGCCAGGAAATATTGGGGCCACCTTATGCACCTGTTGATTCGGATTATCGTGCCTGGTAATAAAAACCCTGTTTTTGAAAGGCAGTTTTAGTGTTTAAATGGATCTTCTTAGTTTTTATATTCTTAATACTGTTGGGAGCCTGTGCAGATTTTGACAGCGGTGGAGCATTCCAGAAAAACTTCTCAATTTCGTACAATCCCCTTAGCACTGGTTGTCATTATGCCTAGACTAGAGTATAATCAAACCGATACTGATTGGAGAATATCATGAAAAATGTGTCTATTTATCTTAAAGGGTTCCTGCTTACAGCCGCTACATTTGCGCTGGTTGCTTGCGCTTCTCATCCACTTGATTTTGGACAGCTTTAATCCAATCTAGAATCAGGCAGAACCGTGCCTGTGGTATACGTGCAATGGCGCTGGTCCAGTAGGTGTGTTGTGCTGGGTTCCTCTATTTTTCATCCAAAGCTGGGGGTGAGTAAAAAAATTACAGCCGATACACACCTTTACACCGACTCTGCCATGATTCATCATATCGATGCTCTACCACGCCCCCTGCCCTTATATGGCAATGAATGAGTCCTAACTCTGAAACATTTTCTGGGGATGGATAATCACTAAAAATACCTACATGCTGATTATAATTGGCCATAGCAAAAAGGCCAATTGCGCCTGGGTATGGCTTACCGTCATGTTTGAGCAAATGCAGATCTAAAACCTGACTTAGCTGATCTTGGCTGTGGATAAAGCCATAATTGGGGTTATCCAATTCGCATAGAAACGGATGCGGCGCATACAACGATTGGATGCCTAAGGATTTACAGACACCTATTACCAGTCCCAGGCAATCACAACCACCCGGTTGATCACTTGTTTTTTTACTACGCCCCTGATGCAAAAAACGCGTACCTATCCAGGTACGCGCTTCTCTTACCACGGGATTCGAATCCCATGTTTTACTCATCGATTCGATTATTGATCCGAATCGTCTTGATGATCATTCCGCTCGGGCCTGTCGTTTCTTTCTGAGCGGTTATTTTTTTCCTGTCTGTCATTCCTGTCTTGACGGTCGTTGCGCTCTTGATGCTCACCACGATTATCACGATGTTGTGGACGGTTATGTTGACGATCCTGACGTTGATCACGGTTATTATTTCTTCCAGCAGCCCTTCTAAATTGACGCTTAGAAACCATTACGGCAATAAACAAATAACCAAAACCAACCAAAACTGTCAGCAACGCTAACATGGAGTGATCCGAGGTTGCTAATCTGACAACGGCCCAAAGCGTTCCTAACGCAATAAGGAGCGAAAATAATTGGCCAAAACGGTAGCTGCCCTTCATTGCCTGAAGATAGGCGGCTTCAACACGATGGCGATGCTCCATCTCTTTTTCAGCCATAGCAAACAAACGGTCTTTTGCTCCTGGAATGAGCTGCTCATATGCCTCAATAACAGCAGCCGGAGGCAATATCGAATGAGAACGGCGTGGACCTCCGCCAAAGTGAGGACGCCCACCTCCATTACTGCGTGGACGTGAATGTTGCCGTGAGTTACGGCGATTATTATTATTGCGATTATAATTTGTATTCATAGAGAAATCCTTTTATTATGAGTCCTGCGAGTCATTATCTCGAGGTAATGCATCCGCATCATGATCTGATTCGTCTTCAACATCTTGGTTGCCTTCATCTTCTGGCTGACTCTCTTTATCCTGCACAGCAGCCCTGTGAGAATGAGCTTCTTGAGGAATCACAGAAGTAAGGGCTTCACTAACGAATTTCCAATCTTCACCCATGGCGATGTCAGACGGGGCAAACGGGCCGCGATCAATAGGTAAAGCAGGCAAAACAGCCGCCCTAGCGCTGCCGATAGAAAAGTTTTTAACAAACAAAGAAATTGACTGTAACAAAATAACCTACCTTTAAAGCGGGAACAACCAAGCGTATTGCCTCACTAACGTGAGCCATACATTTGCAATACTACTGGAATATCCCAATCAATGCAAGGAGTTATGCACCCTTTTCAACGCTTAACAACCCGGATTGCCCAGGTATAAAAGGTTCACCCCTAAAATTGATGGCATTATTGAAATAGCTGACACAGGTAGAAAACCGTTTATCACAACGGATCTGGCTAGGATACTGTGCTAACATAACTCCGCATTTTTTATCCCCCAATTCAGCCCTGCAGGTAGACGAATAAAATTGCCCCAAACGAGCCTGTAAACGGTCTCCAAGACCCGCTACTTCTGCATAAAAACGCTGGCCTTGTAAGTGAATTTTAACAATCTCACCAACTCTCAAAACACGGTGCCCCTGAGATAAATCGTCATAGTTAACCAGCCATAGTTCTACTTTAGCATGATCAAGTAACCCATTGTTAATTATATCAATACTTAGGTAATCATCGTCAATGATGGCTTCACACGTAAAAGGGAGCTCCTGTTCATCTGGGTAACCCAGTGTAGAGGGTGTCATCAATCCCGCTCCAGGACGAAAAAGGATCGATTGATAAGTTATAGCCCGATCATGGGATGTATAGGCTAACAAGGCACCATTGCTTAATGAGATATGCCAAAGATAAGCAGTCGTGGTTAGCGGCTGCTGCAAATGATGATGCAGTGCGGGAGATATTTTCATGGGAGATCATTGGAAAAAAGATTCAAAAACGCAGTATCCCCATCGCCTTCCCTCGAAACCGAGGAGCAACGAGGATACTCATTCTAATTATTCTAATTATTCTAATTATTCTAATTATTCTAATTATTCTAATTATTCTAATTATTCTAATTATTCTAATTATTCTAATTATTCTTTTTATGCATTTTCATGCACGCCAGCTCTTTTGCGTTGCGGAATAGAAACAGCCGGTGTTTGCTGAGGAACCAAGCTTCCTACCCGTACAAATGGATCATGATAGAATTGCACACCGGCATCGGCCATAATGCGCCCAAACGCTTTCAGGTAAAATTTATCCTGTGGCGAGAACCGGGCTTTAATGGCGTGCGCCAAACGTTGAATTTTTTGTAATAATTCTGAAGGGATAATGGATTTTCTACGGATATCAGAAACAGATTTGGCTTTGAGGACATTTAGTTGTTGCGCGCGTTTAACCTCTTCCTCAGAAGTGACACGACGAACCTCACCTTCATAATCGTCCTCTTCATTCCCCGCTTCAGCCTGCTCGTCTTTTTTCTCTAATAAAGGTGGAAATAATAAGTCACCAACCAGTTGTGGGTTTTCTAATGGAAGAGACTGCTGACGCCCCGCCCGTTGCATACGCAAGCTCAATTCTTGAGCCTGCTGCTGGGCATGTTCTTCTAGCTGGAGTCTAAGCTCTTTATTTTCATTGGCAGAAGGGTGTGCCTTTACTTTGACGTCAGGTATAACGGGCTGTTCCGGTTCGACGACTTCCTGAGCGACCATATCATTTAACCATTGATCAAACGCTGATCCCATGAATTGATCGTCTTTAACGATCTGCGGATCCCCATCGTGTTCATTAATATGCTGATTATGACGTTTTGTTGATGTAGCTCGTGGCATATATGCTTTCCCCTTTTCACAAGTGAAACTATTATACCATAAATTTCCATTAAGTTCAATCCCTTAAATCCTTATTATTTAACTGACTTTGTAATAAAACCTGCTATAATACAGGTAGGAAGACAGTATAAATAGGACATCCCTATCATGAAAGGTGAAACCG
Organism: Alphaproteobacteria bacterium; assembly: GCA_016722515.1. Lineage (NCBI taxonomy): Bacteria > Pseudomonadati > Pseudomonadota > Alphaproteobacteria > Alphaproteobacteria bacterium. The sequence continues at coordinate 49,229 of JADKJE010000001.1, forward strand.
CCAATATGCAGCCTCAACCGATTCGGTTGGCCTTGACCCCTGAAATCAGGGCACAGGCGCTTGTTCTAGCCACCCAACTAATCGATTCAGGCGTTATTTCACATAATGGATCTGTTCTTAAAGAATGGGTATTTGATAAGGCAGTGTCGAATGCCAATAAGCAATCTCCACAACCATCAACCGAAGAATCACAATCAAAAGAGCCCTCAGACAAAGCAACCACGTCAGAATCTGCTCAATCAAGCAAGCCTCCTCAAAGCACTAAAGGCCAATCCCCAAAAGGCCAGATGAATAATAAGCAAGCCAAATACCTGGCTCAGGAAACCATAAAAACCAGCCTCATGCTTAAAATCGGAGCAGAAAAAGACCCGAGTCAGCGTGCTGGCGAATCTCGACAAACGAATATAGAAAAGGCCTCTATTTACCATCGTGAAGGCCATGCCAATGTGGGTTTGATTCGCAAAGCCTTGGGTGCGACCTTAGCTCTAGGTGACCAAATAGGTACAATCATCAGCCATATTTTTAATCCCATCCACGGCAAAGATGCTCAAACAAGTGTTGAGCATGATGTAGGCCCTTCCGTTGGCCCTCAGGATCAAACAACAGCCAAAGAGAACAGTGAAAAAGCAGCACAAAAAGCGCTTGAAGAATACACGAAGCGCTTAATGGTCGAAGTCGAGCGCCAGAAAAAACCGGAAGTGCAAAAGAAACTTGCCGAATCTGCGAACATCGAAACACCCCGGGAAGTGGTTATGCCTATCCTTGAAATTCCAACCTCACTGAATGATCTGGGTTCTGGAGTTAGAATGAAAATGTCCATCGGCAATCTACAACCAGACCCTACACCGCCTACTGACCAGCAAGAGAAAACCCAAGAAAAAACTCCAGGTTCTCACCATCCAGCCCGTAAAGGTGGATCGGTCATCCCGGGACGTTAAACCCAGGCTTCCCATTTCACTTGTCCATGCTGAATGCCACCTTCATCCAAGGTGCTTAATTCGATCTTGTTTATCTTTATGGCTCGAACGCCCGCTGTTTGCCAGTCATGTTCCTGTAGCGCCTGTTTCACTTTTTCCATCACCTCTATGAGATGAATCAGTGATGAATCCTGACTGTAATAGTGGCACATAAGTTCAAGCCTAAAACCGTAATCCGTCATGGTGTCACACGACCAAGCCTCCTTACACTCCAGTGTCATGTAGGGAAATGGTGACAGGGGCCACACTTTAGTAAAGACGGGAATGCCATAGGACTTGATCTCATGATATTCTTTGAGCATCCCACACGTTTGCAGGAGAACATTGGCAATCAATAATGGTTTCATTTCATCGGTCTCCCTGTCCCTGACAAACGATAATTTCCTGCCAACCATGACGATTATCAAGGTTTGTTATACTGATAATACCAAAGGTTAGGTCGTTAAAGCGGATACGCATGGTCTGATCCACTCCAGGCTGAAAGCGCAGGATAATGCGTAGCATCTGGCGCAATTGCTGCTGCTGGGCCAATTCCATTTCCTGAGAATATCCGACACGCACGGTCGTTACCTGCGCAAAAACAGATAATATTTCTGTCCAGATAGTCGTATACCCGCCGCCCCCGTCATCAAGGGGTTGTGGTGCATCAATCTTGATTAAGTCACGTAATTTTGAGCTATCAAATCTAAACATTGCAGACATCGGATACTCCCCTTCAAAAACGATACGCACGACGATGAATGAGCAACTGCGATAACGATAATGGTTCTTTGGCATCATACGCTGCTACCACCCATTGGAACAACGCCTGGACAATATCCACGGGAACCTCTTCATCGTCGGCAAGCCCCACCAGTTTTCTGTTTAAAAATAATTCTGCTTTGATGCGTGCCGCCTTAATTAATTGCGCAAGATACGCATCATCTTCATCGTGGTTAATCCGCAATTGTTTTTTAACCTGTGCCACTGAAACAGGTTCGCAACAAACGGACAACAAATGAATGTCTGGCATAAAATCTCCTTTAAAGATAATGACTTTTGTGAAAAGGATCGATATAATACTGGCTCGAAATGGTCTCGTAGCTCAGTAGGATAGAGCACAGGATTCCTAATCCTGGGGTCGTGCGTTCGAATCGCATCGAGACCACCATATTTCCTAGGTTTTAAGCACTTTAACCTAGTCAAAAAAATGCTCTTTTTTGCTACTTTCTGCTCTTATGTATGCAGAAAGTATACAGAGTGCCGGCGCGGCTGAGCCAAACTTTGACCAATTTCCCAAATGGCAACCAATCGCCGAATGGTTTAAAACTCAGCATTACCATTCTCACCATTTATCAGATGCCCAGTTTGATGAACTGATAGCCCAGGTCAACAAATCCATAAACCATTATCAGTTTATCAGTGATAAGGGCGACATCTGGAAAACTCCAGACCAGTTCCATCATGACAAAGGTGGCGATTGTGACGACTATTCCATTGCTAAGATGGATCGATTGGCCAACGCTGGTCACTGCTGTCCCGTTTAAAAAAACGCATATAGCTTGCATGCTTAGCCAACACTGAAAAAGTGCCTATAATGTTGGTATCGAAACAGCATTATGGAGCACAGGCATGCATCACAAAGATATGTTATTTAGTCAAATAATCAAATATATTCCCCGTCATAGGTTCGATACTATAGTAGAGCAGCACGGCGGAGATCGGCGTGTGCGTAAATTGAGTTGCTGGACGCAGTTTAGGGAGTGTTTAAATAACTGTGTCACTGATAGCAAGTTAAGCAGAAAGCTGTTATGCTGGCTTTATCTCTGTGGCGATTTTTGAGATGCATTTAAACCTTGGAGCAATGTTTTTTCTTTGATATAGTTTTTGCTAAAATGCCCCGCTCCTTTTCCTTTGATGATATCCATACTGCCTTTATAAAGTGTTGAAAGGCCGCGTGAGGAGTTTTTTTGAGCTTCACTAACACTAGTAGCTATACTTTTGATAAGCTTTTCTTTGTCCACTTCGTCCACTTTTTCAATATAATTTCCTATATTGTCTTTACAGAATTTATCTAATATTTTATCGTTTTTCTTAGTGTTATATTTTATTCCCTTGCTTTTCAATTCTTTTTGTAACGTTTGTTTAAAATTTTGTTCTTCGCCCTTAATATCATCGCATATTTTTTTAATAAACTGATCTTTCTTACCCGTTGTATCTCTATAAATAGTTGAAATATCACGGAAACTTTTGTTGGTAATCATGTTCTGGATCAGCTTGTCAGGATTATTATATCCTAATTCAGTAAGTGTATTTTTGAGTTCTTTTCTAGGTAATGATTCGGATATTGTTTCTTTTATTAATCTTTTCAATGGTTCTTTTAGTTCTTCGGGATTACCCCAAGGTTTATCATGGTATTCCTCATGAAGCTTATGCAATAATCTGTCAGATAATGTTTTAGCAGTACTTTTAAAATTATCAGTGGTGTCCTCTAGTTTTTCGTGATTTAATGCAGCAATTTTAACAATAAGATCTTCGGGCGAAATATGCTCGCTTTCATCAATTCCCTTTAAAATATCAACTATTTCCTTACGCAAATCATTATTTTTATGACTTTGTTTACAAATAAAGCGGGAAAGCAAATGACATTGTAACGCTGGCTCAAGTATAGCTATATCTTTCGATTTTTTTGTATCATGTTTTTTCGATGTGTCGACAAATGATTTGACCTTTTTTTGTAGTTCCTCTACTTGTTCTCTTAAGTTACTTTTTTGATCATTATTTAAGTCTGCGTTCTCAGGTTGTAATAATTTGTCTTTAAAGCTCCCTGGTATTGCCTCTAATTGCGGGATCATATCATGGGCCCTGCTTTCTTTTAAATCAGCTATTTTATGTTCGGTCAGCGGGCCATTTTTTGTTCCAAGCTTGTACGGGTTATCTGCTTTACTGCGCGCATCTAGCATTTCCACGAGACCAGAAATGATAGTATTCTTTTCAGGAACGACATGCTGAACTGGTCTTTTAAAACCCTCGGTGGGTATTCATCTGCTCCCATGTTAGTTTTGAGAGCCTCTTTGAGAGCCTCTTGAAATTTAGCTAATTCTTTAAATCTAGCTAATTCAGTATTGTCTTTGCTTGAGTATATCTCGTTTATGCGCTCTGTTAATGCCTTGCAATTACCCGTTTTGGCATCGGCCAATACTTCTTTTTTGACGCCAAGTACGTTGATGATAGCTTTGTCCAGTTCTTCTTTTTTGTTATCAGGTACATTTGTTTCAATGAACTTGATTAATGCATGCACTCGATACTCATCAGAATCAGGGCTTTGAGCTATTTTTTTAATTTTAGCTTGGATGCTAACGACTGAATGCTGACTTTTATCATCTTCTACATAATTAATATTTTTATCCTGGCCCGCTAATTTATACAGTTCCCATAATTTACTTTCAGATAAGTCATTTAATTTTTCTGAAACCATTTTTTTACTACCAATGAGTAAATCATACAATCTTAAATCATCCAAAGCGGCTATTGAAAGTTCAATCGTTTCATTAGCTTTCTTAATTTCATCCTGTAGTTTTTTAAAAATGTTTTGGTCTTTAGACATATTAAGTGCTCTATTATAATATTCTATAATGAAATGCGAAAAATTAATAGTGAACTATAATATAATTAATCGCCACATAATAATATTATACACTTTATTGTGAATAAATCAATAAATATCATTTTTAGTATGATTATTAAATAATTAACAAATAATTTTTACGAAAATATTAATTATTATAAATTGATTTCTATGATTTTTGACTAGGAAACCCAATGCCTCACCCATATTAAGGCTACAGACCAAGAATATAGATGAAGAATGTGCCAAGAGATGGGGCTCTTCGTGTAAGAGACCATTACTATAAATGTATCGATTGTTTACAGGTATTTTTGAGGGAATATACACAAAAAAGAGCCAATGGATTTACCATTGGCCCTTAATTTTTATTGGCGTAAAAGAAAGAGGCTTCAGCAAACATCCTGCGTAGCTTTAGCGAAGCAGGACCGTTTGCTTAACCCATGCAGCAGCGCTTTGATAAATTAATTCGGCATCAAATGGGGCTACTAAAATAGCATCGATACCTAGCAAATTTAATTGCTCTTTTGAAGCACCGAGTGTTTCTTTGGTTAGTGCCAGGACTGGGATTTCTGGATAGGCTTCTTTTAATAATTGGGCGATGTGTTTTCCATCACCATAAATATCAAACAAATCACAAAATACCAGACGTATTTCGTTTTCTTTAATAAGCACTAATGCTTCAGCTGCATCGTTGGTGGAATAAATATCCATAAATCCCTCTTGCTGTAATTGACACAATGTTTGCGGCTGTAAACCAGCATTTTGAAAAATAAGGACCTTGATACACTGCACAGGGGCTTCAGACGAACCTTCGTTACTGTTACTTGGATCATCCATCCATGACACTTGATTGACTGTCACAGGAATATCAATACGACAAATCGTTCCACCTTTTCTATTATCGCTGAAAACAATAGATCCAGATAAGGCGCGTACCATTTGACGTGTAACAAATAACCCCATTCCTAACGTGATAAGATTATCATCTATATTATTCTTCTCAGAAAAGAACTGGCTCATTTTTTTCTTTTCCAGATCAGACATACCAGAACCGTTATCCATGATTTCAACTAATAAAAAATCGTTATTTTGCCCCAGACGTGACAAACCAACAGTAACGGTGATAGTGCCTTTGTCAGAATATTTAACCGCATTACTAAGAATATTCATCACGATATGCCGCAAAAAAATAGGATCACTGGAAATGATGTGATAAAGAGGAATAGCCAAATCCAGTTTAATATTTACGCACTTGTCTTTAAGTGGAAGATCAAACATCGAAACCACGTGCCGCACCAATTGTTGTACATCAACAGGTTGGGTGCCGATCACTTTAAAATTCTGTTCTAATTTTGAAAGATAAAGAAAACCATTAACCGTTTCCAGCAGATTCTGACTGGTTTGTTGGATGGTATTGACCCATTTTTTCATTTCCGGTGTTAACATTTGATCTTGTAATAAACCTGACATCGCTACGATAGCCTGCATAGGGGTACGCACTTCATGGCTGAGTGAGAGCATACATAACTGCATGAATTGCACCTTAGAGACAGCTGAAGACGGTTCATTCTCGGTATTAATACCTACTCCATGATGATTCATTCGCATGATATGGATAGTGCCCATGACAACTAAAAGCAGCAAAACAGCAATCAAGCATCCGACAATAATGAATTCTGACATTCCCATTTGATTACCATGATTTGGGTTAAGAAATGTTCAGTATCATTAACAATTCTTAATATTTTGATAACCGCCTAGGCTGTGACAGCTTAACCATCAATCTTAGATTGTTAAACCTTACCATCATAATTTTTATTTCTTCATTCATAATGATCATTTTTTCTTTTAAACCTATAATTAAAAAATTATTTTTCAATGTTTTGAAGCATGTTTACCTGCATAGGAAACCAGAAGCTCTTGTATCTCTTTAGCTTCCTCATTTTCTCCACTGGCAACCTGATCGGCCAAACTTATTAAATTATCCCCTTTTTGTGGGATAGTACCGTTTGACTTTGAAAGCAGATTCCAAATCAGATAGGCCTGAGGTAAATATTCGTTAATAGCAAGATATTGTTCATGATGCTTATAATCGAGGATTTCCTCATACGTATAGTGGCTACTAAGGGGCTTCATCAGCGGTAAATCATCAAATTCAAGCGCGAGTTTTATCATTTGCAGATGCTGTTTACTGGGATTTAATACCAATAAATGTAAGGGCGTGAGCCCTAAAACATCGTGCATACGAATGGTTTTCTCACTGAGATTTTCTTTAAAACCTTCCATATCATTTAAAATAATGGATTCCAATAATCCAAAAACGTCGGCCCAATAAGCCGACTATGGCGATGTTGTTGACCCATAGTGCATTTTCCATTGTGTCATGTATGTGCCACATCATTTCAACTCTAAGAACTTCTGGTACTGGGTTTTCCCCACTAGGTGAAGTAACGTTGAAGTAACTCAGGCATCTATAATTCTATAGGAAAATAGATAAAGAATTGCTAACATCCTCCCGTTCATGCTTAAGATCACTTGGGGAGTTATGGGTTATACGCGTTCGCTTTCATTTTATATCCTGATGGCCATATTACTGGGTGCGCTGCTTGGTTTTTATGATCCAACAGCAGCAACGGCCATGAAACCATTTGCCGATGCGTTTATTAAAGCATTAAAAATGATAATTGGCCCTATTATATTTCTCTCTTTAACCATAGGAATGGCTAAAGCAGGAGATATCAAACGCGTGGGACGCGTAGGCATCAAGGCCATATTATATTTTGAAGTGGTCAGCACTATCGCCCTCCTGTTTGGCTTGGCAATAGCACTTATCGTTAAACCCGGCCTTCATGCCGCTTTACCTGACATTGAGAGCCAGCGTGCCATAGCCTCCTATATCGACAAAGGCCATCATTTATCAATGGTCGAGTTTCTCGTCAATATCATTCCAACCAGCTTTTTATCAGCCTTCTCTGAAGGCAATATGCTACAAATCGTTTTTATTTCGCTCCTTTTTGGCCTGGCGCTCATTTTAATAGGCCACCAGAAATCAAAACCGATTGTGCAACTCTTTGAAACGGTTAATGACATCTTCTTTATTATCGTTCGTTTGCTTCTCTATACAGCACCTTTGGGAGCCTTTGGTGGAATGGCCTATACCGTAGGTACCTTTGGCGTCCATATATTAGGTAACCTGGCAATGCTGGTAGGCTTGTTTTATTTTACCTCTGTATTGTTTATTGGACTTTGCCTGGGAGCCATCAGCTGGTGTTGTGGCATTTCGTTGTTGAGTTATATCAAATGGAATCTTCCAGAATTATTGATGGTCTTTGGTGCCTCTTCCAGCGAGCCGGCGATGCCTTCCTTGATGAAAAAACTTACATTACTCGGTATCAGTAAAGAAACCGTAGGATTGGTGGTGCCTGCCGGTTATAGTTTTAATCTGGATGGCACTAATATTTATATGGCTTTAGCCAGCTTATTTATTGCCCAGGCTTATGGGGTAGAGCTTTCATGGCAACAAATAGCCCTACTCATTCCTATTATTATGATTACCAGCAAAGGAGCTACCGGCATTAGCGGCAGTGGCTTTATTACCCTGGCAGCAACCCTTGCCGTCATTCCCCAAATTCCAGCTGTAGGGCTAGCCCTTATTTTTGGCATAGACCGCTTTATGAGCGAATGCCGGGCTCTCACCAACCATATTGGCAACGGTATTGCAGCCATTGCCATTGCCCGTTGGGATAAAGAGATTTCTGCCGAATCGCTCCATATCAATTTGGAAGCCCATAAAGATAACCTGATCAATGATTCTTTAGTTGATAAACATGTCACAATTTAATTTGAATGTGAAAAAAATTGGCTCTTGTCCATAAAAGGTAATTGTGATAGTATACGTACGAAATTTTTGTAATATATTAGGACTATATGTTTGTTTAAAAAACATTCTAGGAAGGTTCTCATCCCATAGAATAATTAACGTACGTTTTAATCAAAATTAAGTTTAATATTGAGAGAGAGAGGGAGTAATTGAAGTATGGAAAATGATGTAAATCAACAGGACACTTTAGATAAAAAACCCATTACACCGTTCGTTATGGAATTTGATGAAATTGAAATTCCACCCACTTTTACTTCTGAAGAACCCATTAGTATAGAACAAGATGAACCTATTCTTGAATGGAAAAAAAGCAAAGATTATGAACTATTGGAAACCTATTCTGTTTCGAAAGTAGATGCCAATTCCAAAAATCAAGTCCCTACTCCTAATAGTGATTCTCAGATCAAACCCATGCAGTATACTGCACAACCAACATTCAAGGTACCAAGTTGCGTACAAATACAGGACTATTCATCACTGATTAACTTCACAACTACTCACCACAAAAGCTCAAAAAATACAAATTACAGGAAAAATATAGCAAGACGACCAGAACGTATTAAGGAATCTTTCCCAAATCAAACTGCATTTATTTCTATAAATAGCAATTCATCTTCTCTTGATAGTGATTCGGAAGATTTTTTTGCAGACCAGTCCACCCAAAGTTATTACAAGACTGGTTCAACAGGAAAATCAAAACGTTCCATGAAAAGCACTCGCCAGAAGCAGAGTATAAATTACAGCCAGACCCCTTATATCCCCTCCTCAACTCATGGATCTTACAATCACGATAATTCTTCCCATTCAGAGAGTGAGGAAGAAATCGATTTGACTTTTCATCAAGACAATCGTAAAAAAAGCCAACCACAAAACCAAACGAAAACTAAGAGTAAAAAAGTTGCGATAGATACAAAACAATCACGCCAAGGTAATCGATATTTTGGTGATCATGGTCAATTTTTTGCACCCCAGCCCTCCCAAGAATATTCCGCGAATGCCTCAACAGCAAATTCAAACTATTACAATAAAGCTCCTAACAGGCATCCGAATAGAAATTTCCCTGATTACGATTTATTTAATGAATTTTCGCCTACTTTACCTAATACTCCTTTGTTTTTAAGTTTAAGTAATGATGAAGTAGACATTCATACTAATTTTACTCAAGACAATCATAAAACGAAAGAAAAACTAAACACTGGGAATTTTGATGTATCTAACCAAATGAGTCAGAAACCTAAAAAATCCACACAGCAAAATACACTTGTCTTTACAACTTCCGCATGTGATCTTCTGATGATGATTTGAGAAACCAGGTTCATGGATCAGTAGAGACTAAGAAAGAAAAAGCAGAAAGAAAAAAAATCACAAATCAGCCACCACAAAAAGAAAAGCTTACCTCACGCGGCCAGAATAGCCAGAATAGATATAATATCCAGAGTAACCGTGGGACTGAAATAGGCCAACCAACAGAGACATTTGTGGACAGCGAACAGCGCCGCAGAAATGTCTCCCGTCCGACAACAACGAATAAAGATGGTCAAGTAGTGATGAATATTAGTTTTAAATTTTAGTTTAAAGCTATAGGATCGCTACCATACGAGAAAAGCACTCTTAAATCCCCCCAAATTCAAATTTGGGGGGATTTTTATTAGTCGGTATGATCCTCTTAAATATCAATTCTCATTAATTTTAATGCTTCGTAATTCGTGACATCTCCGCCCACCCGTTTGGTTGAATAAAATTTAACAAAAGGCTTATTGGTGTAAGGATCTCTGAACACCCGAATACCCATTCTATCAACAATGCGATAAGCGCGTTTGAAATCACCGAGAGCTATCACCAATTTTCCAGCACCCATTGTCTCCATATCGGGAATCTGGATAACCGGAATTCCAAGCAGAGTATCTGGAGTTCCCGCACTTAAACCTGGCTGCCATAAATATTGTTTTGACCCAGCCGAATCAACCTTTATTTGTCGCAAAGCCTGAACTGTAAAACGGTGCATAACGAATTTCGCGTTTGCCGCATAATCCTGCTTTAAGCTATAATACATCGCCAAAAGTGCATCACCTGAAATTGCACCAGATTGGCCCGATGATACCTGTTCAATTTGCCCCCAATTATGACCTTCTGGATAGGAACAAAAACCACGCGGCTTACCATTACCATCCCCTTTAACAAACGCATAATTCTCACTGCTGGCAAAGGCCTGAGTTAGTTTATCATTGAGCCAGGATTCTATGTCAAAGGCGGCATCATCCAATAATTTTTGTGTGGCTTTAGGTTGCGCAAACATTTCATGCACAGGAATGATTTTCTTACCCCAATGAGGTGTAGGGGTGTCATCTGTAACCAGGGTTGTTTCTGTTGTCCACCCAACTCCAGCTTCTCCCGTATCTTCCATGACTTCGAGGCTGTCGGTAGAAATGGTTTCGACCGCGCAGATACTTCTCAAAGGAGAAAGCTCCACCAGGTGACGCACCACATCACGTGACATGCTGGGCGTAACCAAATATCCACCATCTGCATCCACCTGCGTCGACAAGGCTTTTCTTTCCATGTGCGATAGATGGGTATCAATCCCTTTACGCAAGAACTGATGGAATGCCTTTTTATGTTCTGCGCTGGCAGGATCTTGCCCATTGTGATTGGGGTGTCCTTGATGTGGATGGGAAAATTCGGATACCGCCGACATAATTGGCCGCACAACGTATTGTTCTAATTCCTGTAAGCGTGCCTGGTAAGTATCAATCGTTTGATTGATTTTATCCAGTTGCTCAAGATGCAGTGGATCTGCGCTCCCCCGTTGTTCAATTTCGGTTAGACGCTGATCATTGACACGTTTAAATTCTTCCCATGCACGACCGAGTACATCGATTTTTTCACGTATTTCTTGAAATACCATAGAAGCTCCTTACTGTTAAAATAGGTTAAAGTTAAAAAGAAAGTGGTGTGTGGATGGTTGCAATTAAGCCCTCTATCATCGTAGTGAGGTCTTGTATGTGTGCTGATTCTTGGAGTGTTAATTGTCGCTTAAATGAAGAAATAGCCGCCTCAGGATTAGCTGGAAAAGTAACAAGGCTTACCTCCCATAACCATAATGAGGTGATATGGCGAATACCGGTTTGTGGATTAATGAATGCCTCATTAATAGAGAAACCAATACTTAATCCATCAATCGATCCAGCATTGAGTAGCGCATAGGCTTCCTTTGCCCTCTGCAATGATAATAAGAGTTTACCTTCTACATACAACCCGTGACCATCTTCTCTTAAAGTAGTCAACACACCGATAGGCTCTTCTGGCAAATGTTGCCATAATAATTTAACGCGAGGGCTATGGTTATTATCCGCTAAGGTTTCTTTAAAGGCCCCTACTTCAATAATATCCTGATGCGCATCAACAATGCCAAACACACTAGCATAGCCACTAAATATACCCGATTCGCCTAATGCCTTCATAGCAAACGGTGCGTATGATCTGAATTCCATCCTTATTCTCCTTGTTGAATTAGACATAAAAAAAACGCACCAAAAGCGCGCTTTCATGGTTATTTGCATAGGGAATGTGATGATGCGTTGAGGGATTGAGGATGACGCCCCTCGCCAAACTCCGTCATTCTCACTTTTTTTAAGCAGTATGAGCCGTAGGCGAGTGCTGCTTAAAAAGGGTGGGAACCCAGCGCAACACCATATCCCTCAACGCATCATCACATCCCCTACCCAAAACGCATGCTAGATTTCAAGAGTTGCGGTAAACCACGACCGTATCGGCAATAACGTCATGCAACCCCTGTTTATGATGATGCAACCCTACCATCATCACCCCCACACCAGTAAAGAATGAAAGCCAAAATGCTACTGCACGCAGCAGCGATCGTCCCAAACCGATAGGTTTATCACTATGTGCTTGATGGATATAAATACCCAGTAGCCTCTTTCCTAATGTTGCCTGCAAAGGCGACGCAGTCAGTGCCACGGTATAAATCACCTGGCAGATAATTCCATAGATTAAAAAATTACTGACATGTACCCAGGCATGGCCTTTGAGGGGAACCAGCGCAATAATTATAGAAACCCATATGATATAGACAAATAACGTATCAAATAGAAAAGCCCAGAAACGAACCCAAAACCCAGTACAAACAATGCCATGCGGTAAATTGCCGTGCTCGAACTGATTCCATGTCTGCTCCACCTGCCGTGCATGACTTCCCATAAAGCGGGGTATATGCCGTATATGTTTGATAAACATCTTCGATTTCCTCCACCTTTAATAGTAGCAGGCAATGGATAATAGATAGTAAATACAACAATTACTATAGTCAAAAACGTATAAGTAAGGACTTGTTTGAACAATACTATCGATTACACCCAATCATCGGGTCATAACACACTTTATGGTGATATGGGTGACGATAGCGTTATACGTGTTTTAATTACCACTTTTTATCCCCAGGCCCACCATTTCCCGTTTTTCATTTTGCGTTAAGAAATCTGCCTTCTCTAAGCGTGACCAGATAGAATCGCGCCGGGGAGCAAGGGCGCTAATACTGTCGCTATCATAACCTAACAATAAATCTTTTTCGAAGTACCTCACCAGCCAACGGTTCAAGTGGCCTGTTAATTGATCAATCATCGGCAAAATAGTTTGTTCCCATAATGCCAGCCGTGCCTCAGCCAAATTACTATACGTGTTATCACCTGGAATGCCTAATAATTGCGGCGGAACGCCAAAAGCCAAGGCAATTTCGCGGGCAGAGCTATGCTTGCTTTCAAGGAAATCCATATCTTTAGGATTATATCCCATCTCGTGCCACTCTAGCCCTCCTTCTAATATCAATGGTTTTCCGGCTTTGGCAGAGCCACTATATTCCTGCTCAAATTGATTTTTAAGGCGATAAAACTGGTCATCTGTTAAATAGCCACCAGATCCGTCATCCATTGGTTTCACCACTAATGCTCCAGAAGGCCTGGCACCATTTTGCAATAATGATTGGTTCCATTCGCTGGACTGATTATGCTGGTCAATACTGTAGGCTGCCGATTCTATCGGTGACAATCCATACCAATCATTAAGCGGATGGAAATACCGCCAATGAAGGCACGTTGAAAGACCTGTTTTTAAATCGATCATCATATCCTGCACATTCTGGCCACACCGATAGCGGTAACCAGCCGGCAATCCTCCCGTTTGAATTAATATCTCAACACGATCTGGCCTTAATGCATAAAGTTCAATGGGCATTTTTTGTTTTGAAACAGCCATATATTGAAAACTATTACCACTGATTAAGCGATAACTATAAACTTGCTCTAAATACTCACTGCCAGAAAGATAAGGATTGGGATGGGCTAACAATGTCAGGAGTGGATGTGCTTTGATGTGTATTTTTTGATTCTCCTGGCATCGATACAGTTTCCACGGAACGGATGATGCACACGAGGCTATCATGTGAATGGCACGATGAGCGACCACGTTACGTATATATCCTTCTTGAGAAAATTGCTGATACGAACGCTCACTCCATTTCGCTGGCAACATGTCCTGCATCCACGTGGTTGGTGCTATCCGTTTAACCAGCGTTGATTTGTAAAGAGTTGATTTTGGTTTAAAGAATTTAGCCAGCATAATTCTCCGCAAACAATTGTCCCAGTCTACCTATTACGCTAACAAAATGATTTTTCCTTCTGCAAGTGCATTTTTAAGGTAATATTGAAAAATAATTCTATGGTAGCGACACTAATTCCTATAAACTGTCAACAGACACTGTCAAGACTTCCTATATGCTTATTATTGCGAAATATGTTAAAAAAATTCTTGGATCACATCTCACATACCGTGGGTGTGGCGCATTGCTTTCTGTTATCGGGATGGCCTTGATTATAGCTATCATTAGTTTTAATCCTCATGATCCCTCGTTTAACAGAGCTGCCCACGATCACCCCAGTAACTGGCTAGGTTATCCGGGTGCTTTCATTGCCGACCCTGCCCTGCAATTCTTAGGATTTGCATCGATTTTAATGTCGCTTGCGATTATTCCTATAGGCTTTCACATGGTTATAAAAAAACCAAAACTTTTCGCAAGCCTTCGCTTACCACTGTTACTCCTCATTGCCGGACCACTTCTTGCTGCATCACTGCATCCACTTCCGTCTCCTGAATCATGGGACCTTATCGGATTAGGAGGCGTTATTGGTTTTATGATTTATAAACCGCTCACTTATTATATCCCAGGCTCGGTTTTGGTACCCGCATTGATGATCCCTGGAATCGTTCTATTATTCGTAGCGTCTTCACTTAAAATGTCTTCCATTAAATGGGCTATTTATCATATTGCATCGTGCCTGGGCTTTTTACGTTGGTGCGTCAAAAAAATTAAATCACCAAAGCAATCTTCTGATGCCGATCCCCTGTCCAACGAAAACGAAGCTCAAGAGTATAAAGACGAAAATCAGCACGTGTTAACCCCTCCCATACAAGCTCGAAATCATCAAACTACCATTGAAAACTCTGATGAATTTTCAGCAAAGGATACTGACGAATCCGGTGCGTCATCTCATGCCTCCATGCTTAATAAATTCCGTGATAAATCAAAACCAAGAGAAACCCCCTTTCCCTCACAGGAGGAATTTAATTTCTCAGAAAACAGTTATGTATTACCTGCCCTTTCACTTCTAGCGCCAGTTCCTAAGAAAAAGAAAAAATTAAACAACGATAATGCGCTCGAGCAAAATGCTAAAATGCTCGAAAATGTTCTAGAAGATTTTGGTGTCAGCGGTAAAATTACCAAAGTCCGTCCAGGACCTGTGGTGACGCTTTATGAATTAGAACCATCGGCTGGAACCAAATCCTCCCGTGTCATTGGACTAGCTGACGATATTGCCCGCTCCATGAGTGCCGTTTCTACACGTATTGCCGTTATTCCTGGACGCAATGCTATTGGTATAGAATTACCCAACCAGCTAAGAGAAACGGTTTATCTCACCGAAATTTTTGAATCCACCGCCTATAACACCAGTGCTGTTTCATTGCCACTTGCCCTGGGTAAAGATATCAGTGGTGAAGCCGTAGTAGCTGACCTTGCTAAAATGCCACATCTATTGGTAGCCGGAACCACCGGTTCCGGTAAGTCAGTCGCGGTCAATGGCATGATCCTATCTTTGTTATTCTATCATACCCCCGATCAATGTAAGTTTATTATGATCGATCCCAAAATGCTCGAACTGTCCATTTATGATGGCATTCCACATTTATTGGCACCCGTAGTTACAGAACCAGGCAAAGCGGTTATCGCACTTAAATGGGCGGTACGTGAGATGGAAAACCGCTATCGTTTAATGTCAAATCTTGGAGTACGTAACGTTCATGGTTATAACGAGCGGATCAAAGATGCCATTCAAAAGGGTGAGGTTCTGGAACGTACCGTTCAAACAGGGTTTGATCCAGAAACCGGCAAGCCAATTATTGAACGCGTCCCACTCAACATGAATACCCTTCCCTACATTGTGGTCGTGGTCGATGAAATGGCCGACCTTATGCTGGTTGCAGGCAAGGACATTGAAGCATCAATCCAACGTCTGGCGCAAATGGCCCGCGCTGCTGGCATCCATTTAATTATGGCAACCCAACGTCCATCCGTAGACGTTATCACTGGCGTTATCAAAGCAAACTTCCCTACCCGTATCAGTTTCCAGGTCACCTCACGTATCGATAGCCGTACTATTTTGGGGGAGCAAGGTGCAGAGCAACTATTAGGTATGGGTGACATGCTTTATATGTCTGGTGGTGGCCAAATCCGCCGCGTCCATGGTCCCTTCGTTAAAGATCAGGAAGTTGAACAAGTGGTTAAGTTCTTAAAAGAACAAGGTGAACCTAAATACATGGAAGATGTCACCGCCGAAGACGACGAAAGCACAGGTGCAGGAAGTCATGGCGGAGAAGCAAGTGGCGATGGATTGTACGATCAGGCGGTAGCGATTGTTATCCGCGACAAAAAAGCATCCACCAGTTATATTCAACGTCAGCTAAAAATTGGCTATAACCGAGCAGCTGACCTTATTGACCGCATGGAAAAGGAAGGCGTAATTAGTGCAGCCAATCATGTAGGCAAGCGTGAAGTCATTGGCAGCTAAATAAGTACCCTCAATTTTGGATAGAAAATGTGATAATGCATTGACTTAACACGTCTCCGCTAGCAACATTCAGCGCAGTGAATAATCCTATAAATAGCTTATATTCGGTATTTTTGACTCTGGTAATAGTTCGAACTGCTCTTGTTAGGATATCCCTCTCGCGTTTCAAGAGCGAGGATTCTGCTCGTCAACGTTGGACCATAATACCAACGCTTGAAGCGCAATTTCTAAGTCAATGAAATGGCGCGCGTACGCTGAGCTTTCATTGAAAATAGAACGTCACCCCCTCACGGAGGGCCTCACCCAAGCAGTGTTTGGCATCATTCATAAAAGTTTTTTTAACATGAAACTCATCACCGGCTATCCTAAAATCGCTGATTCCAGGCGAGCGCTTATCCCATCTCAGAAATAAGGATTTTCCTCTTTTAACTTATTCAAGAGAATGAATTAAACTTCCTTTCAAGAATCGAAACTTGACAGTCAGCACTTTTCTATTAATGTATCATCCTCTGTGGGTGCAGTGAGGGTTGCGTGATATCTGTAAAAAACAATGACCTCCCCTGCAAAATATAACAAAAAAAACATTGGCGGTATTCGTTATTATGCTTAGTTTTATTTCAAGAACATGTCTTGCAACGACGAGTTTAGTATTATTGGGCTTTCCAGCTTTTGCCGCCATCCCTACTAGCGTTGAACCCGATAGGCTTCCGCAACAATATAAACAAATTGAAGAGCTTAAATCAACCAAAGCTCCCTTATTGGTTGTTCCAGCTCCTGAAGAAGTGGTTGCAGCAGCCGATACCGTCAAAATTTTCAAACTTCAACGTGTTAATTATAAAGGACTAACGGTCTACTCAAGCGATACGCTAAAGCCATTATCAGAGGACTTCGTCAATCAGCAAGTCTCAATGGCTGATTTACAGACGATTGCAGCCAGACTTACGCTGCGTTTACATAATGATGGTTACGTTTTTTCCAGAGCGGTCATGGAGCCTCAGGAAATTGAAAACGGCACTGTGACATATACTATTATAGAAGGCTATATCAGCGATGTCATCATTGAAGGTGACGAGGCACAACGAAAGTTGGTAAACCAGTACGTCAACAAAATTAAAAAAATGAACCCATTACGCATTTCGACGCTAGAGCGCTACCTGCTATTGGTTGATGATTTACCCGGTGTCACAGCCCGCACGGTACTTAGACCCTCTAAACAAGCGCAAAATGCTGCAGAGTTGATTTTAACTCTTTCAAATAAAAAAGCTGAAGGCGATATTGAAGTCAATAATTACGGAAGCAAGTATCTAGGACCTATTCAGCTGGAGGCGGTAGCCGCACTTAATTCGCCTCTAGGAATCTATGATCGCCATGTCTTGCGTGGTATCACCAGTAGTGATTTTGATGAGCTCGGATATCTGGAATATTCCAATGAAGAACAATTAGGCAGTGAAGGTACTCGCCTGCTTCTAAGAGGAGCGCTGTCAAAAGCACATTCAGGCGGCACTCTAGAGCCTCTTGACATCAAAGGCGAAAGCACCTTATTAGAGGCCAGCTTGTTGCATCCGTTAATTCGCTCACGTCAACAAAACCTTAATCTTTATCTGACTCAGCAAGTGCTAGATTCTTCCGTTGATCTATTGGGATCAGAAATCGCCGAGGATCGCGTGCGTCATATATCCGGAAAGGCCGCCTATGATTTCACGGATCGTTTTAGTGGGGTCAATTTGCTAGAAGGCGAATTGGTTCAAGGCCTAGATATATTGAACGCTACCAATGATGGTCTTGGGCGATCACGGGCGAATGGAAATCATGTCTTTACGCGTGGAAATTTTAGGGCAACCCGCTTACAAGCATTAACAGGTTCTTGGTCTGCTTATTTTGCAGCCTCAGGTCAATACTCACCTGATCCATTATTAGCTTCTGAAGAATTTGCCATTGGCGGCCGCACTTTTGGCCGCGGATATGATTCAGGTGAAATTGCCGGAGACAGTGGAATAGATATGTCTTTAGAATTAAGATTCAGCCAACAACTCAATAATCCTTATTTAAGTTCTTATCAATTATACAGCTTTTATGACATAGGCACTGTGTGGAATAAAGATGCCGTCGTCGGAGAAAGTTCTCGTAATAGCTTGGCATCTGTGGGAATAGGAACACGGGTAAACCTTGCCTATAATATGTCAGGTGTCCTTGAATGCGCTGTTCCCCTTACAAAGGATATCACTTCATTTGGCAACGCTGGTGATAATCCTAGGGGCCTTTTTAGCCTGACAAAACGGTTTTAAGCCTCCCCTCTCTCGACAAATTTGAATTATTTTTTACTTAAAAAACGCTATTACCTAAAATCAAACCATTTTAGGTAGCTCTCATCATTTAACCTAAACAGAGCAGCTACATCATAGCAAATAAGTCAGACATGCACATTTGGTGCTGCTGGCTCTCGCAATCATTTTAGCTGCTCTTTAGGTTAAAACAACTCACATTATTAAAATACCCCTAACTATTACGAATAAAATATGTTATAATACCCGGACTTCCTCTTTAAAAATTAGGTATTGGTCAGATAAATTGTTGGAGTTTTATGAAAAGCACAATAAACACAGTTAAAAACTGGAGTATACGAAAAAAAAGCAGATTTGTTTATAATGTTTGTGTTACTGCCTTATCAAATTTTACCTTCTTAATTGGAAGTCTAGTCAATATGGGTTTAAGCACGGAGGCGTATGCTGGGCCTAGTGGTGGCTCAGTCGTTGCCGGCGAGTCGGTGATCTCTTATTCAGGCAACCAAACAACCATCCATCAAACCAGTGATAAAACCATTATTAATTGGGATAATTTTGATATTGGTGCAGATGAGATAACTACTTTTATTCAGCCCTCTAGCAGTGCAATTGCCGTCAACAGAATCCTTACTAGCGGAACTTTTACGACCATTGAGGGGCTTCTTCAAGCGAATGGTCATATCATGATCATTAACCCAAACGGGATTTTAATTGGCAATACAGGAAAAGTGGATGTTGCTGGTTTCCTCGCCACCACCACAAACATGACAGATAGTGACTTTATGAATAGTCATGGTTCTTATCATTTTAGCCAACCATCTTCCAACGCCAATGCATTTGTTGAAAACCGAGGAACCATAACCGTTGCCGAAGCCGGAATTGCTGCTTTGGTTGCGCCAAATGTTAGGAACCATGGAGTCATTCAGGGAAAATACAGTAATATTAAACTAGCAGCGGGTGATGCTTTCACCGTTGATTTATATGGCGATGGGCTCATTAATTTTGAAGTCGGCAACTCACCTGATAATAAATATGAAGTCAACAACACAGGGACGATTAAAGCTCCCGGTGGAACCGTTATTTTGCAGGCAGCAGCAGCCAGCCGTGTAGTGGACAGTGTTATCAATACATCAGGTACTATTTCAGCGACTTCGTTGCAATCACGTAATGGAAAAATCATACTGACTGCTGACAAGGGAACCGTTAAAGTTTCTGGAAAGCTCAATGTTTCCGGCAACACAAGTGCTGGCACCATCAACATTGGCGGTGATCAACAAGGTCAAGGTGACATGCCCAAATCGGCACATGTCACTATTTCTAAAGATGCCGTTTTGACTGCTAGCGCAGCAGATCATGGTCATGGCGGCACAGTAACGCTTTGGGCCGATCGTCGCCTCTCTTTTTCAGGTAATATCCATGCCAATGGAGGAGCAGCAGGTGGTGATGGCGGATTCGTGGAAACCTCAAGCTCTGGGGAATTATCCATTTCCGATGCTACAGTGGATACCATGGCTGCACGCGGGAATGCAGGAACCTGGCTTTTAGATCCCAACAATATTAATATTGTTGCCAGTGGAACCTCTTACGATCCATTGCTTCACCATAACACATCAACATCTGGTACGTCTAATATTGATGTGAATTCAATCAATAATGCAGCCTCCAATGTCGTATTGGCTGCTTCGAATGATATTGATATTACGACCAACATTAAAATGACGCATCTTGGCGTTGGCCTTAGCGCAACCGCAGGCCATGATATTTTAGTTACGAATCAGTCAGTTGAAACAAATGACGGTGATTTAAATTTAAATGCAGGCAATAATCTTACCATAAATAATAGCGATATTAACACGAAAGGCGGAGACATCTCATTTCAAGCGGGCAAAGATTTTAGTATCAATAATAGTGATATTGTGACCCACGGGGGTGATGTTTCAGTTGTCGCCGACAGAAAAGCCATATTCAATAGCACCAATATAACAACAACAGGCGGCCACACTCCTGGACACATCGACGTAACAGGAAATGATTCTGACAAATTTTTAACTCATGTTAACAACAGTTTCACAGAGGGTGAGAATGGTGGTGATATTACCGTAGCCACTGGAGAAGGTAAGCAACAGGAAGTAAGCGGAAACTCAAATTGTTTTGAAGCAGGAGGTCTTGGCGCTTGCGGTAGTATATCTACCCCTCAAGATACGAACGCTGACAACGGTGGCGACCACTCAGGCGATAACGGTGGCGATCATTCCGGTCACAACGGCGACGATCACTCAAGCGATCATGGCGACGACCATTCCGACAATAATGGTGGCGATCATTCCGGTCACAACGGTGACGATCACTCAAGCGACCATGGCGACGACCATTCCGACAATAATGGTGGCGATCATTCCGGTCACAACGGTGACGATCACTCAAGCGATCATGGCGACGACCATTCCGACAATAATGGTGGCGATCATTCCGGTCACAACGGTGACGATCACTCAAGCGACCTTGGCGACGACCATTCCGACAATAATGGTGGCGATCATTCCGGTCACAACGGTGACGATCACTCAGGCGATCATGGCGACGACCATTCCGACAATAATGGTGGCGATCATTCCGGTCACAACGGTGACGATCACTCAGGCGATCATGGCGACGACCATTCCGACAATAATGGTGGCGATCATTCCGGTCACAACGGTGACGATCACTCAAGCGATCATGGCGATGACCATTCCGACAATAATGGTGGCGATCATTCCGGTCACAACGGTGACGATCACTCAAGCGATCATGGCGATGACCATTCCGACAATAATGGTGGCGATCATTCCGGTCACAACGGTGACGTTCACTCAGGAGATAACGGCGGCGATCACTCAGGCGACAATGGTGATGACCACTCAGGCGACAATGACGGCGACCACTCAGGCGACAATGACGGCGACCATTCAGGAGACAATGACGGCGATCACTCAGGCGACAATGACGGTGACCATTCCGGAGATAATGACGGCGATCACTCAGGCGACAATGACGGCGACCATTCCGGAGATAATGACGGCGATCATTCCGGAGACAATGGTGATGACCATTCCGGCGATAATGGCGGCGACTACTCAGGCGACAATGACGGCGACCATTCCGGCGATAATGGCGGCGACCATTCCGGAGATAATGACGGCGATCACTCAGGAGATAACGGCGGCGATCACTCAGGCGACAATGACGGTGACCATTCCGGAGACAATGACGGCGATCACTCAGGCGACAATGACGGTGACCATTCCGGAGATAATGACGGCGATCACTCAGGAGATAACGGCGGCGATCACTCAGGCGACAATGACGGCGATCACTCAGGCGACAATGACGGTGACCATTCCGGAGATAATGACGGCGATCACTCAGGAGATAACGGCGGCGATCACTCAGGCGACAATGACGGTGACCATTCCGGAGATAATGACGGCGATCACTCAGGCGACAATGACGGTAACCATTCCGGAGATAATGACGGCGATCACTCAGGAGATAACGGCGGCGATCACTCAGGCGACAATGGTGATGACCACTCAGGCGACAATGACGGCGACCATTCAGGAGACAATGACGGCGACCACTCAGGCGACAATGACGGCGACCATTCAGGAGACAATGACGGCGATCACTCAGGCGACAATGACGGTGACCATTCCGGAGATAATGACGGCGATCACTCAGGAGATAACGGCGGCGATCACTCAGGCGACAATGACGGTGACCATTCCGGAGATAATGACGGCGATCACTCAGGCGACAATGACGGCGACCATTCCGGAGATAATGACGGCGATCATTCCGGAGACAATGGTGATGACCATTCCGGCGATAATGGCGGCGACCATTCCGGAGATAATGACGGCGATCACTCAGGAGATAACGGCGGCGATCACTCAGGCGACAATGACGGTGACCATTCCGGAGATAATGACGGCGACCATTCCGGAGACAATGACGGCGACCACTCAGGCGACAATGACGGCGATCACTCAGGCGACAATGACGGTGACCATTCCGGAGACAATGACGGCGATCACTCAGGCGACAATGACGGTGACCATTCCGGAGATAATGACGGCGATCACTCAGGCGACAATGACGGCGACCATTCCGGCGACAATGACGGCGACCATTCAGGAGACAATGACGGCGATCACTCAGGCGACAATGACGGTGACCATTCCGGCGATAATGGCGGCGACCATTCCGGAGATAATGACGGTGACCATTCCGGAGACAATGACGGCGATCACTCAGGCGACAATGACGGTGACCATTCCGGAGATAATGACGGCGATCACTCAGGAGATAACGGCGGCGATCACTCAGGCGACAATGACGGTGACCATTCCGGAGATAATGACGGCGATCACTCAGGCGACAATGACGGCGACCATTCCGGAGATAATGACGGCGATCATTCCGGAGACAATGGTGATGACCATTCCGGCGATAATGGCGGCGACCATTCCGGAGATAATGACGGCGATCACTCAGGAGATAACGGCGGCGATCACTCAGGCGACAATGACGGTGACCATTCCGGAGATAATGACGGCGACCATTCCGGAGACAATGACGGCGACCACTCAGGCGACAATGACGGCGATCACTCAGGCGACAATGACGGCGATCACTCAGGCGACAATGACGGTGACCATTCCGGAGACAATGACGGCGATCACTCAGGCGACAATGACGGTGACCATTCCGGAGATAATGACGGCGATCACTCAGGCGACAATGACGGTGACCATTCCGGAGATAATGACGGCGATCATTCCGGCGACAATGACGGTGACCATTCCGGAGACAATGACGGCGATCACTCAGGAGATAACGGCGGCGATCACTCAGGCGACAATGACGGTGACCATTCCGGAGATAATGACGGCGATCACTCAGGCGACAATGACGGCGACCATTCCGGCGACAATGACGGCGACCATTCAGGAGACAATGACGGCGATCACTCAGGCGACAATGACGGTGACCATTCCGGCGATAATGGCGGCGACCATTCCGGAGATAATGACGGCGATCACTCAGGCGACAATGACGGCGACCATTCCGGAGACAATGACGGTGACCATTCCGGAGACAATGACGGTGACCATTCCAGCGACAATGACGGTGACCATTCCGGAGACAATGACGGCGACCATTCCGGAGACAATGACGGTGACCATTCAGGAAATAATGGTGGTTTAATTTCCTCTCACCTTCCACGAGAAAACATTAATCTTTGGGAAATAGATCCGCTTGGCAGACCTATTATTTCGGTATCTAATCAAAGTATCGTTATTGATCGCCCCTTTGAGCATATTGATGTATCAGGAGTTGCTACCAATGTTAGCCTTCAGAAAAATGACAACGATATATCACCACGTTCTGAGACACTAGGTCAATTGGAACCCGCCGCTGGAAACAATCTTGAAGATGATAAAGACAACCAACGAAAAACTTCTCTAAAACTTGATTGTGTCAATGCTTTCTTAGATAATAAAGTATGTGTCCAATAAAAGGACACATACTTTCTGATAAGGGAGGATCAGAAAAGGCACGCCTTAACTGATCTAATGGTTAGCTTCTCTTATTCGATGACATCGTGACAACGGGAACCTCAATCAACGTGAATTTCGGAATCACTCACGTTAATCTTATTATGTGAGCTATGTAGCTAAAGCATCCTTCAATGTTCTGCTATCATGCGGATTGCAGTGGAATGCTGTGTGTTAGCTGGTTTTTTATGGCCAACCATTTATTTTTAGTTAAACGATTGAATGTGTTCTACGTTTTCGTTATAAATCAACAATCTTATTGATCTGTGTTTATCATGATGAGAGTTGTATATATGAAAGATTGTAAAACTTCAGCTGGTTCAAATACAGCACTTATTTTAGCCGTTAGAAGAGACGACCTTCCGCAGGTGGAGGCGTTATTAAAGCAAGGCAGAGAAGATATTAATCACCAGGGTGAATTTAAGTGGACAGCGCTTTATAATGCAGTGCGTCAGTGTAATATTGAAATAACGAGGCTGTTGCTTGCACATGGGGCTAATCCCTTTATAGGCGGTCACCAGGAATTAAATCCAATTGAATTGGCATGTCAGATAAGCGACGATATTCAAAAGAATAAGTTTGTAACGATGTTAACAACGGCCGCTTTTCATAGCATAGGGTTAACCGCTTCTGAGCGTTCTAACTTACGTGAATTTAGCCGGGGATTCAGGTGGAAAAAAGGAAACCATGACATACTAACGATCACCTATCGATGGGATCTTCCAATGATTGGAAAAGATACGCCATTGGCTAGAAAAATGGAAGTTTTAAGCAATTGGCCTCTAGGAGGAGCGACTTTAAATGCGGGTCAACAAACGATGATAAAGCAGGCATTTTTAGCATTCGAAGAAATGATTCCTGTTATGTTTGTGGAGGCTGGGAGCGACGAACCAGCGCAACTGATTATTAGACAAATTACAAGACCCTTCGGATTTTCAGCAAATGTGAATATTTTTCGGTTAATAGATCATCAAGGTTATATTACTCAGTCCTGTATTGACCTATTAGATGATACCGGCTTAGTTAATCCACACCATCCTTTTAATAGGAAAATCACTGATACCAGATGTCTTCATAAAGATCAGTTTCTCAAGACACTCATCCATACAATCGGACATGCTCTTGGAATGGAACATCCCAAATCCT
This sequence comes from Alphaproteobacteria bacterium, assembly GCA_016722515.1. NCBI lineage: Bacteria > Pseudomonadati > Pseudomonadota > Alphaproteobacteria > Alphaproteobacteria bacterium. The sequence continues at coordinate 74,856 of JADKJE010000001.1, forward strand.
ATGGCGTTAACCAAACGGTTATGTCCTACGATCTTCGACCGCTGCAGCCGTTTGAAACAAGTGACGGAGTTGATCGTATTTTAACGTATCCTAGTACCCTAATGCCTTATGATATAAGAGCGTTACAGTCTTTGTATGGTGAAGCGAAACATCTAACGCATGTGGTTCCTATAACAAGAGGCGGCAAACTCTATACCCTTCCTCAGACGGGAGTAGAAACGATCTATGCAGGGCATATTGATACTCCTTCTGAGATTAACCTTGATGAGATGACCCAACTGGAACGTCCATCACATATTGCATCAAATCGGTTTTACATCGTTCCGGGAACAACGATCAAACGCATCATTACTGGTCGTGGCAATACGACCATTGAGAGCAATATGAAGGGAGGTAATACCATTGATACACGACGGAACGTCGGTAAAGTACGTATCCATTTAAATGGGGTCGGTAACCGCATCAACCTCCATGCGGGTAAAATTGAAGAAAGGAAAGGAAAGGCACAATTATCGGTATCGCCAACGCCTGGAATTGATTTTGTTCGCGGATTCACGTTTGGACAGGATAAGTTAACCATGGAAGCCGCCCATGATGAAGCTATGAACGCAACACTAATCGTGATGAAAAACATTTACCCCCATTTACCCCCTGCTTTGTTGGTTATGATAACTTCAAACCAGTTAGCGAATAAAAGCAAGTTTATCTTGCTGGAAGGAATATCGGCTCAAACGGTCGAAAAGGCCTTAGAAGATGGTACATTAAATCAAAGTCTGATTTTTTCCAGATGTTCAATGGAACAAGATCTTGAATTAGGAAAAAACAGCGTCGATGCCTATCTCAAGCAGGAACAGCAGATTTTCAATGATGAATTCCCCCCGATTTCTAAGTATAATAAAGCTGCTTACGTTATTGCCAATCACTGGAGAAGCTATGTGGGTAATCGGAGTCCACATAGGGAGGCGAATTCAAGAAACTGTCATTAAATATAGTGACGATAACCTGAAACCTCGAAAAAGCTCAACGGGATAACTCCTAATGAGGCCTTCCTAAAAAATATCACAGGTTGCACTTCAAACTTGAATGTAGCCTGCACTTCAACGTTGAATGTAGCAAGAATCGTTTTTGTCATACGAAATTCTACTATGCTTGCTAGGTGTTAAGCATGCGCTTGGATTTGAAGCACATTGCTGAAAGTCTTGCTGCCTTTCAAGAAGGCGTTTCGCCACGGCCTCGAAATCCTGCACAGACCATTTTTGACATATAAAACTTACATCGACCGTGCGATTATCGACTCTAAAGGTACACTTATTGTCGATGGCTTCACGCGTTCGGTTAACGAGTTCTTCAGAATAAGAACCGACTTCACTAGCCATACGCTTACTAATCAAAGGAAGTAATTTCTCCGCGCTTTGATCCCCACACCAATTTAGCAGCGTTATAGCTTTATCAAACGTTAGCATCCCCACCGAATTCTTAACCAGCAATTTGAGCTGTAATGGCGAGAATAGAGGAGAAAATTTATAAGCCCCCCCACCTGGATTAATCAGCCCATCGGTGAGGCCTTCATAAAATTTTTCCAGCGCACCAATAGGAACCGCGCCACCTGACTTCTCAATATAGTTGGCCAAAGCATCGTGGACATGTTCTATCATCGTTTTTCCATCTCCTTTGGTTGCCTTATTCATAAGGAGAATGCGCAGCTTCCCGCTCTTATTATGCCTAAAACAATCTGATATCACATCGAAATGCTGTTGGATAAAACCATTTTCCCCCTCCTTTAAGATATTTAATAAAAGAGATTGGATTGAAACCGGTGGCCTGTTCTAAAATGAAGTGCAACACCTTATGATGTTTGTTGTCAAAACAGATAATCAAAAAGATGTTGCGTATGAAAAGATATAACCATTTAAGTTATGATGAAAGAGTAAAGATATCTCAGCTGAAGCAATCTGGCCTGCTAGCAGGCCAGATTGCTTCAACGATCAGCCGTCCAGTGTGTACCGTTTATCGGGAGCTAAAGCGCAATGAAGCACCGCCAGGTCAATATTGGCCGGATACGGCACATCGCCTGGCAGCTGGCCGCCGTTGCCGTCAAGCGCGACTCGACAAGGATATCAAGCTCCAGGAATTTGTTATGGAACACATGCAGAACCATTTCTGGACACCTGAGCAAATCGCCGGTCATCTTAAGCATGGTCAAACCGAGCTAAAATCCATTTGTCACGAAACGATCTACCACTGGATTTATCAGGGTTCCAGACGAAAAGAGAAAATCTGGAAGTTCCTTCCGCGGCATAAAGCAAAGCGGGGACTAAGGAAATCTAAAGGCGCTGGTGCTTCACGTATACCAAACAGAGTCTCTATCCATCAACGGCCCAAGCACATTGATAAGCGGACAACATTTGGTCACTGGGAAGGGGATTTGATGAGCTTCTGTAAGGGCTCTCAACATATTCTGGTTCTCAGGGAAAGACAGACCATGTTTACCCTCAGCAAGCAATTGCCCAGTAAAAAGGCCGATGACGTTGCAAACGCAATCCTTAACCTGCTAACCAAAATACCTCAAAAAGCACGCAAGTCGTTGACTTTGGATAATGGTGGTGAATTTACCCGTCACCAGTTATGGGGTACAGCACTGGACATCAAAACCTTCTTCTGCGACCCATATGCATCATGGCAAAAGGGCGGCGTCGAGAATACCAATGGAAGACTGCGAAGAGACTTACCCAGAAAAACAAACATTCACACATACAACAAGGAGGATTTCAATGAAACCATTGATAACTATAACCTAACACCACGCAAAAAACTCAATTGGATAACTCCTAATGAGGCATTCCTAAAAAAATGTCAGAGGTTTGCACTTCAAACTTGAATGTGGCGGTGGAAAAATCTTAAAAACATTATTAATATAAATGAAGGACCTCAATTCAAGAATATCGATCTGCGGCAAAGGCGAAGGAGCAGCCCTAAATCTCTTAATCATTTCAATGGTATTATGGTGAGAAGATTCAAAGATGCCTATCGCCCACTTAAATTCATCATTGTACCAATCCCTATTCAAAAATACAGATTCAAAGCTTCTTGCTGTTTTTAACTTAGTGTTCATGTCGCTATCATTCTTGCTGATCGCTAAAATAAGTTCTTTATATTGCGTGCGTGCTAATGTTTCCAGATCGTTTGGGACATTAAATAATTTAAATGTTTTATCCAACAGCATCAATGTGAAGAAGTCAGTTATAACGTGATCTTTTTTCTCATTGATTAAGTACTCATACGAGTTTTTGAGAACTTCCTGGAAATGAAGCTGCTGATTTTCATCTAATAGAGGAAACAGAAATTTTAGAGTTGCATGGAAATGTTTATCAAGAAGCAAATCCAAAACATCTGAGCCTGTAAGCTGGCTTTCAAATGCTATGAATTTTTGCGTAATATGGTCTTTTATTCCATTTTTAACAGCAAGCTTCCACTCTTGCGGATAATACCGATCCAATCGTTTCATACCCTGAGAAACAAACTTGTCTAGTATTGCGATTAATGATTCGTAGGTGAGCTGCTTAGAAGCAGTCGTAAAAGAATCATTATCTTTAAGCATGCCCTCAAACGCAGCAGTCCACAACAAAACGATAGTGTCTACTGTGAAATTATAAGGCTTAAGGCGATCTTCTTTTAAATTATATTCATAGATAGGCAACACAGTATTTTCAAAATAGTGTTTATACAGCAAAGACAGCTCAATCGCCTGAAGCGGTAAGCGATATTCTAAAGCACCTTTATCAACTTTAATATCTAGATACGAATGATCCGTAAAGAATATTCCCTGATAACTATCAATATTAAAAATACATTCATTGTTAGAATATTTAGTGCCAGAATCCTTACTGCCCCCTAGTTTTAAATCATGATGCACTTTTTGTATTTGTAGTAACACTTTATCTGGAGCGTCCGCAATAGTGTCCTTTTTCTTACCTTTACCTGACACTAAATTACGGGAACTGGCTTTGACACATTGATCAAACCTAGGTTTGATCAGCAAAAATCCTACTGAGGCCTTATAAAACAGAGGCGCTCCATAACCAATCATCGTGGTTGAACGATTTCTATTAGCCCTTTTTACGTCTAATTTCTCATCCCCTACGGGTTTTATATTAAACCCTCTTCTGACTTTTCGTAACTCAAGCTCTGCTCTTGATTCTTTATATTTAGCCGTAATATCCATCGGCTTATTGATACACCTGGCAAATATTTCGCCGCTTTGCATGATTCTATCTATTGGAGCCAGTGAATCTTTGGCTGCTTGAAGGATCAAAGTAAGATCTAGTTTTTTATGATAGGGTTCCTTAACCAATGCACCTAAAACACGGTAATTGCCCTGAGTAATAGAACTCCGCAAATCACTTAGAGGTGTCAGTGAGGATTCAAGAGGGACTTTAAGAGTAGGGTTTTTATCATAGATTAGATCGCCCTGCTCATGGAGCAATTTCCGGAAATCCTGGATAAGGCAGGCAAGCACGTCTAAAAGCACTTTCTGTTTCTGTACAACAATGACACGCTGGTAAAAATCCAACCTTGTACCGTCAAATTTATGGCGCGCCCGCAAAACATCTAGACAGTCACCGCATTGCAGTAAAGCTATTATAAGTGACTGTGATAAACCAAACTGATTTTTTGTATCTTTTAAAAGGATGGTGTTCGCATATTTCTGCGCTTCCTCTTGGGTGAGGCCAAGAACATCATAAAGATAGAAATAACAATTTTGGGCACTATGCTCTTCCCACAGCTCGGTATCTTTAAAATCTCCTTCCCTTCCCGTATCGTGTAGCAGGCCAACAATCTGCATTATTTTAAGTAAGTTATGATCATACGCCAGGTCAAAATGCTGATCAAAGCTATTATAAAGTTTAAAAAATACTTCAATTAAAAGCGCCACCCTATATGCATGAGACCTGCCATGAAGGTCTCTGTCTCCAGTGGCTGCATTATCTTTGCTTTGATAGGGATGACGTAATATAAACTCCCCTATAAAGCGCGCATGCACATCAATATCATCATCCAAACGTGGACGAACGAAGTGACTCCAATCAATATTTAGAAATTTATAAATAGTCATTAATAATAATCACAAATTACTTTATAATGATTATTATATAATATAATCACATCAGCTCAATCTGATTTATATGAAATATTTGTGAAAGGCGTACGGAGCCGTCTTCTTTAGCCTTTATTGTGGAGCAGGCCAAGGGGGAGCGCTCATCAAGAAATCAGGGGGAAGACGGCGTATTGCTCTAATTCATTGCTTTATAACGGAGCAGGCAATGAGGTTTCCTGCGTTATTTGCACTTCAATGGCGGAATCAAACTTAACATTGCTTGGCACGGTTTAATAAAAGTCTCCTGAAGTTTCATAAGTAACTACTTAGCCAGCTCCTCCTCAATCGCCTTCACCAGATGTTTTGCATCAGGCTTGGTATTAGAATAAAAATAATCCACCAGCTTTCCATTCCTACCAATTAGATATTTATGGAAGTTCCATTTAGGAGCAGAGGCAATTCCCAGCGTTTTACGGGCCCAACGATAAAAAGGGTGTGCTTTATCACCAGTGACTATTTCTTTTTCGGCCATTGGGAAGGTAACCCCATAATTGATACGGCAAAATGTCTGGATTTCTTCACTGGTGCCGGGCTCCTGTTTACCAAAATCATTGCTTGGCACGCCAATAATCACGAGCCCTCGATCTTTATAGGTATTAGAGAGTTTTTCTAATCCCTCATATTGAGGTGTAAAACCACATTTAGAAGCCGTATTGACTACCAAAATAACGTTGCCTTTAAAGTCGGATAACGGCAAGGGTTTATCCTCTCTTAGTTTAGTGAAAGTAAAATTATAGGCGCTTCCAGTTTGATTCTTTGCGTTTATCGTAAATGGCCACATGAGTAAGACTCCTAACATTAATATTGTTTTCCATTTCTTATTCATGAACGTTCTCACTTGTATTAAGTTAATTAAATTATGGTTTTCGAAAGGTAACAACCAACTCACCGACAGTTAAACCAAATTTTTTCATTTTTATTCGGTTAATGATCGTTTTATCATCCATTAAGTACAACCAGTCATCCATGTTAAGGTGGATCGTTTTACCATTGTCACGTTTAGCATTGAGAACATATTTAAGATTGGCCACATTGCCAAACTGCTTTCCAGTAGCCTGGCCTATGACATCACCCGCTGTTGCTGTAAAATGATGGTCATCCGCAAACTGAATTTTCCAGACGCGATGATCTTTACGTCCATCGCTATAAACAAAATCTTCTTCCAATATGCCTTCATTAGCATTCCAGCTTCCTTTCATGGTTGCATAAAACCGTAAATCGGCTTTCCCTGTCATATCATAGAGAATACCCCACGCTTCTAATGGCCCATTCATGTATTGTCGAATATCCAGTTTAGGAGTATTGGGTGCATAATCTTCAACATTCATATGACTACAGCCACTTAGCATCAATGCCAAACCGCCTAAAATTGTACTGATTTTTTTCATTTATTGTTTCCCTTTCAAGAGGTTCGTTCTAACAGCCGGTTCAGAGGTTTTTTCACCAAGCCAGATATCCAGAAATTGTTTAGAAAACGCTATTGAGCTTATCGTTCCTTTCTCATTCCCATTGAAAAAGAAGTGAATTCCGTGGCTTGGGCTAAATAGCGCGGTAATTCTATCTCCACGACGTACACTGGGAAAGACGGCTTCTAATTGGGGCCGATATAAAGCTTGCTGTGCCTCATTATAAGGCTGGATACGGTTAAGCTCATCAAAGGTTCTATCGACTAATTCTTCTGTAGAGAAATTCCTATAATACGTCAAAGAAAGGGCAAAGGGCTGCTCGTAAGACCAGATTCTTGCATCTGTCCATAATTGAGCATCATAAACATGCAGGAAAAGTTTATAGAGTTTGCCTTGTCCGTAAGGTGCCGTTGCCCTAAACAGAGTATCCAGTTCGCTCGGTTTGTTAGCCGCATAGGCTTCAATCGACATCAACATGGCCAACATGACAATAATCCATTTTATCCCTTTATTAAGCATGTACCAGCTCCACTTGCATCACATTGGTTCTTCCATTTCCAAATGAAGCCGCGCACATACTTAAGTACATATCCCAGCTTCGGATAAATTCATCATTATGCCCAAGCGCCCTTATAGCAGCATCACTGGCCGTAAATCGACGACGCCATTCTTTTAATGTTGTTGCATAATCTTCGCCAAAAAGATAAATATCCCGGCATGTTAATCCGGCTTGTTCTGCATATTCTTTAAATTTAGTGACTGAAGGCAGTAATCCTCCTGGAAAAATGTAATGGCGAATATAATCACTCTGCTTAATATAATGGTCAAACGCATCATCCCTGATGGTAATCGTTTGCACCATCGCCACACCATCTTTGGCCAAGCACTTCTTCAATGTAGAAAAATAGGCAGGCCAATAACGAATACCAACGGCCTCAAACATTTCAATCGAGGCAATCGCATCAAACGTGCCCTGCTCACGTCGGTAATCTTGCAAGCATATCTGTGCACCACCTTTAAGGCGGTTAGTTGCAAAGAGCTGTTGTTGTGGTGATACGGTCAACCCTTTAAGTGTATGCCCCCTAGAAATGGCCATTTCTGCAAACCCTCCCCAACCGCAACCAATTTCTAAGATAGATTTTCGTGAAGGCTCTATGCGCTCTAGAATGCGTTGATATTTCTGTATTTGCGCTTCTTCCAGCGAGATGGGTTTTCCACCAAAAATCCCTGAAGAATAGGTCATGCTTTTATCAAGCCATAAACCATAAAAATCATTTCCTACATCATAATGGGAGCGGATATTGGACTGACTACCTTTGATACTGTTACGCCGCAAGAGGTGATTGACAACATAAAACCAGCAACGGCTCCACAAATGTCCATTAGCATAACGGTCCATTTCATCGATATTATCGATGAAAAACCTTAATATTCCTTCCAGGTCATTTGTTTCCCATAAACCTTGAGCATAGGTTTCACCAAATCCTATATCTCCTCGGCTGGCAACGGCTTTTACCACACGCCAGTCTTTTATGCGCCAGTCTACTTCCTGGCCAGATTCGTTCCCTTTATAGGTAATGGTTCTTCCGTTTGGCGCTGTCACGTGTAAGATACCTTTAGCTGTACCTTCGCTCAAAACCTTATCCATTAAATGCTGCAGAACATGCTCAGAAAAACTCATCGGCTAACCTCATCTTTAGGGGGCAACGGTTTAGATTGATAGCGTATACCTTTTATAATCAATTTTAGTGCATGATAATGAATCATGGCGATCACTTTAAGCGTTACTAATGGGTAACGGCAAAAACTTTTAAAAGCACTCATTGCTGTTAGATCTGAACGATTTCCAATTAAGGATGTTACCAGCATTTTGCGGTTCTCTACCCAGTAATTAATCCACACACCAATAGTTTCTTCCGAGTAAGAAAATCTAAATTCATAGCGTCCCTCTACTTTCATAAACGGCGACACATGGAATATTTTGCGTGCTTGAATACTATCATCTGGTTCAATCGGCCGCTGATCATCATGAAAACTCACATAACAATGACGCTCACCAAACGTATTCCTAACTTCAGAGAGTACAGCTCGAATCTGCCCAGCGTGGTCTAGACAAAACCAGAAACTGACAGGGTTAAATACATAGCCAAGCACCCTTGGCATTGTCAGCAACACGATATCTCCATTGGCCTCTGTTATATTCCAGGCCTGCAATATTCCATCAATCCATTGCTGCGATGTCTGCCCTTCCTTACCGTGGTCCTTATCATAATAACTAAGCAGATTAAAGCGGTTGATGGAAACACATCTATTTTTAAGCTCCTGCTGTCGTTTAAGCGGAAAACAAACATAATAGACTTTATAACCAAGCACATGTTCCTTTGGCAATAAACGCTTATGAAAAACATCGGCGATCAATAAGCCACCCTTTAATGCCATGGTGCCGATACCCCCAATTCTTTTGCAACCGCAACGGCACTCATCAAACCATCTTCATGAAACCCATAACGCTGATAAGCCCCACAAAACCAAATATTGCGTTTACCTTGAATCAACGGTATTTTTGCCTGGGCTGCGATGGCTTCCGTTGTAAAGACAGGATGCATAAATTCATGTTGGTTGAATACCGATTGCGAATCAATAGGCTGAGAAGGATTCAGTGTCACAAACAACGGGTAGTCATTATCAATATTCTGGAGCGAGTTCATCCAATAGCTAAGCGATAGCTTATCGATAGTGTCTTCACGAATGGTGTTATACACCCAGCTGGACCAACATGACTTACGTTTTGGCATAACGTTCACATCTCTGTGCAAATAAGCGATATTTTTCATATAGCCAAATGCTCCTAAGATTTCTTTCTCCTGTGCTGTTGCATCAATCAACATCTTTAAACTTTCATCCGCATGGGCTGCCAACACCACATGGTCATAAAGTTCTTTCTTACCCTGAGATATCACCGCAACCTGTGCACCTTCCTGCCGTACCTCTTCTACAGCACTATTCAGGCGAATCGAAGATTCGAAAGGTTTAATGAGTTTTTTTAAATACTCCTGCGAACCACCCGTAACCGTATACCATTGATGCTGCCCTGTGAAGGATAACAAACCATGATTTTTAAAGAATCTAACGAATGTTTTAGCCGGAAAATCAAGCATGGTTTCAATAGGACAACTCCAGATGGCGGCTCCCATTGGCAATATAAATCGCTGGCGGAATTCAGCACCCATTTTATAACTATCGAGCAATTCCCCCAGCGACATCTCACCAGCTGTATCAAGATACTCAGGGGCGTGTTTATAAAAACGGTAAACATCCAAAAGCATCCGGTAAAAGCGAGGATTAACCAGGTTGCTGCGTTGCCCAAATACCGAGCTTAAGGTGCGTGCTCCCCATTCAAATTTTCCATGGTCAGTGGTAAAGCCAAAGGACATTTCACTTTTTTGGACCGTGACACCTAAGTGCTTAAACAGGCCCTTTAATTCAGGATAATTAACCTCGTTATAAACGATAAAACCTGTATCAACAGAAATCTGCTTATCACCATATTGAATGGTCAGCGTGCGGGTATGCCCACCCGGTTTATCATTTTTTTCATACACAGCCACTTGGTATCTCGGCGAAAGCATATACGCCGCCGCCATACCCGAGATTCCAGTGCCAATAATCGCAACTTTAAGAACCATTTTATCTACCCCACTTAACTTGAGATAGTTTATGTTAAGGCTGCATGAGATTCAAGATAATCGTGATAGAAAATCAAAATGAAATTCTGCATATTCTACCCTCTCCTCATCGGAGCCGCAGATTCGTGCTTTCTGGCACGAATCTGGGAAGAGTTGAAACTCCTAAGCCGCCTTCAACTTCGCTTTTCTTTGACGAATAACGGCCTGGGCTGCAGCTAAACGAGCAATCGGCACCCGATATGGCGAACATGATACATAATTCAAACCGACACTTTGACAGAAAGCAATCGATGGCGGATTACCACCATGTTCACCGCAAATACCTAATTTTAAATCAGGTCTGGTTTTACGGCCTCTTTCTGCGGCAATCTGTACCAACTCTCCTACACCTTCTTCATCCAAACGAACAAATGGGTCATGCTCTAATATTCCTTCAGCTTTATAAACCCCTAGGAATGATGCACAATCATCGCGCGAAATACCCATGGTAGTTTGCGTCAAATCATTCGTACCAAAACTAAAGAACTCTGCTGTTTCAGCAATATCACCGGCACGTAAGGCAGCACGAGGTAATTCAATCATGGTGCCAATAATATAGTCAAGCTTAATACCCTTCTCGGTGGTCACAGCTTCAGCCTGGCGATCAATGACCTCTTTAAGGATATCTAATTCCTTTTTACTTAAGACGAGCGGTATCATGATTTCAGGAATCACTTTTAAATTTTCTTCCTTAAACACTTCGGCCGTTGCTTCAAAAATAGCACGGGCCTGCATGGCATAAATCTCTGGATAGCTGATACCTAAACGGCAACCACGATGGCCAAGCATCGGGTTAGATTCCGCCAACGCAAGCGCCTTATGTTTAACTTCTTCAAATGTCACTCCCGCATGGCTTGCTACTTCTTTCATTTCTTCATCAGTATGCGGCAAAAATTCGTGCAGCGGCGGATCAAGCAAACGAATCGTCACTGGTAAACCCGCCATGATCGCAAACAACGCCTTAAAGTCGCCCTTTTGCATCGGCAATATTTTAGCAAGTGCCAATTCACGACCTTCTACAGTGCTGGCTAAAATCATTTCGCGCACCGCAATAATGCGTTCAGCGTCAAAGAACATGTGTTCGGTACGGCACAGACCAATTCCTTCAGCACCAAAACGACGAGCGGTTTGAGCATCAAGTGGGGTTTCTGCATTCGTACGCACTTTAAGTTCGCGCGTTTCATCTGCCCATTGCATCAAGGTCATAAACTCGTCAGATAATTGTGGCTGAATCGTCGGCACTTCGCCATACATAACTTCACCTGATGTACCGTTGATGGTAATCAGTTCTAATTCACGTACTGTTAAACCACCAGCAGTAAATACCTTATTTTTATAATCAATACGAACACCGCCAGCACCTGATACACATGGCTTACCCATACCACGAGCCACTACAGCTGCGTGTGAGGTCATACCACCACGCGCGGTCAAAATACCCTCAGCAGCGTGCATTCCATGAATATCTTCAGGGCTGGTTTCAATACGGACCAAAATCACTTTTTCACCACGGCCTGCCAAAAGCTCAGCATCTTCGGCATTGAACACTACTTTACCGCAGGCAGCACCTGGGGATGCAGGCAAACCACGATCCATCACCTGCTTATGTGCTTTAGGATCCAAGGTTGGATGCAGTAATTGATCTAATGATAAGGGGTCAATACGATTAAGTGCCTCTTCTTTATCGATAAGACCTTCATTAACCATATCCACAGCAATATGGACGGCAGCAGCAGCGGTCCGTTTACCGGAACGCGTTTGCAGCACCCATAATTTATTTTTCTGTACCGTAAATTCAATATCCTGCATATCGCGGTAATGTTTTTCTAATTGCTCATACACATGCACCAGTTGCTGATACACTTCAGGCAGGGTTTCTTCCATAGCCAAAAGGTCACTGTTCATTTTATGCTTAGCAGCAATGGTAATCGGTGCAGGGGTACGGATACCGGCGACCACATCTTCACCCTGAGCATTAATCAAATACTCACCATAAAAAAGTTTTTCACCAGTTGAAGGATCACGGGTAAACGCTACACCGGTCGCACAGTCATCGCCCATGTTACCAAACACCATCGATTGGACATTGACTGCCGTTCCCCAGCTTTCAGGAATTTCATGAAGACGGCGATAGGTATTGGCACGTGGATTCATCCATGATTTTAACACTGCACCAATGGATCCCCATAATTGCTCATGCACATCCTGTGGGAACTGGCTTCCGTATTCCTCTTCAACTTTTGCTTTAAATTTAGCAACTAACTCTTTGAGATCACTGGCGTTAAGCTCAGTATCAAGTGTTACACCGCGTACACGTTTTAATTCATCCAGAATTTCTTCAAAGTGGTAATGGTCAACCCCAAGAACCACATCAGAATACATTTGGATAAAACGTCGATAGCTGTCATACGCAAAACGTTCATTGTTACTCTGTGTAGCCAGCCCAATAACGGTTTGGTCATTTAAACCAAGATTAAGAATCGTATCCATCATACCAGGCATAGAAGCTCTAGCACCTGAACGTACCGAAACAAGCAATGGGTTTTTAGCATCACCAAAGACACATCCCAATTTTTTCTCTATCGCATGCAGCGAATCAGCCACCTGCTCTTTTAACCCTTCAGGATAATGACGGTTATTCTGATAAAATGCTGTGCACACTTCGGTGCTCAGGGTAAATCCCGGAGGAACCGGTAAACCCAGCAGACACATCTCTGCCAGGTTAGCGCCCTTCCCGCCCAAAAGATTTTTCATGCCCGCATTACCTTGTGCGGTGCCGTCACCAAAACTATAGACCCATTGATTCATATATATAATCCCCATGGACTTGACTCATCAACATGTTGTACAACGATTAATCAGATGCTGCCTCGATTTGCGAAAAATCGCCAATACGAAGCAACACATTTCTAAATTGGGAAAGGAGCCTTAAACGATTTAACCTTACCGCCTGATCCTCACTATTTACCCTTACTTGATCAAAAAAGCAATCAACAGGTTGACGCAACTGCGCTAAAACTGTCATTGCATCAACAAACCGGTCTTCCTTTAGTGCTTCATCGACCTTAGGCTCGACTTGCAAGAAGGCATTTGACAGATCAATTTCTGCTGATTCGGTTAATAAATCTTTATGCGCTTGAGTGTTGAAATCCTCACCACCTTTCTGCGATTCTATCCGAACAATATTGGCTGCGCGCTTAAATGCAGCCGACAAATTAACACCATCCGCCGACTTCACAAAGTCACGCAACGCCTCTACACGCTTAACCAGACGTACCAGATCGTCTTCTTTTCCATCCGCAAATACGGCCTGGATCAAATCATGGCGAATATTATTATCTTTCAAAAGCACCTTCAAACGCTCGATGATAAACTCAAGCACATCACTGACCACATTATCTGTAACTCCGTGCTTAGCAAGCTGTGAACCATAAGGCAGGAGTGCCTGATCAATAGCCTTCTTAAGAGGAACGCGCAATTGGTTATCCAAAATAATACGAATTAATCCAAGCGCTGCACGGCGTAAGGCAAAAGGATCTTTTGAGCCCGTAGGTTTTTCATTGATCGCAAACAAAGCAACCAATGTGTCTAATTTATCTGCAAGGGCGATTACCACGCTCACCGGCTGTGTTGGTACAGAATCGCTGCGACCTATGGGTTTATAATGTTCATTGATTGCCTTTACAACGGCCTCATCTTCACCCTGATGTTCTGCGTAATAAGACCCCATAATTCCCTGTAGTTCAGGGAATTCAGAAACCACGCCAGTAGCCAGATCGGCTTTACATAAAAAAGCCGCCCTTTCAACCTGCTTAAGGCTAACGTGTGGCACCCATTGCGCAATAGCAGCAGCAAGTTTGGACATGTTGCTAACCTTATCGGCTATCATCCCAATACGTGCATGAAAAACAACCTGCGTAAGCTTTTTAGCCCACTCATCCAATTTCACGCGTTTATCGGTATCCCAATAAAATTGGGCATCGGATAATCTGGCTCGAAGCACGCGCTCATTACCGGCAATAATCTGTTCATTGGCAGGGATATTGGCAACCACTATAAAATGAGCCGACAGCTTATTCTGGAAATCCTGTAACGCAATGTACCGCTGATGGTTACGCATGGTACTTACTAACACTTCCTGCGGCAATTCCATGAAAAGCGAATCAATAGTCCCTATAGCCGGGTAAGGGTATTCAACCAATCCAGCAATCTCTTCTATTAGCCCTTCATCTTCGCAGACAACTAAATTCTTCCCAGCGGCAAGCATTGCGATATGTTCTTTAATAAAATTAATGCGCTGCTGACGGTCAAGCATCACATGATGACTTTCAAGGAATGCCAGATAATCTTTACTGTTTTTAACCGATTGTTTGGTTGGGCTTAAAAAACGGTGACCCGATACTTGGTCATTTGCCACCAAATGCTCAATCGATACGGGCACAACCTGACCAGCAAATAGGCACAAAATGTTACGAAGCGGTCTAACCCATCGAAACGTATGGTCACCCCATTGCATCGATTTTGGCCAGGCAAAATTAAGAATCAATTGTTCAATATACGTCTTTAAAACAGACGCAACATCAGCCCCTTTTTCAACGGTTTGGGCAAAGTAGAAATCACCTTTAGGGGTACTGCGCACTTCAAGCTGATGCTTGGTAAGACCTGTGGATTTTAGAAATCCATCTAGGGCAGCCTCTGGCCCATCCACACGGGGGCCACGTTTTTCAACCGTTTTATCAGGTTGAATTTCAGGTAAGCCATCGACGATCAACACCAAACGCCGAGGTGATGAAAACGTAGTAAGCGCACGATAGGATAATCCCTGCTCGGCTAAAAACTGTTCCGTTTTTTGACGCACTTGCTCTTCAGCCCCAGGCTGCATACGAGCGGGGATTTCTTCACTGAATAATTCTAGCAATAACTCTGCCATTTATACCCCATTCATCACCAAGAAACTTCACATTCAACCACTCGACTTGTCGACTTGACCGCATTGCCTTCACCTAACAAAACAACGTTAGGTTTATGGTTCTTTGCCCGTTGCTCGACCATCTGTACATAAGCACAGATAATGACTTTATCACCTACCTTGCATAAATGCGCAGCAGCTCCGTAAATCGCTATCACGCCACTGCCAGCAGGAGCTTCTATCGCATAGGTAGCGAATCGCTGACCATTGGTAATATCATAAATTTCCACACGTTCATACGGAAGGATGCCGGCTTCCTTCAAGAGGTTGGCATCAATACCAATTGATCCTTCATACTCAAGTTCCGCATGCGTTACAGTAGCACGATGTATTTTTCCCTTCATTAAGGTCAAAATGGGCTCAGGCAGTGAAGAAACATCTGTGGATGAAGATATGGCAGATGATGATGTCGTTGAAATGTCGGTCATGGTTGAGTCTCTACCCAAAGGGCACAACAAGCGCGTGCCAGGTTACGAACACGGCCAATATAGGCCGCTCTCTCTGTGACTCCCATAGCCCCACGGGCATCTAAAATATTCAGCAAGTGCGAAGCCTTCAAGCACTGGTCATACGCTGGTAGCGCCAGTCTTTTTGAAAGCATGGATTGGCTTTCAGTTTCCGCATCATCAAAATGACGCCTTACCATGTCTACATCGGCATAATCCAGACAATAGGCTGAAAATTGTTTTTCATTTTCTTTAAAAACATCGCCGTAGCTCACCCCACGGTCGTTCCATTTGAGGTCATATACATTTTCAACCCCCTGGATATACATGGCAAGCCGCTCCAACCCATAGGTCAATTCTCCAGCAATCGGCGAACACTCAATACCGCCTACTTGTTGCATATAGGTAAACTGAGATACTTCCATACCATCACACCAGATTTCCCAGCCCAATCCCCATGCACCAACAGATGGATTTTCCCAATCATCTTCAACAAAGCGTATATCATGTTTTAATGGATCAATGCCAAGCGCATAAAGGCTTTCTAAATAAAGGTCCTGAAGATTATCTGGATTAGGTTTTAAGATAACCTGATATTGGTAATAATGCTGCAAGCGATTGGGGTTCTCCCCATAGCGTCCGTCTTTTGGGCGTCTGGAGGGCTGCACATAAGCCACATTCCATGCCTTAGGGCCCACAGCACGAAGTACCGTTGCCGGATGCAGGGTACCCGCCCCAACCTCTACATCATAAGGTTGCAGCATGATACACCCCTGCTCCATCCAGAATTGATGCAGCCTAAAGATGATGTCCTGAAAGGTTTTTGGCTTAGCAGATACCATGAAAAACTCGAGCTTAAGTAGGACGCCATCATAGCGTTTTTCATACCCGTACGCAAGGAGATTCCTCGATATTAAAGTCGCTCATTATGCTAACTGCAGGTGACACCCGGAGAGATCTTTGCGCTGCTTGGCCCCAACGACACAGCTAAAACAACACGTAAGCGCCCTCCTCCTTGCATCCTGGTCATTTTTATTCCAATATCATAGGAAGCATCTTCCCGCAAATCAATGACAGTTGGTGTAAAAAACCAGCTTGCATCAATCGTATCGGATGCTCCTGCATCCCACAGTGTTATCGTGCCAGAACGTGAGCCAAAGTCAGCTTGGCCATAATAGTCATCACCATTATGGGTAACGCATATTGGCCCCATATATATGCTGTATGGGTAACATTGCTTTTGATATACGACATGACTGATACATCAATATGTTGTTTGGCATTTTTGAGCATTATGCGTAGATTAGAACAAGAATGAAATAATCGATATCATACTGTCCATTAATTGACTTTTAAGGGGTTAATAGATATAATAGTATCTATATGATGAAAACAGTTCAAGAATTGATGATCGATATAGCTGGAAAAGCCAAAGCCAGACGATTGGCCATGAATTTAACCCAGGAAGGTTTAGCGCTACGGTCGGGTGTAAGTTTTGGAACTATAAAATTATTTGAACGTAGCGGGAAAATTTCCTTAGAATCGTTACTTAAAATCGCCATTGCTCTTGGATCTTCAGAGGAATTTGAGACGCTTTTTAGTACGCCACAAGCTATTCCTCGTTCACTTGAGGAAATTCTTAGCCAGCCCAAAGTACGTAAACGGGGTTCAATCAAATGAAATATCAGCCTTTAAATCTTCTGAATGTATTTCTTGATTTCCCAACCAAGCAAAAGGTGGGACGATTAGCACAAGTCAATGGGCGTGTTTACTTTGAATATGAGCAGCATTTTTTAAGCAGCAAACTAGAATTATCGCCTTTCAAGCTTCCTCTGAAACCAGGTGTCATACAATGTAATGAAATGCTTTTTGAAGGATTATTCGGTGTATTTAATGATAGTCTTCCTGATGGTTGGGGACGTTTACTCTTAGATCGGCATGTTCGGACACATGGTATCGCACCAGAACTTCTTACTCCATTAGACCGGCTTACGCATGTGGGACCATTTGGGATGGGTGCATTCATTTATGAACCAGATGTATGGGAAAAAACAGTTCATTCAGATGTAATTCATCTTGATAAATTGGCAACAGAATCTCAGGAAGTTCTTGAAGGTGAATCAGAGGATGTGTTTACAGAATTATTGGAGCTCTCTGGATCTTCAGCCGGTGCTCGACCTAAAGTTATGGTTGGAGTAGATGAAAATAAAAAACGCATTATTTATGGCCAGCAACATTTGAAAAAAAATTATGATCACTGGATGGTAAAGTTTTCTTCAAGTCATGATATGAAAGATATGGGCGCGATCGAGTATGCTTATAGTCTAATGGCGAAGGCAGCATCTATAGAAATGATGGATACACATCTTTTTCCCTCGAAGAAAGGTACGGGATATTTCGGCGTTATGCGTTTTGATAGAGATAAAGAAAAGCGAAAGCATATGCACACAATCTCTGGCCTCCTTCATGCGGATCATCGATTGCCTTCAATTGATTATGAGCACATCATGCGTGCCACCCAGCAGCTCACACACAATATAAAGGAAGTAGAAAAGATTCTATCTCTTTGTGCATTTAATGTGTTTGCACATAATCGGGATGATCATGCAAAGAACTTTAGTTTTCTAATGGATGATCAAGGTCGCTGGACAGTTTCACCGGCCTATGATCTAACGTTTTCAAGCGGACCTGGTGGTGAACATAGTACCACTGTCATGGGTGAAGGAAGGAGTCCGGGTAAAAAGCATTTATTGAAACTAGGAGAAAAATTTGGAGTTTCTCAAATTTTCATCAATCATATTATTGATGAAGTGCAGTGTGCCGTTAATAAATGGCCTTTATTTGCAGACGAAGCGGGCGTAAGAAAAACGTCTAGTAAGCTGATTGCGAATGTAATTATGGGTAAAAGGTGAAGTTCTTGGTGTATGTGGTATCTATTTCAAAATTGGCACAATATAGCTCTAGTTCGGTAGCTTTAGCTTCCGAAACATCTACCATTTGTGGTGGTGGTGGCCACATTCAAGTTTGAAGTGCAAACCTCTGACATTACTTAAATGGCTATATCTTTTCATACGCAACATCTTTTTGAAGTGTTTGTCAGTCAACAAACATCATAAGGTGTTGCACTTCATTTTAGAACAGGCCCTCGTCTAAAAATCAGCAAAATCAATCAAATTAACCATAAATGACTCTACGATTAGACAATCTGAAGAAATTTTCAATAGCACAGGCTCCACACAACAGAAAGTCTAGGACTTTTGCAAGTGACTCTAGTGACTGCAGTAACTAATATTTGCTGTTTTCTTCTCTTTGTTCTCTAAAATTATTTGCATTTCGTATTGTTTCGTTCCTTTGGCGTAATCTTTAGCCGTGAGGTTTTCTTTACTTTTATGTTGAAAATCAATGTTGGGGCGACTTAACAGTAACTTGACGATATTAACACGACCCATAATAACAGCATATTGTAATAATGACTTGCCGGATTCGGTTTCCTTTTGATTAGGATTAGCGCCCCTGTCTAAAAATTTCTTAAGAGCAACTTCATTATTATTTTTAACATATGATATCATTATGCCAGTTTGTTCTATTACATCATTAGCTGAAAATCCGCTTGCTTTTTCAAATTGAAAAAGGCCGCATTTAGGTAATAATACATCGATTAACGATTCATTTCTTGTGAACAAAGCCATAACCAAAGGCAAACGGCCTTTTAAATCTTGAGTCTCCGGATCCAGTCCTGCATCTATAAGCGCCTCTAACCACTTGGGATCGGGATTTTCTTGTGCAATTGCCCATGTCAAAATAGAAAAACCCTGGATACTATTATGAGTTGGATCGACATTCTTAAATCTTTCTAAGCCGCCACTTTTATTTAAGCTTTCGTCTTGCATTTCATTGAAATGACCTAAAGAAATTAATTGCGATAAACTATGACTCGAATGATTAAAGGCTTCTTTGAGAATCAAAATGGCCTGAGGAAAAGAGAATAGTTTTGGATCAGTAATAGGTGGAAATACTTGGAAAAAGTTACATAATTTATCTATTATTTCACCTTTTTTGGTATCAGGAACGGTAGAAAGAGAAATCAGGCGTAGTAATGACTCTAAAATTTCTGGTTGCTGCTCTTTAATAAGATTCGTAAGAACAGTAGGGTTATTCATTTTATCTTTTATACTAATTAAGGTATCCAATAATAAACTTATTTGATTTGAACCACATCCTTTAATAAGAACAAATAATTTATTGATAAGTTCAATTTGTTCATTTTCAGTCCAATCCTTAAAGGAAGCAGAAGAACTAATAAAATTACTACTAGAAGGCACCCTAAAAATATCATAAAAATTATTAATGGTAATTTTTTCTTTTCCAATGGAGATTTTCTGAATGCAATATTCTTTAATTTCATCAATAGAATGTAAAAAATCATTTGAACTCATTATTTTTTCTAATTGTCTAAGTTGATCTTTATTATCCAGTTTATAAAAATCTCTATTAACGGAATGGCTGCCAATTAGTGTGAGTAACCGTGTCTGAAGTAACGCAAGAGAGTTATAAACACTGAATGAATTCAAGTAGTTAAAATTAAAATTCTTCCTAGCTAATTCCATTGAAAATCTTATAATGAGTGAATAAATATCTTTGTTTCCAAAATTCATATCAAATAAAGATTCCATTTTTTTATAATCTATTAGATTAGAAAGAATCATTGCCACCGCATAATATTTATTAGTATATGCATGGTTAAAGGCATCTATTATATATTTTTCACCAACCACTTCAACAATTTCTTGGAAATTCTCGATTTTACCTGCTATAGCTTCACCGGAAGGCAATTCACGTCTTAGTGAATAGCATGCATTAACAAAGGACTCAACTGTTATACGGTCCTTCGCCATCGTCAAAATATCCATATAAATCGGAAATAAATCAATTAAACCTTCGCTCTCTATCAACCCAGCAATGCCCAAAAATAATGATTTCAAACCATCATCATCCAGTTGATTTATCAATTCAGTAACCGTTGTTGTTCCCTGCTTTTCTTTAGTTGTTCTAAGTATCATGGATACAGTATACCAACAACGATTTGAAGTAGCTTTTATAAATAAATCACGTAAACCATCAACATCATTTTCACTTAATAATTTATTTGTCCGCTCTTCCAGATAATCGAACACGTCTGCATATGGATCTTCCATTTTTTTCAAATACCAAAATAAAATATCATGTGGTGTTTCGTCATACAGCATCTTAATTATTTCAGAGGTTTCTTCTTGCATATTGGGTGAACGAATAAGTGCTTCAAATAAATTGTGATATATATATTCTTTTTCTAAATTTTTTGTACCAAAGACAGATAATAAACCGTATATTACTTTACCTGAATGATTTTGAACAGCTGACTTAAGAAGAATTATAAATTGTTTATTTCTAGTATCACTAAATAACTGAAACACTTTCACAAGTTGATTACTATGAATCTCCGTGTACAGCTCAATATCTTCATAATGAATTATGTCAAATATTAAACTTTTAAATATCATTGATTTATTCATACAACGGATATCAACAAGACTTAGAATTTTTTCTTCTATATCTGGACTAATATTATTGTGAAACACCATCCAATAGAGTAATTCTGATACGTAATTCATGTTTTCTCCAGTTATATTTAATAATATTTCTGGAGATTTTTCTTTTTGAATTAATGAAAACACATACTTAAATACTTCATTGAGTGCTTCGAAGCCTTCACTTTTTAATTGAATTTGTTTCAATAAACTTTGAGGTATGAACCATGTTTCTTTGTTGTCTAAAAGGTCACCATCTTGATTAAAGTATATTTGATAATCACATAGCCATTTTTGGTACGCTGATTTTGTCATTTCTTTAATGAAGTTTTTTGTCTGAGGCTTATTAGCAACAAGACCTATTTGGACTAATCCATTAAATCCTTCGTCCGTTAATGGATATTTTTCACTCAGATCTAGAATATTGTCTTCTTTCATTTTAATTTCCATTTAAAAATAAGAATGTAATATAACTGAATATAAGCCACATTCAAGTTTGAAGTGCAAACCTCTGACATTTTTTAGGAATGCCTCATTAGGAGTTATCCAATTGAGTTTTTTGCGTGGTGTTAGGTTATAGTTATCAATGGTTTCATTGAAATCCTCCTTGTTGTATGTGTGAATGTTCGTTTTCTGGGTAAGTCTCTTCGCAGTCTTCCATTGGTATTCTCGACGCCGCCCTTTTGCCATGATGCATATGGGTCGCAGAAGAAGGTTTTGATGTCCAGTGCTTTACCCCATAACTGGTGACGGGTAAATTCACCACCATTATCCAAAGTCAACGACTTGCGTGCTTTTGAGGTATTTTGGTTAGCAGGTTAAGGATTGCGTTTGCAACGTCATCGGCCTTTTTACTGGGCAATTGCTTGCTGAGGGTAAACATGGTCTGTCTTTCCCTGAGAACCAGAATAGGTTGAGAGCCCTTACAGAAGCTCATCAAATCCCCTTCCCAGTGACCAAATGTTGTCCGCTTATCAATGTGCTTGGGCCGTTGATGGATAGAGACTCTGTTTGGTATACGTGAAGCACCAGCGCCTTTAGATTTCCTTAGTCACCGCTTTGCTTTATGCCGTGGAAGGAACTTCCAGATTTTCTCTTTTCGTCTAGAACCCTGATAAATCCAGTGGTAGATCGTTTCGTGACAAATGGATTTTAGCTCGGTTTGACCATGCTTAAGATGACCGGCGATTTGCTCAGGTGTCCAGAAATGGTTCTGCATGTGTTCCATAACACATTCCTGGAGCTTGATATACTTGTCGAGTCGCGCTTGACGGCAACGGCGGCCAGCTGCCAGGCGATGTGCCGTATCCGGCCAATATTGACCTGGCGGTGCTTCATTGCGCTTTAGCTCCCGATAAACGGTACACACTGGACGGCCGATCGCTGAAGCAATCTGGCCTGCTAGCAGGCCAGATTGCTTCAGCTGAGATATCTTTACTCTTTCATCATAACGTAAATGGTTATATCTTTTCATACGCAACATCTTTTTGAAGTGTTTGTCAGTCAACAAACATCATAAGGTGTTGCACTTCATTTTAGAACAGGCTCAGGCCAGGGATCTGGTGGCAGGTCCCTTTAATCCATCTTATCAAAGCAGTTATAAGTCATCTAATCAAAATCATAATCCACCGCTGAGATGGCCTATAGGTTTCTTAATGAATGATGATCGATTAACTAACCTTAATGCTAAATTTTAGGGCATGATAGGCCTACAATTGGCCTTAATTCATTTGGTTAGCTCTAAGTGAAGGGATCACGCCCAATATGCACAATAATATTTGGAATAATGTTGGTGAGCTAAATCCGATAAAACCGAATATTTGCTCACCAACCAATTATGAATAAGAAATCATAGAATTCTTAATGTCTTTACTTCAATCGTTGGGTTTGTATTCCGTCATTCCCAATAATTTGATTAGAACTACTTACCATTCTTGACCATCGATTAGAATTATGACGATTCAAAACATCTGAAGATTCATATCTAACTTCTTTTACACCAACCTTAGACGCTAACTTATCAAAATCAAGCTGATAGCTAGATGGTTTACCCTGAAGAACTGTATATTTAAAACAACCTTTGAATTCATTAAGTTTATCAGTATTAGTTAGATTAGAAATATTTGATTTTCCGATCTCCACACATATTTTTTCAAACAATTCTGGAGAAACATTTAAGACACCATCAAGCACCAAATTTGTTTTCAGATTTCCATGTTGTTGTACGTAATTATAAGTTGTAGCGGATATAAGAAACAGTCGCCCCTTTTCAAAATCTGACAAATCTGACATCTTTGTCGCATTTTTGCTCGAAAGATAATGATTTAAGCAACCACTTTTAAAATTAATTTCTTTTTCAGAACATTTAGACCATAAGACATTCTCTTCAGCTGTAAGTCCTCTAGTCTCAGAAACCCCTTGTTCTCGAGATAATTTAGCTTTGTCTTTATTGCGCAAATTACTAACTTTCAACCTTTTTGAAACCGTCCCCTCTGCGTTTTTAATTGCATTCAAACCTAAGAAGCTAATTTTTTCTAATGCTTTCTTCCACTTGCTAGTTTCTGATTTGATCACTTTTGTGAGGTTATTTTTAGCTAATTCATTTGACGTTGTTTCTGCAGGATTATTGATAAGTGATTTATCTTCATCTTCTTTAGTTACAGGTGTAGATTTTTTTTGTTTTCTTCTTGTGTGTTCTTTTTTGTTACTAACAGGGGCAACCTCACCTTGTCCATCGGTCTTAGGTTTACCAGAGTTAGGCAAACGCACTTCTTTATCTTTATCTTTATCTTTATCTTTATCTTTATCTTTATCTTTATCTTTATCTTTATCTTTATCTTTATCTTTATCTTTATCTTTATCTTTATCTTTATCTTTATCTTTATCTTTATCTTTATCTTTATCTTTATCTTTATCTTTATCTTTATCTTTATCTTGCTCTTTTACTGTCCGTGTCTCAAAATCTTCAGTTTGTGAATTACCCTTAACTTCTTTTTGGGTACGGACTTCACGCTCTTGCTCTTTTACTGTCCGTGTCTCAAAATCTTCAGTTTGTGAATTACCCTTAACTTCTTTTTGGGTACGGACTTCACGCTCTTGCTCTTTTACTGTCCGTGTCTCAAAATCTTCAGTTTGTGAATTACCCTCAACTTCTTTAATTACATCTAGTGTAACGTCTTGCTCGTTCACCTTAGTTTTAACTTCATTAGGTTCGCGATTATCCACTACAACTAACGGAGTACAAAGTTTATATATTGCTTTCCAAAACTCATCATCATTAGACTCAACGTCTGCTGGAAAGTTAAGATCTAACATCTGTTCGGCAGTCAAAGGCTTGCCCTCTGCTTCCAAAAGCTCCCTTTCCTTTTTAGGTGACGTAGGATCAATGCCAAGATCTGATTCTCTTATTGGATCGACTCCCTCAGCTGAATAAACAACTTTATCCGGCCCCACTCTCCGTGCAGGAGCTGGGCGTCTTGTTCTTTTAGTTACTCCACCTTCGTTTGTCATTTGCATTTTCCTTTAAACTATTTAAAAGGATTATAACATTAACTTCCATATTGTCAATATATAATATTATAAATTCCCATAACATATAAACAATCAATCCATAACATTAAAAATTAACAGGCCCATCCGTGTGTTATATTCATAAAACCGTCTTAATTTACTTATTTAATCATATTAACATGACTAATATTTGATATCTTATAATAAACGTCCTAGATTAAGAGGGTATCGTTACCAATTCATAATCTTTATGCGCTACTATAATAACCATAGACTTTAACCCTATTTTGCTATAGAAGTATCGTCTTGGCTTTTTTTACAGCACAAATTACCTTTAACCAATTGATTAGTAAGGAGGAAAAGGACAAAAATGAACGTTACCCTTCACGATGCTACCGTTCATGATATCCCTGAAATAGAGCGTATTTACACGTTCTATGTCCTTAATACTTTCTCGTCGTTTGAAGAAACCCCTCCTACCGCCGACGAACTGGATCATCGGCGCACGACGATTCAAAATAGCAACTTTCCCTATATTGTGGCCAAATTGGATGATAAAGTCATCGGTTATGCCTATGTTGTCCATTACCGTACACGGTCTGCTTACCGTTATACCGTGGAGCATTCTATTTACGTGGATAAAGACTTCCGAACCAAAGGTATAGGGGATATTTTGTTAACTGAAATTCTTAAACGCTGCCGCAAACAGGGATTAAAGCAAATTATTGCCGTCATCAGTGGCGATATAAATACCAATCGCGCGTCTATTGCCCTTCATGAAAAACATGGTTTTAAAAAAGTAGCCCATCTGCATAAGGTTGGCCTGAAATTCAACCAATGGGTTGATTCCATCCTTCTTCAGCATTCCCTCGATGAATAACGCCCCTCCTCTCCTTTATCTGAAAAACGTTGAAGTCCATTTTGGTGGAAAGCCCCTCTTTACAGACCTTTCCATGAGCCTTTATCCCGATGATAAAGTGTGCCTCGTTGGTAAAAACGGGTGTGGAAAAACCACACTATTTAAGCTAATATCGCACGAGCTGGAAGCTGATAAAGGCGAATATTTTATCCAGCCAGGTAAAGAGGTTGGCTATTTACCCCAACAAGTTATCACGGGTCAGCCTATCAGCCTTTACGATTATGTGCTTGATAATCTTGACATTCCCGAGGGTGAATTGAGAGAATCTTTTTATTACAGGGCCGATATGGTTTTAAACCCGTTAGAACTAAACGGACCCGATTCAATGGAGCGTCTTTCTGGAGGCCAGTATCGCCGCGCATCCCTGGCAAAAGCATTAATTCAAGAGCCTGATATTTTGCTCCTGGACGAACCCACAAACCATTTGGATTTAGCTGCAATAACCTGGCTTGAAGGATTTTTAAGA
Organism: Alphaproteobacteria bacterium; assembly: GCA_016722515.1. NCBI lineage: Bacteria > Pseudomonadati > Pseudomonadota > Alphaproteobacteria > Alphaproteobacteria bacterium. The sequence goes on from JADKJE010000001.1 coordinate 101,019, forward strand.
ACCTATCATGGTGCCGTATTATGTATTAGCCACGATCGTGAATTTTTACGGAATATTTCCACCAAAACTTTTTGGCTGGATCGCGGTGTCATGCGGGTTAATTATAAAGGTTATGCCGATTTTGAGAACTGGTCCGATGAACTTATCGAACAAGAAGCCAGGCAACTTGCCAATCTAGGCCGTAAAATGCAGGTCGAGGAAGGCTGGATGCAAGGCGGAATCTCTGCTAGGCGTAAGCGTAATGTCCAGCGTGTAGAAAAACTGGTGCAGATGCGTCAACAATTGCGTGATGATAAAACAAGGCTGCGCCAGGTTCTCAATAAAGTTGAGCTTCCAGCCCTTACCGCCGATATGAGCGCCAAACTGGTCTTTGAAATTAAAAATGTCGTCAAAAGCTTTACCGATGCTAACGGAAAAATCAAACCTATTGTCGATGGTCTTTCTACGCGAATTATGCGTAAAGATAAAATCGGTATTATCGGCAATAATGGAACCGGTAAAACCACCTTCTTGCAAATGCTGACAGGCAATCTAGAGCCTGATTCCGGCAGAATCCGTACAGCGAAGAATGCCGATATACGCTATATCGACCAGCATCGTCTATTGCTAGACTCACAAAAATCGCTCATTGAAGTTCTATGCCCGCATGGGGGTGATCACGTTAATGTGAATGGGCACCTTATGCACGTGATTGGTTACCTTAAAAAATTCATGTTTAACAAAGATGAAGCTCGCGGTATGGTCTCAACCCTTTCCGGTGGCCAGATGAACCGTCTATTGCTAGCCAAGCAGCTAGCCGACCCTGGCAATGTGTTGATTCTGGATGAACCCACCAACGACCTCGATATGGACACCCTTGACCTCTTGCAGGAATTGCTGGATGAATATGACGGCACCCTCATCATCGTCAGCCACGATCGTGACTTTATCGACCGTATTGTCAACCGGACCCTGGTCTTTGAAGGCAATGGTGTGGTAGAAGGTTATATTGGCGGGTATACCGATTACCTTAATTATAAAAAGCGCTTCCCTAAAAATGGCAAAGAAAGCCTTACTGACCCTAATCTGCGAATCGAAAACAAGCCAGCCGACAACGAACCTAAACTTGATCCCAAGGTTAATAAGCTTTCCTATAAACTAAAACGCGAGCTCGAGATATTACCAGCACAGATTGAACAATTAAGTATCGATATCAAAACCATTGAAGAAGCCTTAGCAGATGCCAATCTCTACTTAAAAGACCCTGAACAATTTGACAAACTAAGCTTCGACCTTTCGGATAAACAACACCAACTGGCATCTTCCGAAGAAAGATGGCTGGAACTTGAAGAAATGCGGTTGTCGACAGAGAATTAGACTGTTATACTTTGCCTTATTTTCAATAAGGAACTCCCATGATCCCTCGTTATTCACGCCCCGAAATGGTTGCCATTTGGGAACCGCAAAACCGTTATAAAATCTGGTTGGAAATTGAAGCCCATGCTTGTGATGCACAGGCAAAGCTTGGAGTCATTCCAGAGTCAGCCGCAAAGACTGTATGGGAAAAAGGAAATTTTGACGTTGAACGAATTGACGACATTGAAAAAGTCACCAAGCACGATGTCATTGCCTTCCTTACCAGTGTCGCTGAATATGTAGGTGAAGATTCACGTTTTATCCACCAAGGCATGACCAGTTCTGACGTGCTTGATACCTGCCTTGCTGTACAACTGGCCCAGGCGAGCGATATCCTCATCAAGGACATTGAAGAGATTTTAGTCGTGCTCAAACGCCGCGCTTATGAAACCAAAGATATGGTTAGTATGGGGCGCAGCCACGGCATCCATGCTGAACCAACAACCATGGGACTGAAGATGGCTCGTTTCTATGCCGAGATGGCGCGTAACTTAACACGCCTCAAATCAGCCCGTGCAGAAATTGCCACCTGCGCGATTTCTGGCGCTGTTGGAACCTACGCCAATATTGACCCATTTGTTCAGGAATATGTTGCTGAACAAATGGGCCTGACATCTGAACCTGTTTCAACTCAGGTTATTCCCAGGGATCGGCATGCGATGTTTTTTGCAACACTTGCAGTGATTGCAGGATCGATTGAAAACATCGCCATCGAAGTGCGCCATCTTCAACGCACGGAAGTCTTGGAAGCAGAGGAATTCTTTTCTGAAGGTCAGAAAGGCAGTTCTGCCATGCCGCATAAACGCAACCCAGTACTCAGCGAAAACCTCACTGGTCTTGCGCGCCTGGTACGCGGTTATGCAATGCCTGCACTGGAGAATGTAGCACTCTGGCACGAACGTGATATTTCACATTCATCCGTTGAGCGCATGATTGCACCTGACGCCACCGTCACTCTGGATTTTGCCTTGCACCGATTGAAAGGATTACTGGATAAACTAGTCATTTATCCAGAGAATATGGAAAAAAATCTTAACCAATTAAAAGGATTAGTGTTTTCCCAACGCGTACTCCTTGCCCTCACCCAGGCAGGTGCCAGCCGTGAAGATTCCTATGTCTATGTTCAGCGTAATGCCATGAAAGTATGGAAAGAAGGAAAAGACTTCCTCGAGTTATTGCAAGCTGATCCTGACATCGCCCGTTACCTTAACAAACCTCAAATCGAGGCCATGTTTGATATGAGATATCATACTAAACATGTGGATACAATCTTTAAACAAGTATTTGGAAACGAAAACCAGTGAGCGTTAGATAAGCAAAAATGTAAATTGACAATCGTGATGACTAGCACTAAAAGATATGAGAACAATTATCATTCTCATCAACAATAAGTGCGCCTGTCATTATGAACAATAAAATTTACACGCTGATGCTTCCGTTAGTTACGCTTCTTCTATCGTGTCCAATACGTGCCCAAGCTGATGAGGTGCCAGAGGAGCTAAAAGATTATTCTGCCTATTTAACGGGTGATTGGGGTGGAGCGCGTCGCAATTTAGAAAATAGGGGCATCGCAACCGATATCATCTATAAATTTGATGTCGTAGGAAATGTTAGTGGTGGCATTAAACGTGGCATTCGAGCGCTTGATAATCTTGATGTTATTTTTACGCTCGACGGCGAAAAGATCCTAGGCATCAAAGGATTAAGTGCTAAAGTCAACTTACTGAATAATATGGGGAGCAGACCAGATAACGATTTAGTAGGCAGTAGCCAAGGGCTTAACAATATTGAAGTGCCAAGCCCCACAGCAAAGCTTTATCAAGCTTATCTTGAACAAACACTACTGGAGAATCAAGTTTCTCTTCTTGCCGGTCTATATGATTTAAATTCAGAATTTTATGTTACGGACTCAAGTGCTTTATTTATTCATTCTACCTTTGGTATTGGAACTGAAATGTCACAATCCGGTCAGAATGGCCCTTCTATCTTTCCAAATACATCAGTCGGTACAAGAGTTCGCCTAAACCCTACTAAAAATATATATATCCAAACAGCCATTTTGGATGGTGTTTCAGGTGCCGTTAATCATCCACACGGCACTCATATTCGGTTAGATAATAATGATGGCTGGTTGCTCGCAGGAGAAACCGGCTATACTCAACAAGGTGCAACAATTGCCGTTGGTGGTTGGTACTATACTGAAAAATCTGATCATCTCGCACTTACCGGCGACAAAGAACATAACAACGGCAGCTATATCATCGGTGAAAAGCAGCTTTACCAGGAAAGCAACGATCAAGGCTTGGTTGGCTTTGTGCGTTTTGGCATAGCCAATGGTGATGTAAATGAAATTAGTTATGCTTGGAGCGCAGGCTTTGTGTATACCGGCTTCCTACCTGGGCATGATGAAGGGCAATTGGGATTTGGTATTACGGGTGCTCAACCTAGCAGCGAATATAAAAAAGCCGCTCTGGTCAGCGAAGGAACTATTGCTAATGCCGAAACAACGTTTGAGCTCACCTATAGTGACAAAATTACCCCTTGGCTTTTGTTGCAACCAGACATTCAATATGTGATTAACCCCGGCATAAACAAAGAGTTAGAGAATGCACTTGTGCTCAGCACACGATTTACGATTGATTTCTGAGTATCGCAATAACAAAAAGAAATTGCCCTAAAACACGCAATGCTCTCTAAATATGCCTAGAACCCTACCGTTTCAGAATCAAGCAGCTTGGTCTTACGACCATATTCCGAATTATAATTGACCTGAAGCTTACCCTTTTTAAGGTCAATTTGTTGCGGAGCATCCCATTTTATTTCCATATGGCGTTGCTCAAGAGGAGCAAACACATTCGCAGGAACCGTTACTAAATCAATCTGCTTCAGCGAACTATCAGAGGGAATATAGGTAACCGAGAGTGAGCCCAACACCGAGAAATCACCGGAACGTTTTATATCTAGATTAAGTCCCTTTTTTTCTTTGGCTATCACAACATTCGTTAGGTCAATTTTGGAAAATGCCTTTTTAGGCCTCAACAGAACCGGAACAGATCTTACGGCATCCGCTAGGGCATCAGCATTTTTTGCCACATGCGAAGATTTTTTTTCGCTGTGCGATGAAGATACATCCTTATCATTAAAAATGACACCGTTATCACCATCTTCAACTTCACGCAACACGATATAAGCACGGTCTTCACGCATAGAAGCTGGCCCAGCAACACCGCGTAATAATACTCGTATATCTTTTTTTTCATTTGACTTAAGTTTAACCATTCTAGGGTAAACAACTACATGTGAAGTAATCACGTTTTGTGTAGCTGGATTTAGCGGTTGCTCTACGACCTCAAAAAGACCATTTTCCAACGGATGAGCATCAACGATATCAATTTTAAAAATTTTATCTTGGCCACTATGATTTTTTAGAGAGATGTTAGCATTATACTTATTGCCACAAAAAACCACCGCCCCTGGATCAGGTACGATATCCTGGTTTTGTGATCCATCATGCGACTCAATGCTCAGTGTCGTTTGTGCCATTGCAACAGCAGCAAGAGAAGCGCTTACCAAAAAAACGCCGCCCATGAGAAGGCCAGATTTATTCTTTTGTGACCGCATGTCACCTCCTTGATGTCGTTTAAGCTATTTATTCCTGTGAATAATACGCCCCTTAGATAAATCATAGGGGGTCATTTCAACAGTAACTTCATCACCAAGCAAAATACGGATACGGTTCTTACGCATTTTACCCGAAGTGATCGCAATGATCACATGTCCATTTTCAAGCTCAACTCTAAACATGGCATTTGGCAGTAATTCGGTTACCTTGCCTTTAAACTCAATTAACTCTTCTTTAGCCATATAACTCCTATCGATACTAACTCAAGATGTTAGTTATATCCGGCTATGCGATAAGTTTCAAGTGCTTGAACAGTTACTTTGTGATATAAGGTTAGATATACCTGAAATCTGGATCCTTTATCATTCATGCTAATACCTGATCATTTTATTGATGAAGTACTCGACCGCGTCAATATCTCGGAAGTGATTGGCCGTGACGTTGCTCTGAAACGACGCGGGCACGAGTTTATGGGACTATGCCCTTTTCATCATGAAAAATCGCCCTCCTTTACGGTCAACGACAACAAGCAATTTTACCACTGCTTTGGTTGCGGAGCGCATGGAACTGCCGCAACTTATTTGACTAAACGCTATCATTTTAGCTTCCCCGAAGCCGTTATTGAACTTGCCAAATCCGTAGGGATGACAGTCCCAGACTTCAAGCCCACAGAAGCAGAAGTTCAGCAACAATCACGCCGAAAGCAACTTCTAGAATGCGTTGAAAAGGCCTGTCAATTTTTTGAAGCTCAACTACAGACAACTTCAGGCTTTGCAGCCAGGGAATATATTGAAAAGCGCGGCTTAACTCCTCACTATATTAAAGACTACCGTATCGGCTACGCACCAGAAGGTAATCTTCTTTACAAACAATTATCCGCCGAGGGAATAAGCAACGATCTCCTCAACGAAAGTGGACTTATCATTGAAATAGAGGGCAAACCACCCTATGACCGCTTCAGAAACCGCCTCATCTTTCCTATCAGCGATAGTAAAGGCAATGTCATTGCTTTTGGCGGACGCATACTGGGAAAGGGCGAACCCAAATATTTAAATTCTCCAGATACACCACTTTTTCATAAAGGGCAGACACTCTACGCAGAACATCTAGCACGCATGCCTCACAAGGACATTAAGCCCTTAATATTAGCAGAAGGCTATATGGATGTCATTGCCCTTAACCGCTCTAACACCTGTCACGCCGTTGCACCTTTAGGCACTGCCGTAACCGAAGATCATATCAAAAGACTTTGGAAAATTGACCATGATCCGATTATATGTATGGATGGTGATGCCGCCGGTATCCGTTCGATGTGGCGGGCTGCTGAACGTATCCTTGCCATTTTAAAACCAGGAGTATCCGTCAGATTTGTTAAATTACCCGACAAAATGGACCCTGATGATATTTTGCGGGTGTATGGTTCGGCTAAATTAGAAAAAATATTAGGGCAGACGATTTCCCTGTCAGAATTTATTTTTGAATATCAGTGCCAGCTTGTTGATACGAGTCGGCCAGAACATCAGGCACAACTACGCAAAACCCTGTCACTTCTGGGTCAAAAAATTCAAGATTCTGACATCAGGAAATTCTATCAACAATATTTTTATTTAGCATTAAACGAACTAACCAAACGCAATTCATCACATAAATCATCCAAGTACCAAACGGCGCATGGACATAATAAACCAGCGTTTACGCCGCCTAAAAGCTTAACAAGTTCAACCAAATCGCTATCATCGATGGTCACAGGTATTGATCCAATTTTAATGACTGAAAGTCAAATTATCCGGCTTTTATTGACTTACCCCTCACTTTTGTGCGATGATCACGTTTTAGAAGAAACATCTCGGATGACTTTTTCTGGGAAGGAGCTTGACAAAATACGTCAGGTGATTTTACATAAAAGGGAGGAGCTTTTAGCCGTACCACATGTTGATTGTCAGGTCTTTTTGACTGAAGAGGGATTATTGAGCGAATGGCAGCTGATCAAACGGCACAGTGATGTGTTTTTTCAGGGCATTGAGCATCTACCCAAATCTGCTCAGCAAGCGGCTTGGCTGTATCTGTGTGACCTGCATTGTCTTGAGGACATAAAAAAAGAATCGAGGCATGCTTATTTAGAGCATACACCCGAAGGTGAGGAACGCGCGAATGCGTTATCTCAAGAGATTGCAGAGATGGAACGAACGATTGCTACCAAACGAACTAATTTAGAAATGCTGTTACACAGCGATGCTGACCTCTAGGAGACTTTATGGCTACCAAATCTAAATCTAAAAAACCTGCACCAAAAAAATCGTCCCCTTCTAAATCCACGACATCCAAAACAGCCCCTGCACAAGCAAAAGTGGCCAAGAACGTCACTACAGCTAAAAATACCAGCACACCTGCTAAAAAAACTACTGTGCCTCAAAAACAGGCAGGTTCTTCTGCTAATCAAAATATTAAAAAATCTGCTCCCGATTCTAAATCGCCCCAAGCAGCAGCCGTGAAAGCAAAAACAAATACTCCTTCAAAAAAACAAACGTCTGCTCCGGCTAAAGCCACAAGCACGCAAAAGGGAAAAATGTCCGCAAAAACTACATCTACACCTGCCAAACCAGCTGCTAAAGTTGATGCATCTAAAGCGAAACCATCTCCTGCTCAAGCAAAAGTGGCCAATCAGGCTAAGCCACAAGCAGCCACCACTCAGGTGCAAGCACAACCTAAACCTAAAGCCAAAAGGCCTATAAAAGAAGAATCAGAACAAGAAATTGCGCGCCTTACCGGTGATACAATCCCTATGTCAGGCTCCAAAAAGAAGGGCGATGAGATTCTTTCAGAACCTATTTTAAATGCTGTAAAACGTTTAATTATCATGGCCAAAAGACAAGGCGGATTTTTGACGTATGATGAATTTAACGAAGTCCTTCCACAGGAAACCTTATCTGCAGATCATATCGAACGGGTTATGAACCTGCTTTCTGAAGCCAACATTACATTGGTAGAAGGCGATATAGAATTTGACTTTGAAGGTGATGCCGAATCTGAAGACAGCCTTGATACCGATGACGAGCTAAGCCGCACCGATGATCCTGTGCGTATGTATTTGCGGGAAATGGGGGGCGTTGAGCTGCTCTCGCGTGAGGGTGAAATTGAAATTGCCAAGCGTATTGAGGAAGGCAAAGTGATGATGATTCAATCATTGCTAGAAAGCCCCCATGCCTTACAACGTTTTACGTCCTGGTATGATGATTTAACCAATGAAAAAATTCTTCTGCGTGAAATTGTTGACTTAGATTCGACATTAAACCCTGAAGATGGATTCCCTGGCGAAGCCTCTGTAAGCGAAGATGATTTCGATACCGACGAAGTTCTCACTCCCAAAAAGAAAGGCGATCTTTCAGCCAAAGACGATGATGATGATTTTGATGATGATATCGATGGTGAGGATGGCAAAACTGAGGACGGAAAAAAGGCTGAAGGTGACTCTTCTGAAGAGGGTCAAGAAGCTACTGGTGGCGTTTCTATTGCAGCAATGGAGGAAGCCCTGCTTCCTAAAGTACTTGAATTACTAGATGAAATTTCTCCTCTGTGCAAACGCATGATTAATATTCAGGATAATCAGTTGGCAGTCGCACTTGGAGAAGAAAAACCAAATCCTAAAAATAAACCTGAATATGAAGATTTGGGCAACCAGTTAGTTGCTAAACTAAAGGATTTCCACCTAAGCAACGCCTGTATTGAATCAATTAAAGAAGAGCTCTATACCACCAACAGAGAAATTATCCAGATTGAAGGGCAATTAGTGAGGCTTGCTGAAACCAATGGTGTTGGCCGCCCCTACTTCTTAAAGCATTATCACGGTCATGAACTGGATCTTAAATGGTGGCCTCAGCTAAGTGAGGGTACGAACAAAGAAAAGCTGGCCTGGGATAATTTTGTTAAAAACAACCAGACTAGAATTACAGAACTGCAAAAGGAACTGATCACCCTCGCCCGCCGTATTCGTATTAATCCAGTTATTTTTAAAGATCTGGTTAATTCGGTGCAACGTGGTGAGCGCACCACCACTCAGGCCAAGAAAGAAATGATCGAAGCCAACTTAAGGCTGGTTATTTCGATTGCTAAAAAATATGCCAATCGTGGTTTGCAGTTCCTTGATCTTATTCAGGAAGGTAATATTGGTCTGATGAAAGCGGTTGATAAATTTGAATATCGCCGTGGTTATAAATTTTCAACATACGCAACCTGGTGGATTCGTCAGGCTATCACGCGCTCCATTGCTGATCAGGCACGTACCATCCGTATCCCCGTACATATGATCGAAACCATTAACAAAATTGTTCGTACATCAAGGCAAATGGTGCACGAAATGGGACGCGAGCCAACACCTGAAGAATTGGCAGGTCGCCTATCCATGAGCCTTGAGAAAGTGCGCAAGGTCATGAAGATCGCGAAAGAGCCTGTAAGCCTTGAAGATCCAATCGGTGATGAAGACGGCGGTTATTTAGGTGACTTTATCGAAGATAAAAACGCTATCGCCCCACTTGAAGCCGCGATCCACTCCAATTTAAAAGAAGTGATCACCCGAATACTAACCACCCTCACCCCACGTGAAGAACACGTATTGCGGATGCGTTTTGGTATTGGTGTCAGCACGGACCATACATTGGAGGAAGTCGGCAATAAATTCGGCGTTACCCGTGAGCGTATCCGTCAGATTGAAGCCAAAGCCCTGCGCAAACTCAAACACCCAAGCCGTTCACGGAAATTGCGTGGGTTTTTGAATTCGTAGGAAAAGAGGTAAAGCGTAAATAACTATTTGAGCGCCGCCTATAGAACGCCTCATCGGTTTACGCTACATGGGCTGAAGATGACGGAGTGTTGGACGTTATTCTCAGCCTTTTTAAGCAGTATGAGCCGCAGGCGAGTGCTGCTTAAAAAGGCTGGGAATTCAGCACAACACTCATAAAACGCCGTCATTGCCCCCTTCCATTACAAATGAAAATTGATATAATCCAAGTAAACATAATTAATTAACAAAAGCTCTTGGAAAATAATATGGCTAAAATCCATTACGACCGACGCATAGAAGGGATTTTTATTCAAATATGGAATCAGACTCTTACTCAAAATGAATTTAATGATCAAAATACACGTCCCGCCTACCTTAGGGCCTGCCATCAGCTTTCAAATATTTTAAAAACGACCCTGGATTCCATCGCTCGTTATCAACCCACTCCCACCCTTTCAGAAAAATCCCCTTTACTCAATTATGCAAGACCGCCAGAATCGGCCACTCCTGGAATGCCTGATTCCTTACGTTTCAGGTTAAACTCTTTGGCTCCCGAAATTACTGATCGAATACAATATGCCAATAGTTTAAAAATTGAATTTTCTAAATTACCGACAGATCCCGTTGCCCCTTCTGCGAGCTGGGTTGAACGCTCTTTTCGTAAAATGATCCATAGCGTCAACGAGAGCAGCGCCTCCACTACAATGCAGGAATTTATCGTTGGTTTAAAGCCATTAATAAGGGAGGTCTATAATATACTCTATACCAGTGACCCTCAAAACTTAGCTTCCTTTTCTGATGCACTCGAAGAAACCTACATTCACAGCCTGCTAAAGCAATCTCCGACTTTACTGTCAAAATAAATCAGCTTGAAGTGGAATTTTGCTAGTCGCAAAATAGTGTTGCGCTGGATCTCCAGCCCATTACGCTTACGCTACATGGGCTGAAGATGACGGAGTGTTGGACGTCATTCTCAGACTTTCTAAGCAGTATGAGCCGCAGGCGAGTGCTGCTTAAAAAGGCTGGGAATCCAGCGCAATTCCTTCTCATCGGTGCATGTTTCACCAGCCCATTATGCTTACACTCCATGGGCCGAAGATGACGGAGTGTTGAACGTCATTCTCAGCCTTTTTAAGCAGTATGAGCCGCAGGCGAGTGCTGCTTAAAAAGGCTGGGAATCCAGCACAATACACATTGCGCGACCAGCGCAATTCCTTCTCATCGGTGCATGTTTCACCAGCCCATTACGCTTACACTCCATGGGCCGAAGATGACGGAGTGTTGGACGTCATTCTCAGCCTTTTTAAGCAGTATGAGCCGCAGGCGAGTGCTGCTTAAAAAGGCTGGGAATCCAGCGCAATTCCTTCTCATCGGTGCATGTTTCACCAGCCCATTACGCTTACGCTACATGGGCTGAAGATGACGGAGTGTTGGACGTCATTCTCAGACTTTTTAAGCAGTATGAGCCGCAGGCGAGTGCTGCTTAAAAAGGCTGGGAATCCAGCGCAATTCCTTCTCATCGGTGCATGTTTCACCAGTCCATTACGCTTACGCTCCATGGACCGAAGATGACGGAGTGTTGAACGTCATTCTCAGCCTTTTTAAGCAGTATGAGCCGCTGGCGAGTGCTGCTTAAAAAGGCTGGGAATCCAGCACAATACACATTGCGCGACCAGCGCAATTCCTTCTCATCGGTGCATGTTTCACCAGCCCATTACGCTTACGCTCCATGGGCCAAAGATGACGGAGTGTTGACGTCATTCTCAAGCCTTTTTACAGTATGAGCCGCAGGCGAGTGCGCTTAAAAAGGCTGGAATCCAGCACAATACACATTGCGCGACCAGCGCAATTCCTTCTCATCGGTGCATGTTTCACCAGCCCATTATGCTTACGCTACATGGGCCGAAGATAACGGAGTGTTGGACGTCATTCTCAGCCTTTTAAGCAGTATGAGCCGCAGGCGAGTGTCGCTTAAAAGGCTGGAATCCAGCAATACACATTGCGCGACCAGCGCAATTCCTTCTCATCGGTGCATGTTTCACCAGCCCATTACGCTTACGCTCCATGGGCCGAAGATGACGGAGTGTTGGACGTCATTCTCAGACTTTTTAAGCAGTATGAGCCGCAGGCGAGTGCTGCTTAAAAAGGCTGGGAATCCAGCACAATACACATTGCGCGACCAGCGCAATTCCTTCTCATCGGTGCATGTTTCACCAGCCCATTATGCTTACGCTACATGGGCTGAAGATGACGGAGTGTTGGACGTCATTCTCAGACTTTTACAGTATGAGCCGCAGGCGAGTGCTAAAAAGGCTGGGAATCCAGCACAATACACATTGCGCGACCAGCGCAATTCCTTCTCATCGGTGCATGTTTCACCAGCCCATTATGCTTACGCTACATGGGCTGAAGATGACGGAGTGTTGGACGTCATTCTCAGCCTTTTTAAGCAGTATGAGCCGCAGGCGAGTGCTGCTTAAAAAGGCTGGGAATCCAGCACAATACACATTGCGCGACCAGCGCAATTCCTTCTCATCGGTGCATGTTTCACCAGCCCATTACGCTTACGCTCCATGGGCCGAAGATGACGGAGTGTTGGACGTCATTCTCAGCCTTTTTAAGCAGTATGAGCCGCAGGCGAGTGCTGCTTAAAAAGGCTGGGAATCCAGCACAATACACATTGCGCGACCAGCGCAATTCCTTCTCATCGGTGCATGTTTCACCAGCCCATTACGCTTACGCTCCATGGGCCGAAGATGACGGCACAATACTCATAAAACGCCGTCATTGCCCCCTTCCATCACCAATAAAAATAAAGCAATCTCCGACTTCACTGTCAAAATAAATCAGCTTGAAGATTATACCTTCAATAGCAACGCCTCAATCTCCTGCGGCGATTCAATGGATGTACACGGCAATTCTTTTTCAATCCGTTTAACCAGTCCGCTTAGCACTTTACCGCTGCCGATTTCATAACATTCTTGGATATCCTGCTTTTTAAAGAACTCGACTGTTTCTCTCCAACGCACTTGACCACAAACCTGCTTTACGAGTAATGCTCGGATGGTATCTGGGTCGGTTACAGGTTCTACGGTGACATTGGCAACGACCGGCACAATAGGCGAACGTAATTTTACAGCTGCTAATGCCTCTTCCATCGCTTTAGCCGCTGGTTCCATTAATGCACTGTGAAAAGGAGCGCTTACAGGAAGTTTGATGGCACGCTTGATGCCGCGTTGCCCTGCCAGTTCGATGGCTCTGTCCATCGCTTCCATATGGCCGCTAATCACAATCTGGCCACCGCCATTATCATTGGCTAACTGACATACTTGGCCACCAGCTGCATCACGGGCCAGCGCAGCCGCATCTTCGGGAGTGACACCAATCAAGGCCACCATTCCACCAATCCCCCCAGGAACGGCTGCCTGCATCGCTCTGCCCCTAATCTGCAATATCTTGGCACAATCTGAAAGGCTAAACGCATCTGCCGCAGCAAGAGCCGTATATTCACCCAACGAATGCCCTGCTACATAGCGACAGACTTGATCTAATGTTAACCCACCCTGTTTTTGCATGATACGAATCACTGCCATCGAAACCGCCATCAACGCCGGCTGGGTGTGTTCGGTCATGGTAAGCGTTTCAATGGGACCGTCAAACATAAGTTTGCTGAGATTAAAGGCAAGCGCCTCATCCACTTCTTGAAATACTTCACGCGCTTCTTGGAAATTTTCTGCTAATGCTTTTCCCATGCCAACTGACTGAGAACCCTGACCTGGAAATATAAATACTTTCATAACGTATCTCCCAATAGATAACTGAATAGATCTAGGCAGCGATCGCTTGCTGCTGTAAAATGAGTGGCGTATAAAAAGCTTCAACCATGTCCCTGATTTGTTGCAAATCAGTCACTTGATTAACCCGGTTGCGAAATTCGCATGAACCGGGAAGCCCGGAACAATACCACCCAACATGCTTACGTGCAAGCATCATCCCTGTCTGAATTCCATAGAATTCAATCATCTCTTCATAATGCGCCGTAATAGCAGCATATTGCGTTTCCAAAGAAGGATCCTGTATACGTTCACCCGTTTTAAGGTAATGGATCACTTGCTGTAAAAACCACGGCCTGCCATAACAGCCTCGGCCTATCATGACCCCATCGGCGCCAGATAACCGTATGGCTTCATCCACATCATCAAGGCTAGTGATATCGCCATTGACGATAACCGGGATTGAAACGGCTTCTTTCACTTTTCTTACTGCTTCCCAATCGGCACTGCCTTTATACATCTGGCAACGGGTACGACCATGCACGGTCAGCATTTTAACACCAACTTCTTCTGCCCTCTTTGCAAGTTGAGGCGCATTAAGATGAACATGGTCCCAACCCAGGCGCATTTTAACCGTTACCGGTACATCAACTGCCTTTACCGTGGCTTCCATAATTTTAGTAGCCAGGGGTTCATCTTTCATCAACGCAGAGCCAGCATAGCCATTGACCACTTTTTTAACAGGACAGCCAAAGTTAATATCAATGATTTTAGCACCTCGATCTTCATTCAGCTTGGCGGCTTCTGCCATTACATCTGGTTCACATCCAGCCAACTGAACAGAAGTAACCGTAGAGCCAGTACTTTCAGCTTTTAGCAAGGATTGGCGCGTTTGCAGGATCATGGCTCTGCTAGCAATCATTTCAGATACCAACATACCTACACCGAATTGTTCAACGACCCGACGAAAGGGGACATCGGTAACACCAGACATCGGCGCCAAGAATACAGGATTTTCAATGCTAACCGAACCAATATGAATAGGCGAAAGAGACATAAACCATCAACTCCGATTAATCTTCATTGTCCCAGCGTTGTGAGTTTTTGGCTTTATTATATTCAATCTCAGAGAAAGGATCATAAACCATCGGTGTAGTCGGTAAATTTTCTTTTTCCCTAAACAACACAATATGGCGATAAAGCTCACGCAGAACCTCTTCCAAACCAGTGCCAGTTGCGGTTGAACCGATAAAGACCTTAGCACCAGAGATCGTTTCAAGAGCTGCTTTTTTAGATGCAATCTCTTCGTCACTCAGCAAATCGCATTTATTTAAAACGACCACCTCAACTTTTCCCTCCAGCAATTCACTGTAAGATAAAAGTTCATGGCGCACTGTTTCATAACTATGGACCACATCTTCGGCAAAACCATCCACCAAATGGATAATAACACCGCAGCGTTCTATATGTTTCAAAAAGCGGATACCAAGCCCTACCCCTTCATGAGCCCCCTCAATGAGTCCTGGGATATCGGCAATCACAAATTCGTGGTCATCAATATAGGCAACACCTAATTGCGGCTTTAAGGTTGTAAATGGATAATTGGCGATTTTTGGTTTGGCACGGGTCACGCGGCTTAAGAAGGTGGATTTACCTGCATTCGGTAACCCAACCAACCCGGCATCGGATAATAATTTTAAACGCATCCATACCCAACATTCATCGCCCGCTTCACCCGTTGTCGCTTTGCGGGGCGCACGGTTAATAGAACTTTTAAAGTGAATATTACCCAAACCGCCCTTACCACCTCTGGCAATAATGATTTCCTGGCCAACTTCCATCATATCCGCAACCAGGGTTTCGCCATCCTCGGCAAAAATCTGGGTACCAACAGGAACCTGGAGAACCATATCATCGGAAGAAACACCGTAACGGTCCTTACCCTTCCCATGCTCACCGGTTTGTGCTTTAAAATGCTGCTTGTAACGGTAATCAATAAGGGTATTTAAACCCGGGATAGCCCGTATAATTACGTTGCCTCCCCGACCACCATCACCCCCATTAGGGCCACCGAATGGAACATTGGCCTCACGGCGAAAGCTTACGCAGCCATTTCCACCGTCACCACCTTTAGCGTAAATTTTAACTTCATCAATAAAATGCATAGGGGCGGCATTATCCTCTAAATTTTACTAATTTTCAATCATTTAAACCTATAATAGTGAGAAATAGGGATAGGATTAAAGAGGAAAATTTATGGAAATGCTCAATCCGTATGCCGATATCATCAATTCAGCATGGTATGTATGGCCCATTCTATGCATGATTGTTGGGTTTTTCTACCGTAACCCCCGCTATGGTATGTATGCTTCCCTTGTGATGATCGCCATGATGACGTTTACCGTCATTTTGAAATTCAGCGGCGATGTCCATCTGCACTGGGTGCCTATTGTATTAGGGCCTTTCTACGCGCTTATTCTCTATCCGTTCCTCTCCATCTGGCATTTGATGATGGCAAGAATTAAGACTAAAAAGCGCCGGTAATCTCAGTTAAGCAGAGCCTTTTATCAAAAAAGCATGATATCACCATAACAAATACGTCATATTTACATCGTTCGGTTATCACCCCATTGGACACCCGTGTTTTGCGAATGCGGCCTGCTTTTTAGCACATTCCTCTTTAAGAGCCTCTACTTGTTCATAATCATGACATGTTCCCACCATGAGGGACGCTGCATATTCTGATTGCCTCCCTTTGAGAAACACCAGAATTTTCGTTATTACCGCTGTCTTTAGAGATTATTTATTATCAAGTATAACTAATGAACGACTCTAATCCGTATACAATAATGAATTATTAATTGATAATCATCTAAAAATGATATTTTTATAACATTTCTAATAAAATATCACAAATCCCAATTAAAAATTAATATTTTTTTAAATATCAACACTTAAATTATACATATAATCACAATAAGTTAATAATTTTAATGTATACTGTATTATAGTATCGAGCGAGCCCTGATGAAGAGACAATAAGAGGGAGCTCCCCGAAACAAGGATAAGCGTATGCCTGGCGATGCAATTTTATTTGAAGATACAAAAAGCGGTAGACCTATAACCCTTTCCGATTTCATTAGAAATGCGGTACAGGAAAAAATTAACGAGGAGCGACTTACTCACAAAATTGATTCTAGCGATGAAAAGCGGATGGTTTATAAATCACCTTCTGGTAATCCTCTGGATTCGTGGAATGAATTTGTTAATATTATTGAGACATACATTGTTGATTCTAAAGATCAAGTTATTGACTATCAACTACTTAAAGTAGCCATCAAGAAACATACTAACGTATCGTTCGAGAGTTCATCTAAAACACAACTTGGCCACTATAACTTAACTCAAGAGGGTCTGAAAGAAGATCTTGACCACTTAATGAATTACAGTGACAAGGTTAATCTTGAAAGTGAACCAAAAATTTCTGAGATGTTTAAGCATAGTTTTTTAAGAAAAACATCGACTAAGATAGCTTTAGAATCGATTAAAGAGAATACGAAGAAACTCATAAGCGAGCGTAAGTCTCAAGCAAATGTCATGGAAAATTATGATCAGAAAATTTTAGCTGTATCTAAAATGAAAGATAATTTATTTGACGTAAAAAAAGATAAATTTTCTTTTAAAGATCTTAATAAACCTTTATCCGCTGTCTCTCTGGATGGAGGTCATCAAACTAAGAAAAAAGCCATTAATGACGCTGATCGTTATATAAAATTGATTCAAGATAGCAAACTTTTGGTCAATAAAAATCCCCTCTCTGAAAGTGGAATTAACACAAAAGAATCAAATGCCTATTCCAACTTGGCTCTTTTAGCAGGAAGTGGCCAATTATCTTCAAAACAGAAAAAGGCTATTCTAGACCACGTCATATGGACTGTCGATAGGTATTTTGACAAAAATGAGCTGCTTACAACCGACCAATTGCAGGAAATGCTCTTTAAAGAAGCACTCCTTAACAATCCCGACAATCTGAAAGCACGGATAAATCTCGGTATCCTATATCACAAATCTAAAGATCCTCAAGTTAGAGGAAGAGGTTATGAGAAGAGTGAAACTGACCAATTTATAAAATTGATTGCCCGTCAACAGAATGATGGACAGCCTTCTAAATCGCGCTCGAGTGAAATCTCAAAAGCCTACTTTGACCTGTCAATTTTAGCAGGAAACAATCAATTAACTTCAAAACAAAAAAAGGCGATCTTTACTAACTACTTATGGTTAAATAATGATGAGTTAATTGATAAGAATCAACAACGCCAACTCAATAAAGAATGGGTTAAATTTACACCAGATCAATTGAAAGAAAAACTCCTGGACAAAGCCCTTATTCATAATCCTGATAGCAAGAAAGCTCAATTTGAACTTGACATCCTTCATTACGCATCTAAAGACTCAAAGGTTAAAGACCGTAGCGCTGCTAAAAAATTACTAGAACCCTTTGCTCATCTTGACTCTCGGAATGATGACAAGACATACAATAGACCTTATGCAGAACAATTTAATAAGCATTCATCCTTTATCGTTCAGGATAGATATCAAGGAAAAGGGAAAAATAAAATTGTAAATCAATATGATAAAATCAATACCATTCAATCCGTGATAACCGAGGATGCTAAAGAAATTATCCGGACAGAACATAAGAAATTACAAGATGAAGAGCAAAAGGGAATACCTAGTAATCAATTCATCAGTCAACAAATAAAAACAATCACTGAACTACATGATTCGCTTAAACAATCGGGAACCACATTTTATAGGGAAATGGCTGAAAGCCAATTCTACCTCGGGTATTTAGAACATTCACGCGGTAACTACTCACAAGCACTGACCCATTATCAAAAAGCTGATAACCATTTGCTCGGTAGCCATTTTCGTGCAAAACATAACATGGCGCATATTTATGACCAGCAAGGTAAACACCATAAAGCTGCTGATAAATTTATTGAATTGATTCAAATGAATGAATCGTATGGTGTCAATGTTTTGAAAAAAGGTGATCAATCCTTCCATTTTCACGAACATGCGGGAATTGATGCCTCTATTACCAGAGAGCAAGAATTAACTGTCAATACAAGTAAGTCAAATGCTTATTTAAACCTGGCTGTCATAGCTGGAAATGGCCAATTATCTTCAAAACAAAAAAAGACTATTTTTGATAACTATATATCGAATAATAAGAATGATATTAGTCAAGATGAAAAACCTAAACTCTATAAAGAATGGGTTAAATCTACGCCGGATCAATTGAAACAAAAACTCCTGGAACAAGCTCTTGTTTGTAATTCGGATAATATGAAAGCTCAATTTAATCTTGGTGCCCTTTATTACGGTTCTAAAGATCGAAAGGTTAAGAACCTAGACAAGGCTAAAGAATTACTAGCACCTTTTGCTAATCCAGAACACAAAGAGGGCTTCGACATTCAAGCCAATCCTCACTTTCATGGTAGCAAAATGAAGGCCTCCGAATATTCTTATGCCAATAGTATTTTAGCAAGTATGGCTAACGAAAAGGGTGATCATCAAAAATTTCAAGAACATGCCCTCAACGCCATTAACAGCAAACATGGAGCCCCCCGAGGAAAATTTACCAAATTTCTTAATACTCAGGTAAACAAAGCCAAAGACGGCCATAGTATATAATATAACAAGCCAGCTTCTTCTCAATACTATTCATTCTGTATTTAACGAATATTGATATAAAGTTATTAAGAAGTGGACTGGGGATGACGGGGCTTGTGGAGACGGGCTGAAGTTTAATACCGATGATATCATCAACTGTTCACTTCCATCTCCCCTTGACCAACCCCACCATTTTCTATAAGTTTACCTCCATGAGCCACCCTGAATTTACCTTCACCGATAAAGTAGTCCTCATCACCGGTGGTAGCCGCGGGATTGGGCGGGCTACGGCTGAGTTATTTGCTGCGCGTGGAGCTAAGGTGGTCACCACTAGCAGCCATTCCGTTCCCCTTTCCTTTTCCGATGAATATGCAACACGCATCCGCCATCTTCATGCCGATGTTAGCGATGAAGAGGCTGCAAGAACTGTTTTTAAATCCTGTGAAGAAATATTTGGCCCTGTATCGATCTTAGTCAATAACGCTGCTATTATCAGCAATACCTCCTTTAAAGACATGGCCATGCAGGATTGGGACGATGTGATAAAAACCAATATCCGCGGCGCTGTTATTTATTCTAAACTGGCGTTTGATCAAATGATCCGCCATAAACAAGGTGGGTCTATTATCAATATCAGCTCGCTTGCCGGCATTCCCAATATTCAAAAATTTCCAGGGTTTTCTCCTTATACCGTCAGTAAATTTGCCATATGCGGATTAACCGAATCCCTCGCGGTGGAAGGGATAGAACATGGCATCCGCGTCAATGCTATTGCTCCAGGTGCGGTGGATACTGAGATGCTCCAAAAAGCAGCAGCCGGCCTAAAAACCTCGACAACCCCACTCGACATCGCTAAAATCATTTTATTCCTGGCTGATGAAAACCAGTCGCGGATTATCAATGGCAGCATTATCCCGGTTTTTTGCAATGGCGACTAATAACTCTTCTCCACCTTCGGTTTATATTTCGCGCCGTGCAACCTTTTGTGCATCGCACCGCTTGCATAACGCGCTTTTATCACAGGAAGAAAACCTTGCTATCTTTGGTAAATGCAATAACCCAAACGGTCACGGGCATAACTATGTGCTGGAAGTCACCCTCTACGGGCCGGTCAATCCAGACACCGGATTTGTGATGAATGTCAAAGACTTAGAACAGATTATTGAAGAAACGGTTTTATCAAAACTCGACCATAAACACCTAAACCTGGATGTCAATGCCTTTAAGGATTTAAACCCCACGAGTGAAAATATTGCCATTATCATCTGGAATTGGATTGCACAGCGCATTCCTTTTGAGCTACTATATGAAGTGAAGCTTCATGAAACCGAAAATAATATGGTAATCTACCGTGGCAATCATTCACGATAATCCTTTGGATACTTTTCAAGACTGGTACGCTCAAGCCCTTAAGCTTGATCGCAAAGATAATAATGCTGTTACACTGGCAACCGCCAATAAGGAAGGAAGGCCTTCAGCGCGGATCGTCCTCCTAAAACACGCCGATGAAAACGGCTATTGTTTCTTCACTAACTTTACCAGCCGCAAGGGGCATGAACTTATCGAAAACCCTTACGCAGCTTTGTGTTTTTACTGGGAAGAACTGGGGAAACAAATCCGCATTGAAGGGCATATTGAAGCGGCATCAGACAAAGAATCCGATGATTATTTTTCAAGCCGCCCGCGCGGGAGCCAATTAGGTGCCTGGGCATCTCATCAATCAGCGCCACTAGGTACACCGGATGATTTGGTAAAACGCCTGGAAATATTTAAAACCCAGTTTGGCGAAGGTCCAATCCCTCGCCCACCATTTTGGGGCGGGTTTCGGTTAATTCCTAATCATATTGAATTTTGGAAAGAGGGCGAATTTCGCTTACATACACGAATCCTTTATCAGCTTCGCGAAGGAAACTGGTCCGTAAGCCGCCTTTATCCTTAATACACATTTTTTCGTTATAACATGAATGGGGGGAAATATTCATGGGGATTCGATCATACACCTGGCTTTTGCTGTCGCTTAGCGCCTTATCGCTAGTCTCACTTACATCCTGCAAAGAAGAATTAAAAAAGGAAATCGCCACGCCCCATCATTGGTATGATTCCATCCATAGTTTTTCAATTGCCCTGCAAAACCAACATTACGAGCAGATCAATGACGTAAGCAGCGATTTAATCATTATCGATGCCGATGACTCCAACCTCACCCACGAACAAATTCAGCGTATCAAAGGCAGCGGCAAAAAAATCTACAGCTATTTAAGTATCGGCGAAGCAGAGAATTACCGCAGCTACTGGAAAAAATCGTGGAAACGTAAACATCCTCCTTTCCTGGATAAAGAAAACCCCGAATGGAAAGGTAATTTCAAAGTACGCTACTGGGATAAAGAGTGGCAGGATATTATCTTTAAACGGCTGCAGGAACTGGTTGATCTTGGCTATGATGGTGTCTATTTAGATATTATCGACGCCTTTGAATATTACGAACAAAAAGGCCGCAAAGAAGCTGCGCAGGAAATGGTTGATTTTGTTTCCCTAATCTCTAAGCACGCCAAACAAGCCAACCCGGATTTCAAAATCATTCCTCAAAACGGCCTAGGCTTACTGGATAACCCGAAATACCTTAGCCATATAGACGGCGTAGGCAAAGAAGAAACCTGGTACAGCTTTGATAACCGCCCCGTCCCAAACGACACCAACGCCTGGGATGTTGGTTTATTAAATAAAGCCTATGCAGCAGGAAAAATGGTCCTACTGATCGATTATCCCACAGACCATCAAAAACAATGCGAGTTTATTGCTAAAGCGAAAGAAAAAGGATTTATTCCGTATGTGGGCAATCGAAGTTTAAATAAGTTTATTGATGTGAAGTGTAAGTAGGATGGTTTCGTACCCTCCAAGGAGTAAGCAACCATCCTCGAAGCCCCATTCAGCTTCCGGGCTCAATAACACCTAGCCGCCAATCCCACTTGACTACACAGTCATTGACTCTCGCTGGTTGTATGTGTATACGAGAAATGGGTTATCCTCCATAAATGCTTGCACAACAAGGATAACCCATGGGTCAGAAGTTTCTCTTTTTTATGATGCAATTTTGGAGTGGCACGGTATCTTATTTTGCGAGAGACCATCTATTGTCTTGAGATACTCTTGGCCAAATCCAATCTGATCAAATGCAGAACGAATTTCGTTAATCGTTTTTTTACCAAATGTAGTTTTACCACCATGAGGTCTAAATGGCCAGCCTACTGCTTCCCCAGATTTATTGAGAAATACTAAATGTGATGTTCCATCCTGTATAACAGAATTTTTTCCATTAAGGAACTTCCATAATTCCACAATTTCCTTGTACTTTACAGTATGGAACCGATCGTTAGAAAATATATCTCTAATAGTTTGTATTCTTCGCTCCTTTAATACTCTTTCTGTAAACGATTCCTCTGTTATTAAGTTAGATTGCAACAACGTTCGGGAGGGGGGTTGCTTGACTTTTGCTACATGAGACGAGTATTTCTCAGTTTTTCCTTGCGGGGTAACTATTCTAAGCACGGACGCATTTTTTTGTTTAGCATTCGTTTTTTTGAGATTTCTCTGCTGGCTTGTTTTCGTTTCTGAAGCAATGCGATTGGGCAAAGAAGTAGGCACTTGGGAGTCAAAATTGCTAGTTATAGATATCGCCGATGCATTCGAAGGAATATCCTGCTGTTTCGAATTTCGCTGTTGTTCAAGATCAGGTAGGTCTTTTTCTTGCGATGTGTTTAGGATTACTAACGGTTGAGATGCAAGCTGAACTTTCCTTTTTGCCTCACGTTTTGCTAACTGCTTAGAATTAAATATTCTTTTTAAATCATAGCTAGCTTGCCCTGCATCTGCAACCGTGCAATATTGAATCGCTCCTGAATTTGAAACAATAAGCTGTTTTAACAAATAAGTATTATAAAATTTTATATCATCTGAATAGTGCTTATTTCCATATGTTCGCCTATTATTCCTAAAGCTCTCATGGAGTGACCATGACATTTGAAATAATTTTTCAATTTCGTTTTTCTCTTCATTGACTGAAACATCATTGTTTATATGATATTGATATGCTTCAATTAATAAATCATCACATAAACCAATCGAATCCCTAGCACATAAATATATGCTTTCCTCAATTTTTATAAGTCGGTCTGTACGTTGCTCACCTGCCACTCGTACATCAAAACATGTTGAAAACATAGCCATTTGACGCCTGGCCTCTGTAAGAGAGCGAATTAACTCTTTGAAAGTAATGATGTTTTTCTCAAATTGGCTCAATTTATTAGCCATGTATTTGCAAAAGACTAATCTATTGAGAAGTAAGAATTGTACCATATTGCTTACAGTAATGGATCGGTCGAAGCTATGTAGTTTTGATATATGGCTATTACAGTTTGAGCTACTTTTGTACACATCCTTTAGTATTTCCAATGTGTTTTCAAAATTATTGTTTATAATATTTAATTGTCTGGAGGATATGTT
This sequence comes from Alphaproteobacteria bacterium, assembly GCA_016722515.1. Lineage (NCBI taxonomy): Bacteria > Pseudomonadati > Pseudomonadota > Alphaproteobacteria > Alphaproteobacteria bacterium. Next base: position 124,765 of record JADKJE010000001.1, read on the forward strand.
TGTGGAATCGATTTTTTTTATTTGAGATTTATCTAGTTCGCACTCAATACGCAATTTCGCTTTGCTATCACCGTCATTGCTTGGTATGATTGGATCCAAAAAGGTTATACTTAACCCTTTCCTTTCTAAGGATTTGCTTATTTCTTTCAAACTTTCTTCCAGGCTTGAATCTGGGCTAATAGAAAAGGGCTGGATATCAAAATCATTATAAAATCTACTAAACGAAGAAGATTGGGCTTGATGACTCAATAAATTAGCAAGAGAATTATTTTCATTTTTTTCTGAACCGGTACTTCTTTCAAGAAAATCCAGTTGGTTGCTGATTTTTTCTTTAAAATCGGGCATGGAGTTATGCAAATCAGGTGCCAGCTGATCTAATGAAGTCTTTATTAAGTGTGCAATTATCAGCTCCTTCTTGCTTCTTGGTAAATTTGGTACGCTTGGAAACACCATATTAAGATACTGCTCATGTTCAGCAGTATTATAAAGATTATGAACTAAATTATTAATATATTTCTCTTCTTTTATCGAATTCATTAATGAATTAAGGTGAAAATCGATATCATTATTATCGCTCTTATCGTTTCTTACTAGCTCTATTGTATTTTTAATAATTTCTTGCTCTAAAAAAGGTTTTAACCATTCTGATTGTCTTTTGAGGTAATCTTCTTCTGAGAACCCATTGATTTCTCTTTCAAAATATTCTTCTATATCAGAATAGAAATTATTCTTTAAATAATCTTTAAACTGCTTTTTCTTAGCGACCTGTTCTGCAGTAAGCTCTATATAGCCAAATTGATTATTATATTCTGTGTCAATTGACTCTATCAAGAAACCATAATGAACGTCTAGAAAATATTTTAATTTAAAAATCCCGCTTTCTTTCATAAAAAAATCCTAATAATGAATACTTATAAAGTATAGCATATGCATCATTATGCTAAAATTAAGTTTGAAGTGCAAACTTCTAACATTTATTATGAATGCCTCCCTTAGAGTAATCCAATTGAGTTTTTTAGGTGGTGTTGGGTTATAGTTATCAATAGTTTTATAGAAATCCTCCTTGCTGTATGTGCAGATCAAAAAAGTTGATTGATCGCTAATGTCTCGTTTCTGGTGTCCCATTGACAAAGGCAGGAGATCTCCAGAAACAGCGTGATTTTATTTCCCAAGCCTCTCAGAGAGGGTTTATTCCCTATGTTGGCAATCGGAGTTTTTGTGCGTCCTTCTCGATTTTTAGATGAGTGGTCAGCCGTAGGCGAGCGCTCATCTAAAAATCGTGGATTTGGTCCTACATCACTTAAAAAACATACTCTACACCAATGCAAACAGCAGGAGCATGGCGCTTATGTAGGATAATTCTTAATTACATACGCGCGGCAGAAGTCCTTCGAGTTACTTCGTTTACAAGCCTTTTGGTAAATTCGCCAAATGTCGTTGATGGAGAACGTTGCTTAGATTCTTTCTGAGAAGACGCGTCAGCAGCTCGTTTCACTGGTGCGGTATTATCCGCCTTTGGCTGTCCCGTAATCTTGATCAAACCTCCCAGCAGTGATTTTTGGTCTAATTCATAAGAGACACTCTTACCATCGCTGCTTTCTGTCATTTTGAAAGAAGATTTTAGCAATTCAATATATTGATCACCAGAAATAATCCCATTCGCGATAAGGGGCCTTAAGGTCTTACTGATATCCATATACTGATTCAACACACCGTTAGCAGGTACAATTGCGTCTACTTTACCTTTATATCTCGCAGAGGCATGTTGTATAGACAAATAAAGACCTAATGTCATTACACGATCAACCAAATTATCTATCCCGTTTACATACTCCCTACGCTCTGGTGTAATCTTCAGCTCAGCAGATCTGCTAAATATTGCACTTGAAAATTCGCGCTCTCCACGTGTTATAGCATCTTTCCTATCTAAACTACGTAACGTTGAACCGCTACCTTTCAATCGTGATTGTTTCTCTTTTATTTTTGTAGGCGTATCAAAAACTGGAACAATTTTAGCTTTTTTTCTTCGAGCCACCTCTGTATCGCCGCTCTTTATATTTTGCTTCAAATCACTCAACTCAGTTTTAGTCAAACGAGCTCCCAAATGATAGAGTTTTTCGACAATTTCTTTGTTCTGAGTTTTGGTTGCATAATATAGAGCACTGTGTCCCGTTTTATCCAAAACATTAACATCCGGCCAATATTGAAGAAGCAGAGTTACGAGTTGAATATCACCTTTTTGACATGCGTAGCTGAGTAACGATTCCCCTGTTATCGGGAGAACTTTATTTACATTGTATCCTTTATCAAGCAATTCTTTAATCGTCTGTAATTGTAAATCCTTATTGACAAACGCATTGAAAGCATTCCATTCACGTTCATGCTCTATATTATGTTGACTGTTAATCTTCGTCTTGTCTGATGACAAGAACTCATCGTCATCCACATCATTGAAGTTCAGCAATGCTTCAAAACGAGGTGATTTAAGGGCTTGATTCAATTCACAATATTCAGACACTAAATCCCAAAGTTCAGAAGGTGTTTCAAATGGTTTAGATTTAGGTGCATGTTTGATAATCGACGCAAGATCTTCACCCGCTGCGATGTGAGCCTCTAAAGATGCAATAGAAACACCAGACTTCCACACTACCTTCCCACTATAGAAAAGATATTTTTGTGCCATGATATTAAGATAACCTTTATTTAATACTTTAATATAGTCAGCCATATCCTGTGCAGTCGCATTTGGTTTCTGAGCCATCACCGTGAAACCATGAATAATACGATCAACGAAGCTTGAAATTTCAACAGGATATTCCTTGAAAGATTCCTGAAGCTGCGTTACCAACTGACCAACAAAATATTGTTTCTCTTGAACCGACCAGGTCTGTTTAAATGGAAATCTAAAATCTTCAACACATAAACCACTAAGCCTTCCAAGAATGGATTCAATAATCACATCCGAGAAAGGGGCAACAATATTAGCCCTTACGTTAGAACGTGCAGGCAATACCCATGAACGGAATTCATTTGGGTATTCTAAAATTCGTTCGCTCATTAACAGCTTTAATTGTTCATTTGAAACCGTACCAATTGCTGACTGATCTTTAAGTACGTCTCTTAACGTTTCAACTGTTGGTAAATCAGAGTTATCCTTATAACTACTTCTTAAATATTCAATAAGCGCTGTTTTAAGTGGGTAAATACCCTCCACTTTTCCAACGCTATCAAGGACTATAGCCTGAGCAATCGAACGTTCAAGTGCTTGAATCACCCCTCTTTGGTTTGCCAACGTTTGTGATAACAAGTTTTCATAGAGCGACGTCGCCAATGCTTTAGACAGCGGAACAGAAGCAGTTCCCAAAAGAACAGACTCATTGAGCGAGGTTGATTGGCCGCTCAATGTAGCAACCCGCATAAGCGCAGATTCAAATCGTTGTTTCGTAGCAGCATCGAGCGTTTTACGAATGGTTTCTAATGCAAGATCATTTACTGGTTTTCCTGATGCCTGATTAACAAAATCACCCAGGGATAACTGCAACCCGGGTTTTCCCTTAGCAACCTGGTAAAGATCAACATAGGCAAGAGCCAGTGCTTGCTCTCCTCGTTTTACAAGTTCACCCAATCCAGGATAGGTTTTATTTGAAAGTTCATTTATTAAACTTCCACGAATTTCCTGGAAAATCAAAGATTCTTTATTTTTTCGTGCTCTTTTATAAAGTGGAGCCACAATTGCATTCAACTCCGAAATACTTATGCCAAGAGACTCGATTTGCTCATTTACCTTTTTAAACGCCTTTCTATCCTGTTTTTGAGCTGCATCCACCGCTGCTGATAATAAAATGAGCAATTCAATTTCACCTGAGCTTTCTTTAGCCAAATTTTTGAAACGAGCAACGGCAGTTAGAATATCTGGATTGTTTGCTTCTACGCTGGCTTCAGAACGAGTGCGTGCCTTTATAGGTAAGTCTATCACCTTATCACTTACTACAGGTGCAGATTCAGCTCTTTGGGTTCTTGGCATTTAGATTACTCCTTATTCACATTCTTTCATTTTCAACACCGAGTATTACTATCTTATATTTTTTCAACTTTCAATACCCAAATCAAACATTGAACATTATTTCAATAATATTAACTTAAGGTTGTATGGAATAAATTGAGAATTCCCTCCTTACCCAAAAGATAATGAGTAAATCAGCATAATATCAACCGCCAGATATTATCTGCCATAGCTTAAAAAACCAAGTCTGGTAAGCTGCGGATTCATGTCAAAGGATATAGGCATGCGTATCGCCTTGAAGCTCAAAGAAAAGCCTGTTTGGAGTTAAAGATTATTCTTCTAGTTGCAAAAAACTCTGCCGTGAGCGCATAGCCGCGTTCAAGGTACCTTCATCCAAATAATCAAGCTCACCTCCCATAGGGATTCCTTGAGCCAGTCGCGTGATGCGTTTAAGGCCTAATTCTTTCAATTGTTCTGTAATATAATGCGCTGTTGTTTGGCCATCAATCGTGGCATTGGTTGCCAGAATAACTTCTTCTACTTGATGATCTTTTATCATCGTAATCAGCTGGGTGATCCGTAATTGTTGCGGCCCTCGCCCATCAATAGCAGACAGTGTTCCGCCTAATACATGATAGAGTCCACGATAAACACGACTACGTTCCATCGCCCATAAATCAGTAACATCCTCAACCACACACAGCAATTTGCGATCACGGCCTTCATCACTGCATATTTCGCATAAGGCCTGTTCATCAATATTGCCGCATTGATCACAAACTTTAATATGCTGAGCAAATTGTTCAAGCGTTTGCACTAATTGCGGCAATAAGGTTTCACGATGCTTTACCAGATGCAGCACAATACGCTTGGCCGAACGGTTACCAAGGCCCGGCAATTTACCGATATGCTGGATTAATTGCTGTATAACGCTGCCATGGCCGCTGATCATTGCATAGATACCATTAAATAAAAATGGAAGATACGATAGTTAAAGATAATTGGGTATAAAACCCAATCAACTAGAAAGGTAATTTTACCCCAGGAGGCAATCCAAGCTGTGAAGCCATACCACTCATTTCACCAGCAGAATAATCATCCAGCTTTTTGCGTGCATCATTAAAGGCAGCCGTGATTAAGTCGGCCAGCAAATCAGGATCACTAGGATCAACAACACTTTTATCGAAGTTAATACGCAAAATATCATTTCGGCCATTGATGGTTATCTTCACCATACCACCGCCTGAAGTGCCTTCAAACTCCATCACATCGATGCGTTGTTTTAGGTCCTCAATTTTTTTCTGCATCGTTTGTGCCTGACGCATCATTTGTTGAATATTCATACGATTACCTCTTTATAGTTTTATTCTATTGGTTTTCTTCGGCATGTTCCTGGATAGGAACAACATCTTTAAGTTCCGCTCCAGGAAAAAACTGCTCCATCATCTGATTAGCCGGCGAACGCCTAGCATCATCAAATAACGATTGCTGCTGCGCTTCATCAACTTGTTTCAGCGTAGGCTGACCCTCGCTTTCTGATAACAGAACCACCCACGCTTGTCCAGTCCATTCCACCAGTTTCTTTTGAATCCGTGATGCTAAATCCCTGGGAGCATTGGCTGAAAGCCTGATTTCTATTTTGCCAATCTCATAATTTACAACATGAACATCATCATATAAGTATCTGTATAATAATATTTCTCTGTGTTCCCTAAAAAGCTGGCATACGGCTTGATAATCAGCAGGCAATGCAGTTGGGACTCCCTTGGTTTCTGCGGTAACCACAGGATCCACAGGAGCACGTTCTTTGTGTGTTTCAACAACAGGTTCAACGTAAGCAGGAACTTCATTAACCTCCGGCGGCAAATCAGAGCTAGCTACGACAAATGCACCTTGGGATACCATTTGTTGCTCTGGAAGCTCTGCTGGCTCAACTACTGGCACACTAGATTGAGCTGTTTGAACAGGTTGCGTCGGCTGAATAACCGGAGCCTGCTGCTGCACTGGTTGCTGTTGAAGCTCAGCTTTTGTTGCCTGAGGCAGAGTCTGAGGTTGAGTCTGAGGCAGAGTCTGAACCAGCTCCCTTTCAACCGGCCTTAATTCGGCAGATAGTGGTACAACTTTACCCTGGCTGATATCTTTAATGATGGCATCCACCGTTGGCAAGTCTGAGGCATAAGCAATGCGCACAAATACCATTTCAACCGCACCAAAACTGTTGGGTGCTAATTTCACTTCCTGGATTCCTTTAAGGAACATTTGCCACAAGCGGGTTAAAGCAGCCATTGATAAATTATCCGCTAAAATCCTGCCACGTGCACGCTCCATTTCTGGGACCGAAAAATCACTGGCTAATTGAGGAACCACTTTAAGGCGGGTAATAAACTGCACCACTTCCAATATATGGTTGAGGATCAACAATGGATCAGCACCTTTTTGATAACATTCATCCAGTAGCTTTAAAGCCTCCGGTACTTCAGCCTTGGTGAGATGCTCCAGCATATCAAAGAGCACCGCCCGATCCGCAAGGCCAAGCATTTCGCGCACCGCCATTGCCGTAATAGCAGCATCAGCACCACTATACGCAATCGATTGGTCAAGCAACGATAATCCATCGCGTACTGACCCTTCAGAGGCATGGCCTATCAAGGCCAGCGCATCTGGATTAATCGTAATGTGCTCTTTAGCCGCAACATTACCCAGATGGGTGACCATTTCTTCGGATGATAAGCGCCGCAAATCAAAACGCTGGCAGCGCGATAAGATGGTGACTGGAATTTTTTGAAGCTCGGTGGTGGCAAAAATAAACTTCACATGTGAAGGCGGCTCCTCCAGCGTTTTTAACAAGGCATTAAATGCGTTGTTAGAAAGCATATGCACTTCGTCGATGATAAAGATTTTATAACGCGCCTGCGTCGGCAGATAACGGACATTATCGATGATTTCACGTATGTCATTCACGCCAGTACGACTCGCTGCATCCATTTCTAAAATATCGGGATGGCGGTCTTCGGCAATCGAGGTACAGTTACCGCATACCCCACACGGCGAAAGGGTAATCCCTCCCTGCCCGTTTGCACCAATGCAGTTAAGGGCCCTGGCAATAATCCTGGCAGTGGTGGTTTTGCCAATGCCTCGAATACCCGTCAAAAGGAACGCATGGGCAATCCGGTTATGGGAAATGGCATTATCAAATGTACGCACCATCGACTCCTGCCCAACGAGATCACTAAACGTGGTGGGACGATATTTACGGGCTAATACGCGATAAGCTTGTTCTGATGAAGACACGTTCATTCCCATAGAATGCCAAAAGACAACGGTGGACAGCTGCGACCCAATAACGGCCCGTTACGGCTGCTTCCTTTCGGATCTGACCGGGTTGGCGGGGATACTGCCCGCAACTGCCCTTTCTATCATCGACAATTCACAGCAAGATGCAAGTTTTTTGTGAAGTTATTCTTCATTCATTTTGCGATCCCACCACGGCAACGAAAGGTTGAGTATAAAATTTATGTTACATTTTGATTTTAACATTCTATCCAGAGTAAAATTATTTACTCTTATGGGACGTAATGTTAAGAAGAGGAATTTATTTGGCAAAACAGATAATCGCGTCACAAAACGATCGCTTCAATACAACTCATTTATTCATACCAAGAATTATAATTCCCATACCCATGCAACTGAGTCGCTTTCATATAAGCCCTGCAATAATCATAAGCATCACGCCAAACACGTTGATAAACAGGATTATCGATCAGTGCGCCATCTTTGCGTAAACTATGAAATGCTTTGGTGAATTGGCTCCCATAGCCAGAAAAAGCGCTCTCACATCCATCCGTCCAACCTTGCTGATATTCAGGTGGCCCAGGAGGCGGATTAACATTAAAGGCCCATGGCCTACCAACACCCGGCGTCATATGAAGCCCATTACAGCCACTAATGCCTAAGACAAGAATACCTACGGACACCCGTTTGAAAATAACAGGGATTCCGTCACAATATTGTAATATCTTTTGCATATTTGCTTCAAATACAAATTAATACCTCTATTATCTCAAATTGTTTAAGGATATGTCAATAAAAACTTTGATTTTTCTTAATATACATGCTACCATGCGTGGGCATAAGGAAGATAATCTCCATGGCCTCGTTAAGGTTATTAATATGTTTGGGAATCCTTTTACAGCTAATCGCATGTAAACCTGTTCCCTTGTGGATAGGAAAAACACCTACAAACGCCGATCCCATGTTCAATATGGGGTGGAAAGATGGCTGCGAGTCTGGGTTAGCCTCCGTTAGTAACAGTTTCTATAAAACCTTTTATAAATTCCGACAGCAAGCGCATCTTATTGAAAACAACACCTATTACGGTGCCTGGTTCGATTCCTTCCGTTATTGTCGTGACTATACCGATAAATGGACGTTTGAGTCGTGGGACCGTGCCGAAAATACCGACCCCAATCAAAAACCACTTTACCAGGGTGTTGGTGATTTTTTGCTGTTTACTCCTCCACTTCACTACGAAACACCTTACGCATTTGGCGGCATCAAGAGTTTTTGGAATTGATGATGACATTACACCTACGTCACAATTTCTTCTCCTTGCTACGAATTATTTTTTTCGTTGCTTTGCTGCCACTTGCGGCATGTACCAATGAAACAGCTAAAACATCGTTAAACCAGCTTGATTTCCTAAAACCAGCCCACTTTATTTTAAGCCAGGTACCAAGCAATGCAGATATCATCTATAAGCAAGGATGGGAAGATGGATGCAACAGTGGTATTTCGACCTTCTCAAACGAATTTTATAAAACCTTCTACCACTATCAGGTAAAAGAAGCACTCATGCACCGCACCAATTATCAACGTGCCTGGGAAACGGCTTACCATTACTGCCGTGGTTATGTTTACGGAATTGTCAAAGAAGGCAATATGCGTGAACAACGCCCTCAGGATCAGCCCATCCAACTTCAAGGTCTAGACCAGTGGATCAACGGTTGGGGCCCCCAAATGTTTGAAAATTGGTGGGTAAAGGACGATCATTAAACCTAATAAGAGCCCTTAGAATCAGGTTCGCCCCCCCCTATTGACTCATGACAGTTTCCTAAGAATGTAACATAATCACACCCCTGTTCTGACTTTAAAGAGCCCCTTTCAAAAGATTGAGCCTTGTTTAAAATTGTGATAGAGTGAGAGCCATTCAATTAGGAGATGATATGTTTTCTAAACGGCTTGTTATTTTCTTGATCATTGCATTTAGTGCTCTAGCCTTCGTTTGGTCTTACCGCTTTATGCCTCAAAATATCATTCGAGTTGTTGGCTCATCCACGGTGTATCCTTTTGTTTCCAGCGTTTCCGAATCTTACCATGTAGCCACCTCAGAAAGAACTCCCATTGTTGAACATAATGGAACGGTTGGTGGTATTCAGATTTTCTGTAAAGAAAAAGGCCCCAATTCACCAGATATCCTTAATGCATCGCGTGTTATTTATCCCAGCGAACAAATGCTCTGCAAAAAGAACGGAGTTGAAGATATTCAAGGATTCAGGATTGGTTATGATGGTATTATTTTTGCCAGCTCTAATCAAACTAAGTCCATTTATTCCTTTACGAATCACGATCTCTTTTTAGCTTTATCAGCGCGCGTCCCTAAAGAAGGCAAATTGGTTAAAAACTTTTATCAGAACTGGAAGGAAATTAACCCAAATCTTCCTGACCTTCCAATCAAAGTCTATGGCCCACCAAGCACTTCTGGTACACGTGACGTGTTTATTGAGCAAATGATCACTAAAACCTGTATTTATCTCTCTGAGGCCATTCAACAATATCCTCAACAATATGATCGTATTCGTGAATGTAAAAGCCTGCGTGAAGATGGAAAATATCTTGAAATCGGTGAAAACGACAACGTGGCTGTCCAAAAGATTGAAAATAATCCTACTTCTTTTGCTATCTTTGGTTATAGCTATTACGACCAAAATCGCAGCCGAATTGTCGCCCACCAGATTGGTGACTTTGCGCCAACCTCAGCTAATATTATCAAGGGTGTCTATCCGCTTGGAAGACCACTATTTGTGTACTTCAAACGCTCACGCCTAGAAGAAAAACCTGAACTCAAAAAATTTCTTAAATTCCTGATTCGTGATGAAACCATAGGATCGAGTGGTTACCTGATTGACAAAGGCTTGATTCCTTTAACTGATGAGGAAAGAGTGGATACGCAGCGAGGGATGGAACCATTATTGGAATAAGAATGAAACATTACGATAGGCTCATTGGTTTTTATGGATTTGTTTTACTTGCATTTTTGGCAACACATGCGCAAGCAGAGCATGGATTTATCCCAGACACTCCAGGAAACCAGGAATATACGGATGAAGCTCCTGTGCAGAATAGCACGCGTTATTATTTTCAAAAACGTGGATTAGAAGTTGAAATCGTTGAAGATACCGATGGTACTCAATATGCTTATACTGTCTCAGCTTATGAATCACGTTTGCTTGATGACGGGCTTTACCGTATTTCAAGAGAAATTATTTCGACCTATATTCCCGGCAAGGAAAGGCTACACCAAGGCGATTATGTCATGGTTATTTTAGGTGGGAAAGTAGCCAATTATTATACAGCTGATGATGTGATCTATTAAACATACTCATCTTTTTTTAAGAAATAGCTTGCTATCGTTCATAACTGTTTTACGATGATTATAAGCACATAATTTCAGGAGAGTATATGACCGATAAAAGAGATTCATTACATACACGTTCGACCATGATCGTTAATGGCCGTGAGTATGATTATTACAGCCTTGACAAAGCAGCCCAAGCACTTGGGCTAGATATTGCCCATATGCCGATCACGCATAAAATTCTTCTTGAAAACCTTTTACGTCATGAAGACGGGAAAACCGTTACTGCCAGTGATATCCAAGCCCTTATTCGCCAGGAAAAAGACCGCGAAATCGCGTATCGCCCTGCCCGTGTTTTAATGCAAGACTTTACCGGCGTTCCTGCCGTAGTGGATTTAGCCGCAATGCGTGATGCTATGCAAAGCCTAGGTGGCAAACCAGCACAAATTAATCCTCTTTCAGCCGTAGACCTGGTCATTGACCATTCGGTACAGGTTGATGCTTATGCAACAGACGATGCTTTTGATATCAATGTTAAACTGGAAATGGAGCGCAATGTCGAACGTTATAAATTTTTACGCTGGGGCCAATCAGCCTTTAAAAATTTCCGTGTCGTACCACCAGGAACCGGTATTTGTCACCAAGTTAATCTTGAATATTTAGCAAAAGTAGTTTGGAGTGACACCGAAGGCACACGAACAGTTGTCTATCCCGATACATTAGTGGGAACTGACAGCCATACCACCATGATCAATGGATTGGCCGTTTTAGGCTGGGGAGTTGGTGGTATTGAAGCCGAAGCTGCCATGCTTGGTCAACCTACCGCAATGGTTATTCCCGAAGTAGTGGGCTTTAAATTAACCGGTAAACTAAAAGAGGGCGTTACCGCAACCGACTTAGTACTGACTGTAACGAATATCTTACGTAAACATGGAGTTGTTGAAAAATTTGTCGAATTCTTTGGTGAAGGGCTTGATCACCTTTCTCTAGCTGACCGCGCGACGATTGCTAACATGGCACCTGAATATGGAGCCACCTGTGGTTATTTCCCGATCGACCAGGAAACCATCCGCTATTTGCAGTTAAGTCATCGTGATCCAGAACTCATCAGTTTAGTAGAGGCCTATGCTAAAACTCAGGAACTCTGGCGCGATAATAACAAGCAACCGAACTTCAATGAAGTGCTTGAACTTGATTTATCTTCTGTTGAACCATGTATTGCCGGCCCTAAACGTCCTCAAGATAAAATTGTGCTTAGTAACGTCGCTAACTCAGTCGTCGGACCTACAGGTAAAGATGGTAAACCAGCGATACTCACCGATAAACGTTTTGATGTAGCAGGCAACGATTTTAACATAGGCAATGGCGATGTGGTGATTGCAGCAATCACCAGCTGTACCAATACATCAAACCCAGGCGTCATGTTGGGTGCAGGGTTAGTGGCCCGCAAAGCGGTGGAAAAAGGCCTAACGGTAAAACCTTGGGTTAAAACGTCATTGGCTCCAGGCTCCAAAGTGGTAACCGCTTATTATGAAGCAAGTGGTCTAAACACCTATCTGGATGCGCTTGGATTTAATCTGGTAGGCTATGGATGCACGACCTGTATTGGTAATTCCGGCCCGATGGATCCTGCTATTGAAAAAACAATTGCCGAAAATAATCTTACCGTTGCCTCGGTTCTATCAGGCAACCGAAATTTTGAAGGCCGTATACACCCTCTTACTCAAATTAATTATCTGGGTTCACCGATGCTGGTGGTTGCCTATGCATTAGCAGGTACCATGAAAATTGATTTGGCCCATGATCCTCTTGGCAAAGGGACAGATGGTCAGGATGTTTTCCTAAAAGACATCTGGCCAACAAGCCAGGAAATACAGGACGTTGTAGCTAAATCCATTAAACCGGCCATGTTCGCCGATAAGTATGGCATTGTGTTTGAAGGCGATAAACATTGGCAATCGCTCTCCAGCAAACCAACTGAAACCTATGATTGGGACGATAAGAGTACCTACATCAAAAACCCTCCTTACTTCGCGCAAATGGGGCTTGATATTGGTGTAGCCAAGGATATTAAAGGCGCCTCTATCCTGGCATTACTTGCCGACAGTATTACCACCGATCATATTTCACCTGCTGGATCTATTTCTAAAAACAGTCCTGCCGCGCACTATCTTATCCACCAAGGCGTGCAACCAGCTGATTTTAATTCCTATGGATCGCGACGCGGAAACCATGAAGTCATGATGCGTGGTACATTTGCCAATATTCGTATCCGCAATGAACTGGCTCCTGGAACAGAAGGTGGTTTCACCACCCATATTCCAAGCGGTGAAGTCATGCCTATTTACGATGCCTCGATGAAATACCAGGCCGCAGGAACAGAGCTCGTCATCATTGGCGGTAAGGAATATGGCACAGGCTCATCACGCGACTGGGCCGCTAAAGGCACTAAACTTTTAGGTGTTAAAGCCGTTATCGCAGAAAGCTTTGAACGTATCCACCGCTCTAATTTGGTGGGAATGGGTATTTTGCCACTGACCTTCAAACCAGGAGTTACCCGCAAAACACTTAACTTAACTGGCAAGGAAACCATTGATATCTCTGGGCTGGAGCACGGAATCACCCCACGAATGGATGTCACGTGTACGATCACCCGTGCTGATGGAACCAGCGTTTCTGTACCACTTACCTGCCGTATTGATACCGACAATGAGGTTGAATATTACCTCCATGGCGGTATTTTACATTACACGATTCGCAAATTAATGCGCCAAAGTGTAGCCTAAAAGATCATTCAACAAATCCCCTCCTCTTGAGGAGGGGAAATCCCCTCTTCAAACGTTGACAACCTGAATTGTTCAGAGTAATTTACATGCAACTTATTGTTTACTCTATCAGGCGTGATTTATTATGCTTCAGTTCAACCATGAACTACGTTTACGTATCCTCTCTTCAGCGGTCTTATTACCAGTTGCATTAGCTTCTATTATCGCTGGAGAAATGTGGTTTGCAGCCCTTATTCTGGCTGGAGCCGTTTTAATGAGTTTTGAGTGGAATCAATTGATTACCGCTCGCGGACATATCCCCGAAAAAAGATGGCATTTTGTAGGGATTGCGTATGTAGGCGCACCTTGCCTAGCCTTGCTTTATTTACGTGAACAGGGGCTTCCTATTACGTTATGGTTATTTGCCGTTATCTGGTCACTGGATATTGGTGCTTACTTCACCGGTAAAACATTTGGCGGTCCCAAACTGGCTCCCCAAATAAGCCCAGGCAAAACCTGGACGGGTCTAGCAGGTGGCGTTCTTGCTTCAATGGTTGTTGGTGGATTTATTTCTGTATTCACTGGCGGCAATAGTGTAGAGATGACCATTCTGGCATCAATCCTTTCGGTCATTGCCCAATGTGGTGATCTTTTTGAATCATGGGTTAAGCGGGTTTTTGGCGTGAAAGACAGTGGAAACTTAATTCCAGGGCATGGAGGTATTTTAGATCGTGTCGATGGTCTCGTTCCAACAGCCCCGTTGCTTGCTCTTTATAACCTGATGTTTGGACCACTATTATGATCCAGCCAAAGCGCGTATCCATTCTTGGATCTACGGGCTCCATTGGCCAACATTCGCTTCATTTAATCAAGCAGCACCCTGAGCTCTTTGCTGTTGAATGCTTAACCGCTCATCGCAATGTTGATTTGCTAGCAAAGCAGGCCATTGAATTTAATGCCAAACATGCCGTTATCGCCGATGAAGGGTTATTTGCCGATTTAAAATCAGCGCTCTTTGGCACATCCATTCATGTGAGTGCCGGATTAAACGCCATTGACGATGCCGCGTCAATCCCTGCTGAAGTCGTCGTTGCAGGGATTGTTGGCGCTGTTGGCCTAAAACCCACCATGACGGCTATCAAGCAAGGAACAACCATTGCCTTTGCTAATAAGGAATGTCTGGTCTGCGCTGGCGATATTATGCTTGATGCCGTAAAACACCATAATGCCACTCTTATACCCGTTGACTCCGAGCATTCAGCTATTTTTCAGGTTTTCGATACCACGGATCCCCAATCGGTTGAAAAAATTATTTTAACCGCATCGGGTGGCCCCCTCCTCAATTATCCACTTGAAGCCTTATCTATGGTTAAACCTGAACAGGCATTAAACCACCCAACCTGGAATATGGGAGCCAAAATTTCAATTGATTCTGCCACGATGATGAATAAGGGACTTGAGATTATTGAGGCTCACTATCTCTTTCCAGTTAGGCTTGATCAGATTGATGTCCTCATTCATCCAGAATCCATCATTCACAGCATGGTTCAATATCAAGATGGATCAGTCCTTGCCCAATTGGGTACACCTGATATGTGCACACCACTATCCTACGCGCTTCATTATCCACAACGGCTTGCAGTGAAGAGCAAACGCCTTGATTTGGTTCAACTAAAAACGCTCTCATTCTTTGAGCCCGACCTCAGCCGCTTTCCTGCCTTGACCTTAGCCAGGCAAGCATTGACGGCAGGTCTTCATGCTACCATTATGTTAAATAGCGCCAATGAAGTCGCGGTTGATTTATATCTTAACAACAAGATTCGTTTTACAGACATCACTCTGTTGATTGAATCTTGCCTGCAAGTACTCCCTTCTGATGGCACGATAAGCACAATAGACGATGTTATACATTATAATGAGCTATGCAACATCACGGCTCTTGAAATTGCTCATTCCGGTACTTTTACGTACTAGCTGTACCAGACTGGAAGACTCATTTTGATTCTTTTTTTGACCTTTTAAATCACAATCATTCTTGAACTGAATAAAATGTTGCTGTGTGGGTTTTGCATGGAGCTGTCTTAAATAAATCGCCCCCCTAGAATCAAGTAGCAATCGATTATATTTTTGCATTTCACAATTAAATGCCTCATAAAGCGCCTCATAGGGTATATCGCTGAAATCATTTAATAGGTGTAACGCATGATTGCCTGATTCAAACAATGTGTTATGGGCTATTTCCTTAGTCAATGCCCGATAGAAGCAAAACCGAACTTCGGGGTCATGTAACATGTTGCTTAAACATTCTCGGGAGAGATTTTCATACATAACTGAGTTTAAGAATCGATCCTGTAGACATTTAACGAAGTGCTCATCAGAGCACAAAACAGAGTATAGTAATTGCCTGGCTTTTACCAATTCAGAACCATCTGCAATCATTGCGATTTCACTATATTCCTTAATACTTTTTCTGACCATTTTCCCCAATACCAGAGAGCTCATAAATGTTTTTAAATCATCAACAAAAGATAGCTGACAGAGCATTTCAACCATAGGCTGGACAAGCTCAGAACAATATAAAAATTCATTATTGGCAGAGAACTTGGCTTTATCCAAAACCTTTAAAAATTGTCGATAATGAGCCGAAGCCTTGTTTGTTTTAATGTCATCATGAATCACTTGCAGGAGTAATGACAACGGAAGACCGCGCAAGCAAAGCCTTTCCAATCCAAGAAGGCCACAGGCTTGGTCATGTTCAATCAAAAATTGAGCAAAATCATAGAGTAATTGCCCCTGTTCTATCACGGATGACCACTTGTGCTTGCCTTGAGTATACGATACTAACCATCGCAACGAGGGGCACTCAGCCATCCAAGTAAAAGGGGTATTTAATTCAATATTAATAATCGCACTTGTATTATCCCTAGACGAATGATGCTGAGATGCGTTCCACTGCGGGTACGCACGCAACATAGAACCAACGAGCTGTAGAACCGTTATATCGCATTTAAGATTGGTCTTTGCCAACGCTTGGCCCAGTGTTGTAAGAGGGATACGGATGTTTAAATGCATCGTCCTGTAAATAGCATACAACAAGGAACGCGGCGCTAACATGGCATATTGTATATAAACATCAGCATGTTGCGCAGAATTCTGAAATGATGCAATAACCAGATGAGCCAATGCCTGTTCATATTGTTGTTGCTTTTCTTCATTCATAGGACACATTGCTAGATGCTCGCAATGACTGTTAAACCAGTTTATTAACGCATCATCCGCAATGGGAGAATTATTTCTGGTTTCCATTTCCAAAACATTGATAATAGCATCATGTGTGATGACTCCAGTTGCAAGCAACTTCCGTAAACTAACCAGATCCATTAGAAATCCTAAATTCTCATAAGACTGCACTAACAATGAATTGATACGGGCATTTTCAACGTTAGTGAGTTCATTCTGTAATCGGTAGCGCATCATATAATCGATACATGACCTGATAATGGCAGATTGATTGAGCGGCTTTACTTGAAAGAGTGCATAGGAGTTATAATCAAATGGAGTATTGATACAATATGTTATCATATCTATAAAGAAAGAAGGACGCTCATGCTCTAAACATTTATAAAAGCAAAGCGTATTATCCTCTGCCAATATATTTAACATGTGTTTTATACGCATAAATTTATAATTCAGTGGCCATGACGGGACACCGCCAACACTTTCTAAAGTCTGGTCAAGCGACCTTTGATTGGTAATCTGCGCTATAAACCAATGCGCTGCCGTAACATTTTGTATGATTAATTGGGGATGAAGCAATAAATAATAAGGATCTGATGAATAGGTAATAAGCTTATCTGCCAGATCATATTTCTCCACATCCACCATGTCTAGAAGCGGCTTGCAAAGCATTTCTGGTGCTAGAGATCCAACAATGTTGTCCTTTTCTAAATATGTACATATTCCTTTCAGCATTTGAAATTTGCACAGTATAGACGATTGATTATCCGAAGCAATTTCATGATAATAATTGAATAATATTTGAGGAACTGAATATTCTTTTCTATCAGAGATAATGAACCAATCAGGATGAATTTGTTTAGATTGCATCAATACGACCGCTTCACACAAAGAGTGGTTAAATAATAGGGCTAATTCAAGGCTATCTACACACTTATACTTAAGTAATAAAAAATGCTTCTTTTGCATCTTAAATGATTTACCGAATTCTTTAACCATAGTCACATTGACATCTTCAATAAACACTTTGTGAACTTCGGAAGATAATTTACTCCAAAGAAAATCAAACTGTTTATGATTCAATTCCGCAAAATTAACTAATAATTCAAAATAAAGAATTGGAGATGCTAGCTCAGCAATTGCCAACTCGGCTAAGTCATTCAGATTTTCAGAAATGGCTAATCGAAATATAAACAAACGGCACTGAATGAACCTTTCCAATGATTCCTCCGATAGTACGTTCGCCGCTGAAATTGGCGAACAAACAAACCGATTCAGTAACCATATAAATTTATGATACTCTACCGAAAAGCGACTGTGAATGCTGTTTTGATTTTCGGCCGATAGATCTTCGCAACATTCTATAAATAAGCGATAAAAAGAGGATGGAGGCATACAAGCCAGTATCAGATTTGCTAATTCAAACTGATAAGCATCAATACTAGCTACCATGGCTGGATACAATTCAATGTATCGATCCACCTGTTGATGGTCATCATTGAGCTCATTCTTAAAATGAAGAAATAATTCCTTGGCTAGCTGCCCTCCCCCCTTGCTAGGGCAATTTTCATTCCTTCACTTATATCTCTACTCCTGATAGGCGAATGATTATCTGCTAGTAGCGCCTTGACCTCCGCACGATTCCCCCATCGACACCATTGCCAGAAAATAAGCTTATAATTTTCGGTATAAAAAATCATATCTGAAGAGGGTACTTTCGCTTTCAATTGCACATAAAGAGATTCTCTTCTTTCTGTAGCTGCCCATCTTAGACATAGATTCATATGTTCCAGCGCACCAGCCCCATGTTGAATTAACATAGCAATGGCAAGTAGTTGCTCATCTGTAATACGCTCTTTTTCCTCCAGCCTGCCGCAACCAAGCTTGAATGCCTCCACTAAAATATCACTTTCATCCCAACCAAGCTGTCGAATTCCGATGTTGATTTTCTGTGACTGCATAAGCTCCACTAAAGTCGTAATCACCTCACTTCTTTGGTGTTCAACGGCCATTAATAAACAATGTGGATAATAGAGATAGCCATGTTCAAAGTACGAAAATAGAAACCGTATAATGCTGTTACGGTTATAACGCAGAGCGGCTTCTAATGCATCTAAAACACCCGGCTTAAGAACAAGTTTATCTTGCCTATCTTTCGCATGCCTTTGTACAACGTCTGCTTTTAATAAGCGGGCTATAGGCTCCTCATATCCAAGCCCCATACAAACCGTTAGTATGCGTAGATAATGTTCCTCGGTCTGGCATCCTGGGAGCATCGCCATCATGCTATTAAACAAAAGTCCGTCTGCTTGTTCACATTGAATCGAACGATCTCTATCTGATTGTAACATCACCTGTTCAAGATAAGAGCCCAGTAAAAGCGGATCATCCTCAAGGCACTGAACGATAAACTGCGATGACTGTCCTAATGTTCCAAACAACTCAACATGGTCTAGGCATAGCGTAAACAAATTAATTAATGAATCATTTAATACTAATTTAAAATAATGATCTCTATCAATAAACTCTAACACTTTCTTTTGATTGGGCAACACAATGCCTATCAGGAGAAAAGCTTCAACCACATGGCCTAGAGTCATTAAATTATTTAACTCTGTTTCATAGAATTCTGCTTTCTTGAGAAACCGTTCTTCATACTCATCACGCTCAGACGATTTTAGGTTGGTAATCCGTTCCTTTTCCATCCAAACGTCAGCCAATGTACATGGCAAAATTAACCACGCATTGGCTTGCATCACATTATTGGCAATAATGCTGTGATTATGGATCGTATCAATAGCTAGTATAGACGACTGACTTAAAGGCGCCCCAAGCAGTTCCTGGGAAAACTCGTCTAGACAATCCAATACTGCTTTTCGATAGGCCTCACCCGTAACCATCAAATCAATTTGAACATGAGGGTTATTTTTATAAACAGCTCCCCTTAAAAGATATTCTTGAGATTCTGGACCAAACCACATTAAGTCGCATAATTGTCTGATAGAACTCAAATCATCCATGACAATAGTATTTTTATTATGGAGGTTTAGTCCTCTGAAATACCAATACTTAAAATCGTGAACAGTAGCCGACCTCAAAAAACAAAGCCATGCTTCAAGTTGACGGTGGTTACCGCCAGATAATTGCTTTATAAAATCCTCTTGAACCTGGAGATTATAAAGAATCATACTCCGGTCAATTGGCTTAATGTCATCTATTATTTGCTTCATAGCGGTATGAATACAATAGAGATACCAACCATTCAACTGAATTTTATATTAAATTAAGTGAATTAATTAAAAAATATTCACCATTTTCATTTATAACCAATAGCAATAAAAAATGGATTTAATAATTGTAAACCACTATACGTAAGTGGATAATGTGTTTGGGCATGAAACACTTGTCCACCGGCCGCCATCAACACGGCATGGCCTGCTGCAGTGTCCCAAATACACGTTGGGCCGAAACGAGGATACACATCGGCTTTCCCCTCGGCAATCATGCAAAATTTTACTGAACTCGCCACAGAAACTTTATCTGCTACCTTAGGAAGTGTTTCAATATAAGCCATGGTTTGTTCATCTGCGTGAGAGCGGCTGGCAACCACAGTTACACCTTCTGCCGGCACATCCCTGGTTTTAATTTTATGGGCACTACCACTACCTTCTTTGCGATAAGCCACACCGTCTTCGCCGACATAATAGGATATCTTCATGGCAGGCACCACAACGGCTCCACCGATCGGTGTACCATTTTCTATGAGAGCAATATTAACAGTAAAATCACCTTTTTTTAGGATAAAACTTTTGGTCCCATCCAACGGATCCACACACCAAAATAACGGATAATCTATGCGAAGAGGATCACATTCCTTTTCCTCAGATATCACCGGAATATCAGGTGTAAGTGCTTGGAGTTTCTCCAGAATATAGTGATTAGCGGCAATATCAGCTGCCGTCACGGGTGAATCATCTTCTTTACGCATGACATCAATCACGTCTTGATAATAGGGCATGATGATCTCACCTGCATCTTCAGCAATCGATAAAATCTTTAGAGCATAGGGTGAATAAAGCATAATGAGTCATCTTTTTAAAAAATGTTATTGAACGATATCAAACAATCCACGTAAAAAACCAGGCGTGAGAATCGATAAAGGATTAACCGAAACTTTAGCATCGTCTCCAGCGCCCTTCAGCGTATAGCGTGCCGCAAAAAGTCCTTCTCCCTTGCCACCGACTAACAATTCACCAAAAATAGGGATATTCCCAAAAATGGAATTCACTGCATACGCTGGAACTAAATTGCCGTTTATGGCTAAATAATCGGTTCGCGTATCGATCGTACCATCCATGGTAATCCCAAGGGCTGAACCCGCCGCTTTAGCATTCGTAATGGTGAGGATGTCCCCATTTAAAATAAATGGCAGGGTTAATTTTTTAAATGACACACCATTACCTTTGAGCGCATCGGCAATGCCCGTATACGAACTCAGGGTTAAAATTTTGGCTAAAATAGGAGCACGCAAGATTTGGAAATCTGTAATCGTCAAATTTCCCTGTGCCGTTGCAAGGGCCGGCTGGCGCTTCATATCCAGATCCATCTTACCAAAAAAGAGGTTTTTATAAATATCAAGGCCCCGGAGTAAGCTACCCGCATCATCGGTCTGAATATTGATTTTTGCGTTATTATCCACTTGGCGATAATCAATAGAAAGTGGCTTCTCTCCAAAGAAAGCACCTTTTGCCATAATGGAGTTGCAGCGAATCTGGTCACAGGTGCTAACCACTTCCAAATCTTGAATTGCAACATTATTTTTCATCTGTAAGCGCTTGGTTTTTAAACTAAAAGATAACATGGGGTAGTCGCTGCGCTTATTGGATTGTTTTTTAGAAACCAAATCGCGAATATTGACTTTACTCATATCAATTACACTGGCATTGGCTACTACAGAAAACCCATTATCATAGAATTCCAAACTTGCGTTGCCGCGTTGTTTATCCGCTGTGATCTCATCAAAAATTAAATTCTTCAAACGATTATGTACCGGGTCCATAATCCCGCGGCCCGATGCCTTAATACGTCCCAAATTTACTTTAATCGTATTAATCGCAAAAGGGTTTGTCCCTTGTTTGGTTGCCAACATTTCAAGCGTTGCTGCCTCACCTGCGTTCTTATGGTAATTGATGGATGGCAAATCAATAATGGTTGGCTGCAAATTGGCGCGTGCATCAATATCAACATTATCACCTCGCATCGTATAAGCAATAGCCACTGGCGTACTTTCAGAAAGGAATGATGGTGCCGTAAAGCCAAATGCATTCACATCACTAGGATAAAGGTTCGTTTTGAATAAAAAACGCGCGTCATACGGCACATTTTTGCCAAAGAAATGCTGCATATTCACGTCAACATCCAAGTGGTTAACATCGATATTTCCTTTGATCTTGATACCATCTTTATCAAGATTCATCAGCAGCTTTCCTTCGCTTAAATTCAACTTGTCAAAAACATTCGATGCCCCAACCCCATTGATCTGTGATGTTACCTGATAGGTCGTAGCCGTGGCAATATCAGGAGCTGTGGTGGGTATAAGGACATTAAATTCACTAACAGCCTGCCCCACTAATTTATTTTTCTTAAACAGGCTTCTAACCATTGAATTTTCAGAGACACTGCTTGGAATAAAAATCTGAGCATCGGTCATTGGACCTTTGCATTTACCGTGGATCACCACATCTGTTTTATCCTTATCAAAATAAGGAATTTTAATCTCCGCATTTTCTAGCTCTGTTTTACCTAATGTTCCCTGCGATACTTTTATATCCAGCCCATTATCAACAAATCTCAAAATGCCAGAAACATGACTGACAGGTGGAACATTATCCATAAAGGATACCTGGCTTCCATCGATATAAAGCGCTGCATTGAAGAAATTATCAGGCAGTTTATTTCCTTCTTTAAAATAGGATTTTTTTAACGTGATTTGAGCTGCAGCTTTTGTGATATGTCCTTGTTTAACGTTATGAGTGACCCATTCCCTGGCGTGGGGAACAACATTAACTGGCCAGTAATTTCCTAAATCATTAACAGGAAATCCTTGTAATGCGGTATTGATGACATACGTAGAGTCATCCGCAATAATCCCATCCCATTTACCTGATACATACACCAATTGTGAACCAATCATAAGATACATTTCTTTGAGATTAAGCGTATTAAGATCTTTACTAAATTCAGCTTTACCTCGCATATTTGAAATGGCCATAGGTGTTTCGAAATAAGCTGGATCTTTAATTTTACCCTTCCCGTTTGTTATCGCTACCGTAGCGCTTTTAATCACACTGTTGACATCCGCCTGAATTTCTATTTTACCATCAATATCAAAATCCGCCTGTTGCAACATGGTAGGCCTGGGAATGAAATGATCTAATGAAACCAATGATAAATGATCAAAATCAACCATTAACGAAATCCCTTCATTTCGGGGAAGTGTGGCTTCCATATGAAATTCATCTTGATGTTTCTTACTACCTATTGAGGCCTGGCATAACACCACGGGATCTTTTTGTGATAAATCCAGCTTACCCACAAATTTGGTAATGGTAAGTGGCAAGAACCTATCCTTTAAAGGGATCTGCAACCTTGCATCATACGCTTCCAACGTAATATCCTTGGCACCTTCAAGATCAATAGAATTAATAAGCTTGGCCGCTTTACCCAATCCAATGGCAATATCCTCCATGATGAACGGCATGGGTGGTCCGACAAAATTTTCCTGAAACATGTGCACATCAGGACTATTGAAGACGATAGCCGATGGCCTCCATCTTCCTGTTAAGAGATGGAATAGTTTAAAATGCAGTGAGATATCAGGAAACGTTGCAATATTTTGATCCTCACCAATACGTTTAAACGTCACATATTTGGCATCAATTTTAATTGGTTCAGAAAAAGACTCCCAGCCCATATATGTCTGCCGGATGCTGAAATGATAATTCTTTTCAAATTTGTTTAACACGTTTTCACTGTAATTGGCAAGGTAGGGCACCATGTGCGGCCCCGTCACCAGCCAGATGACAACACCAAGCAATGATGACATAAATAACACGGATAAAAAGGCTGTCACATAGAGCAGCCATCGATGAACTCGCATAATGTGCGGGATCAGAAAACGCATAGATTACTTTTATCCCCTCGTGTGATTCAACTAGTTCTTGCAACACCGTATATTCAATCATAGAATACCTTCACGTTCACGTCATTAGTAAAATGGTGGGTTGCAAAAAATTCATATTAAAAAAGGATCGGTTATGCCAGCATTAAATGTGGGAGACAAAGCTCCACTTTTTGATCTTCCAACTTCTGGTGGAAAGCGAATATCGCTCGTTGATCTTGTAGGAAAACATGTCATACTTTATTTCTACCCTAAAGATGACACCCCTGGCTGTACGCAGGAAGCCAAAGATTTCAGAGATCATATCGATGCTTTTGACAATGCCGGTGCAATTATACTTGGCGTGTCCAAGGATCCCGTTAAATCCCATGATAAATTTAGTGAAAAATATTGCCTGCCTTTCCCACTTCTTGCCGATGTGGATGGTACCCTTTGCGATGCTTACGGCGTGTGGGTTGAAAAAAGCATGTATGGAAAAAAATACATGGGAATTCAACGGGCTACGTTTCTTATCGATCAACGTGGAAACATACAAGAAATTTGGCCTAAAGTCAGCGTCACTGGACATGTAGAAGCAGTCCTTAAAGC
Organism: Alphaproteobacteria bacterium; assembly: GCA_016722515.1. Classification (NCBI taxonomy): domain Bacteria; kingdom Pseudomonadati; phylum Pseudomonadota; class Alphaproteobacteria; species Alphaproteobacteria bacterium. The sequence continues at coordinate 149,172 of JADKJE010000001.1, forward strand.
AGTTCAACAATAAGGCTCACCTATGTCAGAAATAAAAGACAGGATTCTTTCTAAAATGCTAGCGTTGGCCCCAACAGAAGGATGGAACAACCATACGTTGGAAATGGCGGCCCAGCAATTAGGTATGGATCCTAAATTTGCGTTTGTTGGATTTCCAGAAGGCGCAACGGAAGCCATGGTTTATTATATGCGCCAACTTGATACCAACATGATTCAGGCCTTTAATAAAACCAATGCTGCCGACAAACGTGTCCGCCAGAAAGCCATCGAGCTTATTTCTATTCGTCTTGACCTTTTAAATAAGCACAAAGATGCCGTTAAAGCCATCCTTCAATTTACTATTGTTCCCTCACATTCTATCACCAGTGCCGAATCGCTCGCCACGACCTGCGACGTCATGTGGAAAGCAATCGGTGATACCTCAACCGATTTTAATTATTACACCAAGCGCTTTCTCCTGGGAACAGTCTACAGCTCTACGCTTATGTATTGGATCAAAGACGAATCCCCAGAATATGCAGAAACTCGGCGCTTCCTGGAAAACAGGATTGAAGAATTATTTTCCGTTGTTCGTAAGAAAAAAAGCCTAATCGAAGGGACATCCTCTTTTATCAACAAAGCGTTTGAGAAATTTAACAAACGTAAATAAACAAGCCTAAAAGGTGGGGATCTTCCCATCATACTCAACATCTTTTTGATTATCTGTTTTGATAACAAACATCATAGGGTGTTGCGCATCATTTTCACCGGATGATTGACGTTTAAGGCTTCGGCTAACTTAGATAATTGATTTATAAGTAATTTAATATCATCGCTGACTGACATTCTGTTTTGTACTTCCTCGTTACCAAAAAGTGATTCTTCTGTCTGAGATAAATCTACCTATTCACATGGCCACTTTATTTCAGAACAAGCCGCTGATAGGCTTATTATCCTAAAAAGTGCAGTTAAAACTATCACCCCAGCCATACGCCACCTCAGCTCAGCGTCGAAACCAAAAGGGATAACAACAATTTTTATCGCAATTGCGCAATAAACTGCATTAAATTTTTCAAAAACACACTTTCTGGAGGCAAGAACAAGATCCCGCCATGTTTGCCATACGCGTAGCGTATATCCTGGTCAAGCCTGGTTAACCCATCCATCGGCACCGCTAAACGGTCGCCTTTGGCAATCGAATGAAATAAGTCAGCTAGGTCTGCATTGGTTGGCATGAGTGAAATATAATCAGGCGATGGCTGTCCTTGGATATTGGTTATTTGTCCATGCCTGGCTGAATAGAATCCAAGATCAATCAACTGCAAGAGTATTTTTTGAAGAATAGAATTGCCTTCCTCACCATCGGTTGAGGCTGCCTGCCCAGTAAAATAAAGACGCAAATGCGGCTTAACAAAATGAATGTGAATATTGGGCGTATAATGCTGATCTCCATAAACAACCCAGCCTTTTGTCGGAGGTGCTATCCACCCAGCGAGCGATTCGCTCTGGATAAAATTTAGCTTCTCACACATATTCATGACGGCTCTATAATCAATCGACAGAGAATTAACTTCCAAAAAATCTCGGTTGATATAAACCATAAACTTTAAAAAGGAATCTTCGGCCGGAAATGATATAATCACATGATAAAAGCCATCACTTGCTGGAATGATATTGGGCTTATGCTCATAGAATGTACTGGTTTTTGATTCTTCAATTTCATCTGGATGATCTTTATCGACATCCATATGTATTAAAAAACCGCATTGCTTGGATAATTTTTTGAGGAAGATATGCGACTCCTGCGCCATCCTGCGATCACTAAAAACTCCTTCCAATGAAGGGATCATATCCCCGTTTTCACCAGCTACCACATTGAATTTGCAGCCAGTCAGAGTCGACAAATGTTGGGCCAGTTCCTGACCCTCCTTACCGTATGTAGCCATTGCATCCTCCACTTCTACACGCTTGTACGCAAGAGTGTCCAAATGACTATTATATGCCCTTTCTGTTAACAGCACGTTAATCGGTAAGCCCTGCGTCTAGCCTGGGTAGTTCATCGATTTTACCTGCTCAAGCTGAGGCGGCAAAGGCTCAGGCTGTTCGGGGTCATGATGGATAAGGACTTCCGCCCGCGGATAAAGGGATAATACCCTAGCTTCAACGGCATCGCCAATAACATGGGCATCAATCAAACTAAGTGTCCCTTCTAATTCGAGATGAAACTGAATAAAAGGAGTGATACCTGCGAAGCGCGTTCTTAAATCATGCACCCCTCTTACACCTGGGATGGATATTATTTCTTCCATAATTTTTCGGCGCTCTTCATCTGGTAATTCCTTATCCATAAGATTGTCGAATGCTCGTTTACCAATACCCCAAGCAGAATAGGTTATGTAAACAATAATAATCAACGATACGATCACATCAACAATAGAATGAACGCCAAGCATTGATAACCCTAATGTCAGCATAACCAGGCCATTGACGATGATATCCGTAAAATAATGCAGCGAATCAACTTCGACTACTTTTGAATGGGTTACTCTCGTCACATAACGTTGAAAAATAACCAATCCCAGTGTAAAGGCCGTAGCAAAAATCATGACAATGAGTGCCATACCTTCATAATGGATAGCTACCGGTTGAAAAAAACGATGGAATGACTCAACACCCACAAAAAATGAAGAACCTATAATAAATCCCGATTGCACCAAGGCAGCTAAATCTTCAGCCTTACCATGCCCAAATCGATGATCATTATCGGCTGGCCTTAGAGCATAATGGGCTGCAAGTGCATTAACTACTGATGTCACAACATCAAAAACCGAATCAATCAAAGACGTCAGCACCGTCAATGAATCACTCATGATCCAGGCAAACAATTTTCCAATGATCATCAACATAGCAAGTGTCACAGAAGCATAGGTAGCCCACCTTATAAGACGGGCCTGAAGAGGCGAATGGGTCATAGAAAACACCAGAGAATAGTTGGTATCCCATTCTAGTCTATTCACCCATAACCAGCAACTTAGAAAAGGACCTTTTAGAAATATCATTGAAATTCAGCAGCCAGGCACTTAATGGTCTGTGATAGCTAAAAAAAACTTTGTACAAGCTTTATGAAGTATGGTATATGTATGCAATGTTTAACCTATGAGGTGTACTAATGAATATCATAAATAAATTGGCTGTTATCAGCGCTTGTTCTATCGTGACATTATCAGCTTTAAGCGGATGCGCAGATAACGGACAACCAGGGGGAAATAACTACTTCTCTAAACAAAATATAGGCACCGTTTTAGGTGGTGCTGGCGGTGCGGTTATTGGATCGAACATTGGTAAAGGCCGCGGCCAGATCGTTGGTATTGCCGCAGGTACACTTTTAGGAGCAGCACTTGGTAATACGATAGGTGCATCACTTGACCGCGCTGATATGCAATATTATAATAACACCTCTCAGTCTTCATTAGAGAAAGCGCCGACTGGCACAACTCAAACATGGCGTAACCCTGATTCTGGTAACTCTGGAACCATTACTCCCGTTCGCACCTATTCTCAAAATGGTCAATATTGCCGCGAATACACACAGACTATTACTGTGGGTGGGAAACGTCAGGAAGGTCATGGTGTAGCATGCCGTCAGCCTGATGGAAGCTGGCAAATCCAGCAGTAATTTTGCGGAAGCAGGAGTAAGGAATATGGTAGGGGACGATAAAATCACTGTCATCGGCAACCTTATGAAAGGTAAGCGCGGTTTGATCATGGGCGTTGCCAATGACAAATCGATTGCCTGGGGCATTGCAAAAGCACTGTGCGAACAAGGAGCAGAGCTGGCCTTTACCTTTCAGGGTGAAGCCTTAGAAAAAAGGGTTCGTCCCCTTGCCGCTTCAACCGGTTCTGATTTTCTTATTCCTTGTGACGTCACTAGTGACGAGCAGTTGGATAATGTATTTGCAGAGCTAAAGACTCGGTGGGGAACCATCGATTTTCTGGTTCACGCCGTTGCCTTTGCCGATAAGGAAGAACTCAAGGGAAAATATTTCAATACGTCCCAGGAAGGCTTTACTAAGGCATTGCTTATCTCGTGTTATTCCTTTACAGCCATCGCCAGGCGTGCGCAACCAATGATGCCTGATGGTGGCAGCCTCCTGACACTCACCTATCTGGGTGCAGAGAGAGTTATGCCACATTACAACGTCATGGGCGTTGCAAAAGCAGCGCTTGAAACAAGTGTCCGTTATTTGGCAGTAGATTTGGGTGAATATAATATTCGCGTTAATGCTATTTCTGCAGGCCCTATTAAGACTTTAGCTGCATCAGGCATTGGTGATTTTCGCTACATTCTCAAATGGAATGAATATAACGCACCGCTCAAAAGAAATGTAACCATCGAAGACGTTGGCGGTTCTGGTCTTTACCTCCTTAGCAATTTAAGTTCTGGTGTGAGTGGTGAAGTACACCATGTTGATTGCGGGTACCATGTAGTAGGTATGAAAGCCGTTGATGCTCCAGATATCTCGGTTGTCAAAGATACTGTCACTTAAGCTTATACAGGATTGTCATTGTTAGCCTATGTCCCACAATAGTTTTGGAACCTATTTTCAGTTTACGACCTGGGGCGAAAGCCATGGAGAAGCGATTGGCTGTGTTGTCGATGGCGTTCCTTCCCTGATTGAATTAAGTGAAGCTGATATCCAACCTTTTCTTGATAAACGCAAACCAGGTCAATCCCGTTTTACGACGCAGCGCCAGGAATCGGATCAAGTAAAAATACTCTCAGGTGTTTTCGAAGGCAAAACAACTGGGACCCCTATCAGCCTTATCATTCATAATGAAGACCAACGCTCCAAAGATTATGGTGACATCAAAGAAAAATTCCGTCCAGGACATGCTGACTACACCTATCAAATGAAATATGGTATCCGTGATTACCGCGGTGGCGGGCGTTCCAGTGCCCGTGAAACGGCGATGCGGGTTGCCGCAGGCGCTATCGCCCGAAAAATTCTAGGTGATTCCATCCGCATCCGTGGTGCACTGGTACAACTGGGTACCGAAAAAATAAATCGCAACCATTGGGATTGGAATGAAACCAGTCAAAATCCCTTTTGGTGCCCGGATAAAAGCTGCGTAAACCAGTGGGAAGAATATCTTGATTCGGTCCGCAAAAGCGGCTCCTCAGTTGGCGCCATTATCGAAGTGGTTGCAGAAGGTGTTCCCGCAGGCCTTGGTATGCCCATTTACCGCAAACTGGATTCTGACCTTGCCACGGCCATGATGTCTATTAATGCTGTCAAAGGGGTAGAAATTGGTGCTGGATTTGAATCTGCATCACTTCCTGGTGAAGTCAACGGTGATGAAATGCAGATAGGTCCGGAAGGTCAGGTTGATTTTTTGAGCAACCACGCTGGAGGTATTCTTGGTGGTATTTCCTCTGGGCAACCTATCGTGGTTCGCTTTGTAGTAAAACCAACAAGCTCGATACTCACCCCTAAAAAAACCATCGATATTCATGGCCATAACACCGAAATCCTAACCAAAGGCCGACACGATCCATGCGTTGGCATTAGGGCTGTACCTGTTGCCGAGGCCATGATGGCATGCGTATTAGCAGATCACTTTCTGTTAAGAAAGATCGAAACAAATAAAACCGTTTAAATATATAATCATTTAAACAAATATTTAAATAATTATAATTTATAATGATTGTAATGTGAGGTGAATATGCTCAAAAAAATAATTATTATGTCTTTGATCCCAGCGGTCATGTTATCAGCATGTGCCGACCCCGTTATAATCCATTACGGAGTTACTGGCCCCTTGGCCTGCTCCCATATAGAAACCGAGCTTCAATCGGCCCGTCTGGCATTGAAAGAATCAAAGAGAGAAGATAGCTTTAAACTTCAGTACATTTTGATCGTTCCAGCTGTTGTATCCATTTACAGGATGAATAAAGCAGAAACAGCGGCTCGCAAGCGTATTGACGAGTTAGAAGGTCTTTATCAAAGACAGGCATGCAATTCGCAAAACTCAGGCATTCCGACCCCACGGTCTCCCTATGGGACTCAAGGTACTAACCAGCCAACCATGATGGAACCCCAATCGCTTGCCCCGATGGCTCCCCCTACCCCAGTGATGCCAGCCTTTCCAAATTCACCCGATCAGCCCGGTATGGGACAGCCAGCAATGCCATCGAACCAATCTCCACAAATGCCCTGGCTAAACCAGCAGCAACCAGGCGGAATGCCTATGCAGCAGCAAGGCATGGTGGCTCCGGGAGGATACCCTAATAATGGGCAATATAATCAGCAACTCTTGCAACAACCTCACGTGATGCAGCAGACTCCTAACCCGATCCCATTGTGGCAACGTCCGCAGTTTGACACTTACTAATGTAAACCACAGCATGCTTGCCATTCAGGATGTAAGAGTAATCCATCAACAGATCTGCTCATGGTATGATGCCCATGGGCGCAAGCAATTGCCCTGGAGGCTAACGTCAAACCCGTACCATGTCTATCTCAGTGAAGTCATGTTGCAGCAAACGCAGGTGAAAACAGTGCTGGATAAATTCTATGCTCCTTTCTTGCTGCGATTCCCGACTCTTCTATCGGTTGCCCAGGCAAACAAGGAGGACATACTCCAACAATGGCAAGGGCTTGGCTACTATAATCGAGCCATTAACTTGTGGAATACCGCTCAATTAACACAGGGACAATTGCCTTCATCCATTGAGGCCTTAACTCAGTTACCAGGTATCGGTCAAAATACAGCGCATGCGATTGCATGCTTTGCCTTTGGTCAAGCGGTACCGATTTTGGAGGCCAATGTTCGCAGGATCTTGGCAAGATTTTATGCTATTGAGCATATTAATATCAGTGAGTTATGGAGACTATCTAATCTCTTACTTAATAAAGATGATGCTTTCATTCACAACCAAGCGCTCATGGATATTGGCTCCAGTATTTGCACTCCCAAAGAGCCAGCATGCTATATGTGCCCGCTCTCCCAAGCATGCCAAGGTCGACATCATCCTCACCAATATCCCAATCCGACCCCAACCAAAGCTACTCCTATACGTTTTAAGAAAATTTTGATTCTGTGCGATAGCAGAGGTTATGTTTATCTGCAACAGCGTCATAGTCGTTTTCTTAACGGGCTTTTTCAATTTCTAGAATTTGAACAGGACGAAACACTGGCCTTTAATCGTCAGCCCATTGAACTAAACCTGGTTACTTTTATTGGCAAGGTTCAACAAACCTATAGCCATTTTCAATTACATGCCGAAATATTTTTATGTAACCTGCACAATACGTCCAACGAAAATAGCTGGTACTCACAGGAACAAATGAATACGCTGCCTGTTTCAAAAGCAGAAACAAAAATTATAGCGCTTCTAAAGAAACACATGCTCTTGCAATGAACCCCTTAAAAACGACTAACGACCTTCTTTACGAATAGACTCTTTCTGAGCAGTATTCCTTGCCTGTAGTGCAGCGGTATGAGAACCGAGAATCTCTTTATGATTCACCTGAGCAGACTGAACCGAATCTGATCCTGGGCTTGATGAATATTGCCCAGCAACCTTATTACTTAATTCAGCCATGTGTTCTCCAGCCTGCAATACAGACTTCACTCGATTAACCCACAGATGATTGTTAGCCATAAGCGAACATCCCACGTCTTTTTAAAGCGCCCGTAACAAGTAGTTGTCTATTCATCTAGGAACGACACCTGCTCTATGGACACACAATTATTTATTATATCAAAAAAAACACAGATTATTAATAGGCTTAATTTTAATAAATAAATAATTATGATTGACATCTATTTCAATAAATGCTTGAAATGATTTTGTACCGGAGCTGGTCTATTTTTAAGATGTTCCTCAGCTAATCGTTGCACGTCGCGATAACTAAGTGCAATGATCTTCTGGCCTGAATCCAAATAAATATGGATGTTAAGCCCACCTTTTTTATTGGTATAAGCTTTGACTAATTTACCAGAATTCTCGCGTCGATATTTTTCCAGTAAAAGATTAATCACTTCTTTAGAAAGCTCATGCTTCATCTCATCTGCATGGCGCGTTGCATGCGCTTGGGCAATACGAATTTCCTCAGCACGTTTATGAATGGCTTTAGGAGTAAAATGAATTTCTTTTTCATGTCCCTGTTTATCTGTAAAGGCCGCTGTAATCGTGCCGTCTTGTTGATGGATAATCTGATCCTGCTTTACACCATATTGCTCTTCTAATTGCTTAGCAACTAACAAGAAATCAGCGGGTGTGTATAGCGGCTTATTGCCTTGAATTTGGTTTTCCATGATACATTCTCCATTTATCAATAAAACTCTCTAAAGACAATGGTACATCAATTGTATTAACAAATAATTACAATCACAAATCAAACCACTGAACAAAAAGCTAAAACGGCACCCCAGCAAAACACTGATAGCGCAACCCGCTCAATGCCTAATCAAATTCTATTGGCTTAATAAATGTATGACCTCATTACAGCAATCTAATGGTCACTACCATGATGCTTTACAAAATGGCGGCCACAATAGGGGCAATCAATACTACCAGCGGCCGACAGGTCCAGGTAGACTTTAGGATGCCCCAAAGAACCACCACCACCATCACAGCTAATTTTAGCTTTGGTGACGTAGATAATCTCTGCCTGATGTTCAATATTTGTTTTTGGGTTATCGCTCATAGGTTACCTTTAGCCTTTAAACATGAAATTTCTTACCTGATGCCGTACAGGCCTCAGCTGCCAGTTCAACAAATATATCTGTAATTTCATCGGGATGTACCAACTTCATAGGATCCTGTCCTGGCATAGCAGCAGCGTGCATATCCGTCCTGACCTCTCCAGGATTAATTAAATTAGCCTTCACCGATGTATGTTTATTTTCAGCCGCGTATGTCTTACCCAAACACGCCAATGCCAATTTGGATGCCGCATACGCACCCCAATACGGGTAGACCGCTTCAGTTACATTAGACGTAACAAACATAGCTCTCCCTGATGCGGATGCCTTAAGCAATGGATCCATGCTTCTTAATAACCGATAGTTGGCAGTCAGATTCGTAGCAATCACCTCATCCCATACTTTAGGAACGATATGCGATACAGGAGTTAAGCTTCCCAAAATACCTGCATTTCCAACCAGGATATCCAATCGTTTAAAACGTTGAAAAATTTCGGCTCCTAAAGCATCAATTTGATCAGCTTTAGTAAGATCAAGTGGCACCAGCGTCGCTTGGCCACCCATTGCTTGAATGGCATCATCAACTTCTTCTAAACCACCCACCGTACGAGCCAACAAAATTGTATGAGCACCTTCTCTGGCTAAACGCTTGGCAACAGCAGCGCCGATACCGCGTGAAGCACCAGTAATAAGAGCAATTCTACCTTCTAATATTCCAGACATGAGCTAACCAACCGTATTAATCAGGGCGTAAGGCTAAGCTGATTTTGACTCAAATGCAAGCGATTCAAACAACGGCATAACACCGCCATGTTTATCACGCAGTAGAGTTGGATAATCCCCCGTAAAACAGGCATCACAAAATTGCGGGATTTTCTTGTCACGTTTAATGTTCGCAATCGCCCTGTAAAGACCATCCACCGAAATGAACGTTAGACTATCCACATTAATAATCTTGGCCATCTCTTCCATCGAATAACGTGCCGCCAGCAATTTTCCCTCTTCAGGGGTATCTACGCCATAAAAACATGAATGTACTGTTGGTGGACTTGAAATACACATGTGCACTTCCTTAGCTCCAGCGTTACGTACCATATCAACAATTTTCTTGGACGTTGTGCCGCGAACGATACTATCATCAACCAACACCACCCGTTTATCTCTCAGCATATTGCCATTCACATTATGCTTCAACTTAACTCCCAGGTGTCTGACATGATCGGTAGGCTCAATAAATGTTCTGCCCACATAGTGATTTCGGATAATTCCCAGCTCAAATGGAATCCCGGATTGTTCGGAAAAACCTAGAGCGGCAGGAACACCAGAATCGGGAACCGGAACCACAAGATCAGCCTGGATATTTGCTTCTTTAGCGAGCTCAATTCCAATTTGCTTACGCATTTCATAGACATGGCGACCTTCAACAATACTATCGGGGCGAGCAAAATAGATATATTCAAAAATACAAAAGCGAGGGTTTTGTTCCCTAAAAGGTTTCAAACTTGCCACTTTGCCATTTTCAATAACAACCACTTCTCCTGGTTCAACATCGCGAACAAACTCAGCACCGATAATATCCAATGCACAGGTTTCAGAAGCAACAACATAGCTATTATCGAGTTTGCCAATAACCAGTGGACGAATACCTAAAGAATCGCGCGCAGCATAAAGACGGTTTTTATCTAACGCAACGATAGAATAAGCGCCTTCTATCCGACGAAGCGCATCAATAAATTGATCGAGCACATTATTATAGGTACTGGTTGCCATTAAATGGATGACCGTTTCTGTATCCATAGACGTTTGAAAAATAGACCCCCTAGCCACTAATTCTTTGCGCAGTGTCAACGCATTGGTCAGGTTACCATTATGAGCTACAGCAAAGCCACCAAATTCAAATTCGGCAAAAATCGGCTGGATATTTCGTACATGCTTGCCACCCGCTGTAGAATAACGCACATGCCCAATGGCTGCATGGCCAACCAGACGAGCCATTACTTCCTGCGAGTTAAAATTATCGCCCACTTTACCTAATGCAGTGTGATTAAAAAACTGGCCACCGTCAGTCGACACAATCCCTGCCGCCTCCTGCCCTCTATGCTGTAGCGCATGAAGTCCAAGAGCCGTATAGGCTGCCGCATCTCCATGATTAATAATACCAAATACACCACACTCCTCATGGAGCTTATCGTCATCAAAAGGATCGGTTGAAATCATCATATATAATCATCTTGGGAAGAGGGATGGAACTGCGGCGATTTTAACATATTTTGAAGCCAAATACTAGTATAGATATTCAATCACAAATCGGTAATAAAGCCGGACTCTGTCATCGACACAACGCCCCCTCCCACCACCCCAGATTCATCAGCACTAGTGTCCAGTAACTTCTGGATGTATATGGGATAAAGGCTGGCTCTCTATGCAAAGCACCGTATAATGAAGTTGCCGAAACTCAACATCAGGAGCCAGCCATGTTAGTATTCCCTCATTTCATGCATTATTGAAAGACTTACCTGGTTATAAATTTGAATGACGAAAAGAAGAGCTTGATCTGGATTATGCGGCGCGTGGTTTTAGTGAATGGCATCACTTTCTCAGTATGGTTTACTGCCAGTTGACAAAGCATGAGCGCTATTAAAGCCAGATAGCCCTGTAAACTAGCTTAAAAAGCCAACGAAATCACAAAAAACAAAGTAAACAATTATATATCAATATGTTATTCATTGGACACTAGTGCTGGTGAGGAGGGGTGGCAGAAGGCAATATCTTTTATGGTATGTGCTGGACAAATTAAAGGAATACTCTTACCCTCGCCTTCTAAAATCACAATGAGCGCTCCCTATGATAACCTCACTTTATGCTGCCTTACTCACCCTAATCTATATCGGCTTGTCGATCTATGTGATTGCGGGACGTTGGAAGTTCAAACTTGCCGTCGGTGATGGCAATCAAGACAACATGAAACGCCGCATCCGCGCACATGGAAATTTTGCCGAATACGCCCCGCTATTTTTGATTATCCTTGGCCTGGCCGAATATAGCGGTCTGCCTGCCTCTGCTGTGCATGGTTTTGGACTCTTATTCGTGGCCGCACGGTTGTTGCATGCTTACAGCCTTACTATAGGTGAGCGTTACAAAGACGGCATCTTGACTGGAGGAATTCGTTTCAGGTCCATAGGTATGGTAGGAACGTTTACTTCAATGGCATTGTTAGCGCTGGTTTTAATAGTACAATGGATAGCCAATAGCCATTAGGCATAATTGGCTTGGCCTAACGACTAATCCATTACATTATGACTGACTAACGTTATCGCGGCACGCTTAGTTGCCGCCATGGATTGCCCGCCAAAATAGCCTACTTACCCAGAATTTCTTTTTCTTTAGCCTGTAACTCAACAATTTTGAGATCATGACCAAGCTTGATAACCGCACTATCTATCTCCGCTCCGTCCAATTGTTTAGCTTTTGGGATCAGCCCTTCCTGAACCGATTTTTTATAAGCCACTAAAATATCCATCGATAACATAATATGCTGCATTTCTGTCATAGTTTCATTGCTAGTTTGATATTTGTTAAAAATGTTTTTCTGCACAACAGGATCTAGCAATAAGGCCGCTTTTTTAGCCATCATTTCTGAATTTACCCCATTGGTGTCTAACGCTCCCATCAATGAAGAATCACCTTGCATCATGGCTAATAACTTCATCATCTGCGGATAATCTTTGGCATTTTCAAGAATCACTAAAATGACATTACGTGCGAGCTTATAACTTTGTGATTTCTTAAGCCACAAAGGCTCAACTTCCTTGTTTTTGACTTGTTGTTTTTCAGTTTTCTCTTTGATGCTTTGCTTGTGACTCCGATCAATGCCTTCATGTTTGTCGTCATTGCCTCCAGAAATCAGCATACTATTAACCAGGAGAACTGAAAATACGAACACGACCACAACAGCAGCACCACGCACGAAACCGAAAGCCGCCCCCAGGCTCATATCAAAAATACCCATGCGCAAATGCCGTGTGACCCTGAGTAGCTGCGAATTAATAATACCAATGATGATAAAGCTGATAATAAACACAGAAACCGCAGCAGCAATCTGCGCTCCAAAAGGATTCTTAATGTATTGTTCCATCAATGGCTGCGCATATTTAAGCCCCCAATAGGTAGCAGCAAAGGCACCTCCCCAGCAAAAGAAGGATAAAATAGTCGCTATAAACCCTGATACTAATCCAAGTATCGTCGAGAGCGCGACCATGACAAAAAAGAATATATCCATGTAACCAAGCGCTAAACTATCCATATATATCCTTATATATCCTTTTAAAGATCCACTAGTGCACTGACTGCTCTGATTTTACATGCCGACTATTAGTATCAGCAAAGAGCCTTGAAATTTCCTTAACATGATTGATCAGTTTAAGATTTAACCCTTTTTCCTGAACTTTGACTTTACCGGGCACAATAGCATCGGTAAACCCTAATTTCATTGCTTCACGCAAGCGTGTGTCGGCTTGCCCTACCATCCGTACTTCACCCGACAACCCTACTTCACCAAAAACAACCGTATTGGACGGAAGCGGAATGGATGCCAGCGATGATACTAACGCAATAGCAACCGCTAAGTCAGCCGCAGGCTCACCAACTTTTAATCCACCAGCTACATTGAGATACACTTCTTTGTCCGCAATGGCCAAACCATAGCGCGTAGCCAGCACGGCAATAATCATAGCCAACCTGTTTGGATCCCAGCCAACAACTGCACGCCTGGGCGTCGCCAAATGAGAAGGAGCTACCAACGCCTGAATTTCAGTTAGTACCGGCCTTGTGCCTTCTAACCCGGCAAAAACAACAGAACCACTACAGTCACCATCACGGTTAGAAAGAAAAATCTGGGAAGGGTTAGTGACTTCAACCAAGCCCACCTCAGCCATCTCAAAAACACCTATTTCGTTAGCCGCACCAAAACGGTTTTTGACCGATCTCAATATACGGAATTGATGTCCTCTTTCGCCTTCAAAATACAAAACCGTGTCCACCATATGCTCAAGCAGCTTAGGACCTGCTATTTGCCCATCTTTAGTGACGTGGCCAACCAATACAAGTACAATATTCTTTTGTTTAGCTACCGTTATTAATTCGTGCGCAGCTCCCCGCACTTGAGAAACGGTTCCAGGAGACGAGCCAATTTCATCCACATACATCGTCTGAATTGAATCAATAACAATTAAATCCGGCGCATCTGCCGATTTCATTGCTTTGACGATATCACCAACATCGGTAGATGCCGCCAACTGGACATTTGCATGGTTCAACCCCAAACGCCTGGCACGCATACGAATTTGATTAACCGATTCTTCTCCAGAAATATAAGCTGTTTTAAATCCCTGCATTCCTAACAGAACAACCGTCTGTAGCAACAAGGTTGATTTACCAATACCAGGATCACCCCCTAATAAAATGGCAGATCCCTTAACGAAACCGCCCCCGAGGACACGATCAAATTCAGAAGAACCGCTATTCATCCGCGGAAGTTCAATAGTATGCCCATCCAGCGACAAAAATTCGAGCTTGTTTTGCGATGATTTACTGGTGGAGGATGTAAGCTTTGACGATGCAACAACGGTTTCTTCAACCAATGAATGCCATGCTCGGCACTGACCGCACTGACCACTCCATTTAGTGTGAACAGATCCGCATTGCTGACAAACAAACTGGGTTAACGGTTTTGCCAAACATCCCCCTTCTCTAGTTTATTTGGGTACAATCATCATCATAAGCTGCTTGTTTTCCATTCGGGGAGACAACTCAATTTTACCTTGCTCAGCAATATCAACAACCATGCGATCCATCAAAACAAACACGATATCCTGGTGCGCAATTTCACGCCCACGGAATTTCAGTGTCACTTTCACTTTATCACCTTCTTCAAGGAATCGAACCATACTACGCAGTTTTACCTGGTAATCATTCGGGCCAATATTCGGCCTCAGTTTAATTTCCTTGATGGAAACCACTTTTTGTTTTTTCTTGGCTTCATTCGCACGCTTTTGAGCTTCGTACTTATATTTGCCGAAATTGATGATTTTGCATACTGGGGGATCAGCATTGGGAGATATCTCAACCAAATCAAGCCCAAATTCGCGGGCTTTGATCATTGCTTCCTGGATAGTGACAACACCAATCATGCCACCATCTGGATCAATTAACCGCACTTTTTGTGCCGTAATTTCCCTATTTGCCCTGGGGCCATTATCCCCTTTTTTAACGTTCGTATTTATAAGTCACTCCATTATGAGTTATGCGTAAATTTTTAAGAAGAGGGTATAGCCGCTTCAGCCTTTAGTTTACCAATCGCTTCGCTAAGTGCAAGTACTTCTTGATTGGTTGAGCCAAGTCGACGAATTGAGACGGTTCTTTCTTCACGTTCATTCTTGCCAACCGCAATGATTACGGGCACTTTGGCATGGGAGTGAAAACGAATTTTATAATTAATTTTTTCACTGTTAATGTCTAAAACGGTATGAAGACCCGCATCAACCAGAGCCTGATGAACATCTTTGGCATAATCATCCACTTCATTTGTGATACTGCAGACAGCAACCTGAACTGGCGCTAACCATAGTGGAAAATGTCCAGCATAATGCTCAATCAAGATACCAATAAATCGCTCTAACGATCCGCAAATAGCCCGGTGCAACATAACGGGGCGATGCTTATTGCCATCTTGTCCTATGTAATTTGCATCAAGGCGTTCAGGCATCACAAAATCCACCTGCAATGTACCACATTGCCATTCACGACCGATAGCATCCCTTAAAACAAATTCAAGTTTAGGGCCATAAAAGGCCCCTTCTCCAGGATTAATGGTACACTCCAACCCAGCAGCAGACACCGCATCTCTCAATGCTTGTTCTGCTTTGTCCCACGTAGCATCTGTTCCTGAGCGTTTCTCAGGACGATCTGCGAATTTAATTTTAAACTCTTCAAATCCAAAATCTTTATAGACTTCCCTTAACAGATTACAGAAACTAATCGTTTCCGCGGTAATTTGATCTTCCGTACAGAAAATATGTGCATCATCCTGGGCAAACCCGCGAACGCGCATAATACCATGCAACGAACCAGAAGGCTCATTACGGTGACAGGCACCAAATTCTGCCATACGTAAAGGTAGATCGCGATAACTTTTTGTCCCTTGGTTAAAAATTTGTACGTGGCATGGGCAATTCATCGGTTTAACGGCCAATACTTTATCCTCGGATTCCGAGGTAAACATATTTTCCCTGAATTTTTCCCAGTGCCCCGATTTTTCCCATAATGAACGGTCTACCAATATCGGTGTTCTCACCTCCTGATATCCGCGCTTTTCCAATTTTTGACGAATATAATGTTGGATGGTTTGATATAAACGCCAACCATTACGATGCCAGAAAATCTGGCCTACAGCTTCTTCCTGAACATGGAACAGTTCCATTTCTCTGCCTAAACGACGATGATCCCGGCGCTCTGCTTCTTCTAAACGATGCAAATGTTCCTGCAACTGCTTCTCATTTGCCCACGCTGTTCCGTACACGCGCTGCAGCATTTGGTTTTTACTGTCACCGCGCCAATAAGCACCGGCAACTTTCAATAATTTAAACGCTTTAATTTTACCCGTTGATGGAGCATGTGGCCCACGACAGAGATCTATAAACTGTCCCTGACGGTAAAGGCTAATCTGCTCTCCTGCAGGAATCGAAGAAATAATTTCGGCCTTATAATGCTCACCCAAACCGTTAAAAAATTTAATTGCTTCGTCACGATCCCATTCTTCACGAACAATTGGCTCATTGCGCGCAACAATTTCTTTCATTTTATTTTCTATCGTTATCAGATCATCACTTGAGAATGGAGTCTCACGTGCAAAATCATAATAGAAGCCATTTTCAATAGCAGGACCGATGGTAACCTGGGTATCTGGATAAAGCTCTTTCACTGCCTCAGCCATAATATGTGCGGCATCATGCCGAATTAATTCGAGCGCTTCTTCGTCTTTTTCAGTCAAAATAGCAATCGTAGCGTCCTGCTTTATCACACGCGACAAATCCCATAATTCCCCATTAACACGAATGGCCAAGGCAATTTTATGCAAACTTATGCTAATCGACCGAGCGATATCATCGCCAGTCACTGGGCCTGGATAGTGACGGCTATTGCCATCAGGAAAGGTAATCGTTAGCTGGTCAGTAGCAATTGCTTGTGACATATCTTCCTCGTAAAGCTTCGTTCAAGTCACTTATACTAGCTAATTGTTGCTCAATAGGGAACTATTTTTTGTCTTGTGAAAACCAAGCTATTTAAATAGTATGAGTCAAAAATTGGCACCTATAGACAATCCTATCACTACCCATCGTCAAAAAGAAGTCTATGCCTGGATTCTCCTAGCTTTATCTGCGCTTGCTCTTGCAGGAATATTTTCTATCTTATTGGTTGTTCAGCGAACGCCTGTATTACAGAATATTCTGCCTGGGCATGATTTTTTCCATACTGCACTTACTGTACATGTCAATTTATCGGTTCTGGTTTGGATGTTATCGATCACAGGTGCGATGGGCTCTCTCCTTTACCCCAAATATCTTGATGGACTTGGCAGGTACTTTGCCGTCTTAGCCGGACTGGGCGCTTTGGCTATGGCCTTATCTCCTTTTGGTGGAAGCGGGATACCATTCATGAATAATTATGTCCCCATTTTCTATCATCCACTGTTTATTTTTGGGCTTTCCCTCTTTTTAGTAAGCTTGGCTGGCCATGCGTTAGTGGTTTGTTTTTCAGCCAAATTAGGCAAAACGCATGAAACACTGGCATTTACTACCGGCATCTATAGTTCGGTATTCATGGTGATTTTCGCTTTAGTGTATTTTGTCATTTCCTATTATAAACTTAAATTTGAAAATGCCTCCTATCCAGATTTAGAACACTATTATAACCTCCTCTTTTGGGGGGGAGGCCATATTTTACAAATGGCGTATACCCAGATTATGTCAATCGCCTGGTTATGGATTTTATACAAGGTTACTTCCCAGGAAATTCGTTTCAGCCGAATATTACAGCTCTTGTTTATAGGAAATGCGCTTTTAGCCATTTTAAGCATACCGGCCTATCTCGTTTATCCTGTTGCCAGCAGTGATTTCCAGTACTTCTTTACCCAGCATATGCGATATGTCGGGGGGGTACTGCCGGTTGTCATTACGTTGCTATACGCCCGCCCCTTATTTTCCCTACTTAAAAAATTCCCATTTGGTTTAACCGCTCCAGCCCTTTGCTTGGCTTATTCTCTAGTGCTGTTTTATATGGGGGGTACATTAGGGTGGCTAATTACTGGTGCTAATGTGACTATACCCGCCCATTATCATGGTTCCATCATTGGCATCAGCATTGCCTTGATTGGTTGGGTACAGATCATGTTACCTGAAATTGGTTGCGCCCCACTTGAGGGCAAAATGATACGCTGGCAACCCCATATTCTGGCTATTGGTCAAATACTACATATTTCTGGACTTGCTCTGTCTGGTGGCTATGGAGCCCTCCGCAAGGATCCCAGCCTTATTATCAATACCAAAATAAAAATATGTATGGGAATCATGGGGTTAGGCGGATTGCTGGCTATTATAGGCGGTTTATTGTTTGTTATCCCCTGTTTGTTAACGTTAATGAAAAGAAGTAAGCATTATAATTAATCATATGAACCGCTACCTCTGTATTTCACTCAATCGTTAACGCTTGTTAATTGTTAATTATTAATCATTTTCACATTCAACGAAATAATGGAGTTACTAAATTATGGGATCAGGACATTCTTCTAAACACGAAATGACGGTACTTCCCAACGGCTTAACGATTTTTTCCGAAAATATGCCCGATATCGAAACGGTAACCATCAGCGTATGGGTCAATAGTGGTAGCCGAAACGAAGGTAAAGATGAGCATGGAATCTCCCATTTTTTAGAACATATGGCCTTTAAAGGGACGCAAACACGTACAGCATTAGACATCGCCCAGCAATTCGACAATATCGGCGGTATGTTTAATGCGTATACCGGTCGTGAAAATACCGTCTATTACGCCAAAGTCCTTAAAGAAGACATGGGTATCGCCCTAGATATCTTAGCGGACATCCTGCAACACTCCACCATGAATCCAGACGAAATTGTGAAGGAACGCAATGTCATCCTTCAAGAAATTGCCTCTACCCACGATACTCCTGATGATATTGTTTTTGACTATTTTCAAGAACAGGTTTATCCCGGACAGGCGCTTGGTCGTCCGATCCTCGGCACGCCGGAAACCGTCTCATCATTCGAACAATCCCATCTACTGGATTATGTTAAACGCTACCATTGTGCTAGCAACATGATCGTATCTGCGGCAGGAAACCTCGATCACGATACGCTAGTAACCCTTGCCGGCTCGCTTTTTAAATACTTACCCAAAGGAGAACGAACCACACAAACACAAGCGTATTATACTGGCGGTGACAAGCGTATTGAACGGGATTTAGAGCAAGTTCAATTTGTACTTGGTTTCAATGGAATATCATATCTCAGCGATGATGTTTATTCCCTCAGCATGCTTGCTGATATTTTAGGCGGTGGAATGTCCTCCCGTCTGTTCCAGGAAGTTCGTGAAAAACGAGGTCTTGTTTATAGCATTGCCTGTATCCCTCATAATTATGCCGACGGAGGAATTTTTTCTATCTATGCAGGAACCGGTGAAGAAGAGTTACCGGTTTTAGTTGATGTAATTGCAGAAGAATTACACAAAATAACACAGAATGTAACTCAAGATGAGATGCTTAGGGCGCGCAATCAGGTCAAAGCCGCACTTCTGATGGCGCAGGAAAGCAGCACCTCTAGAGCTGAAAAATTAGCCCGCCATTATTTGCGCTACGGCAGGATCATTCCGCTCGAAGAAACCCTTGAAAAGCTTGCCGCGGTCAAGATTCAAGACGTTCACAATTTAATGGAAAAATTTCTTCATACTGTACCGACTGTAACGGCCATAGGTAACCTCCAAAACCTCCCTTCTTATGAGCATATCACTAGCAGAATAGCCACACGATAATGCGTCCCATTCGCTTATAAATTCTACATAATTGGTGTTTACATCTTTAAAAACATCGTTATAATGATGCACGCAGGGAAATTTTAGCTAGTACGTTCGTACTCGTAACCTTTAAACATATGGGGTTTAACATGATTCAACTAAAGATTAACGATGGTTCGTCTGAGTTTTTAACGCTGGCCGCGTTGAAGCACCAGATTCGTTCCGATCGGCTTCCAAACAGACACGATGTCTTCCGTTTTATTAATGTAAGGGGTTTAATTTTAAACGTTTCCCGAGAATCGGTGAACAGGGTCATTCGTGAACGTTACAGCCCTTGTGAAGTCACCCTGACCGAAGACGATAAAATCACCTATCAAGAGAAGGGCTTAGTAACTATTCTGCAACCTATTTCGCCGATTCGATGGCAAATGGGACAATCGATTATTTTTAAAGCTCGATTATTTCAAACGGTTCCCGCAAGTTACGTTTAACACCACCTCTAGTACAAACAATTATACTATAGGTGAGTGTCATTACGTTCTCGTGCGTACAGAACTAAGTGGTGAGTTTGCTTGATTTGCACGCTCACTAATAATTCGATCCGCAAAATTCAATTTATCGTGTTCGATGAGTTTGTTACTTACGGGTATTATCAATGGTTTCTTGAGGCCTTGGGCATCTTTTATTGTTTTCTCCAACGCATCCCAAAGAGTTCCTTGCACCTCAGCAAAGGAGAGTAACTCAGGCATTTTTTGGCGAAGCTTTGAAGCTGACCCAAGTTCTTCAAGCGCCATTTTTCGCGCTGTCTCGGCATGAATAAATTCTACACCATCGACATTGTCAACCATACCACTTTTATCTATGTTTATATGTGAGCTAAAATAAGGCAAAATATTAGTTTCATATTCGGCCTCATTGAAAAAAGGCTTAAATCCTTTGAATATATTATAAACAGAAGCCATCATTCCAATGTTATCCTGATCTCCTCCAGAAAAACGTTCTTGTACATAGGAGACTAAATAAGGACAATTTTTATAAAGATATTCAACCACAGCACGATAGAGGATTTCCTGAGGTAGAATAGGGTTATTAAAGGCGGATATCATAGTAATGGGTGGAAGCTTATAAACCCTCTCAGCTACCGCATTAAACGCACATTCCGCCAATTTTGGGTGAGCAAGTTTTCCGTCACCCATACCCGCTTCTTCACCAATATTGGCTAAAATCAGGTTTAATTTCTCATATTCGCCATTCTTAGCAGCATTGAGCCCTGCTTGGATAAGGCAGGGTACAGTAGGCGCTACTCTTGCCAAAAATACATGTCGAAAAATAGAAAACTGCGATGCACTCATCTCCCGTCTTTCTGATAAATCGGCAAGATCATGAAAAACCTTATGATTCATGGCCTTATGTGAAGTCAAGCTATCCTCAAATTTTTGAAACTCAGAGGATAAGTCAAACCCGCTATCTGTAACAAAATGTCTCTGATCATTAAATAAATTAAGATGAACACCGCTTCCGATAAGATTAGTAGTAAATCTACTAACAGCGGATTTCCGAAGCCCCTGATTACTGCCACCACGCGAAAAAACTGTTGCTAATTTCATAAGTCAATACTTTACTTCATGTTGAATGTTGATAAATTTAAGTCGAAAAATACGTGCTTTTGCAATTAGAAGCGTATCTATAAACATTAGAGGATATTTTATATATTCTCTAAATATTTATTTAGTTACCCCTAAATTAACCTAATAAAACAAGTTAAAAATCAAAAAACTTCGTATAATACTAATCTTTGGCCTATTCTATTCTATAAATCCATATTCTGCAATTTTATTTTTTGTCACACAAGCTTCATAAACCAATATAACAAAATAAAAAACATTATTAATAAAAATATTATCACAATAATTACTCAACGAACACATTAAAACACACAAACAAATCAACAATTAAAATATGTTATTTAAACCAACGATTATATCATCTATGGTTTAACTAAGTTGTTGATTGATTGAGTTATTTAGCCTAGTATGGGCATCTCCTATTTTACTTATAAAAACAACAATGAAACGCAGTCCATTTCTTAGTTTATCTAGAGATTACCTTATTTTTGCACTTGCAGTAGGTGTGCTACTTGTTATTACAGGAATAACAACGGGTGTGGTTATTCAATATGCGAATAAAAATCAACTGTATCAACAATCGATCATCGAATCGAAAAACATCCATCAAAATTTAGCCAATATTTTTACCAGTACCAATCTCATTATGTCGAATATGGGGCATCAAATCCAAAAGCATGGGACGATTGATTCGTCTTTTATCTATGAACTTTTTCAGCAAAATTCCCGCGACATCATTAGTGCAAAAGCCGCCTTCTCCTGGTCCCTTTTCGACTGGGTTGACACCCAGAACCGCCAGATTATAAATAGTAAAACTGGTATTACTAGCCATCCCAAAGATATGTCAATGCGTGAATACACCACCAAAAGCAGAGCCTTACCGTGGACGCTTCAATTTTCAAAACCAGCCATTGGGCATCCCAGCAAACAATGGGTTATTCCTGCTGGTACCGGCATTACCGATTATGCAGGAAATTACCTCGGGGTTATCGTAGTGGGATTCAATATTGTGGACCTGGTTAATAGCATTACCAGAAATCTTATTTATCCTAATATTAGGTATATCGTTATTGATAACCAGGGAAGAGTCGTACTTCAATCTTCCGATAATGCCTTTTCGCCAACCACTAATTTTTTCAATTTTCTTAGCCCTACTTATTTCGCTAAACCCATGAAAATCCTTAATAAACCTCTCACTATTGCGGGGAACTCCTATCTCTATTATGAAAAAATGGAAAATTACCCATTCATTGTCTTAACTGGATTTAAGGAATCGTACTTATTAGAAACCTATACAGCACTTCTTCTTCCAAGGCTATTAGAGTTGCTGATCTGTGGCTTATTTATTCTGATTCTTCTTTTCCTTTTCTATCGTAAAATTGTGTCGCCTATCCTTATACTTGCCCAACGTGCAGATGCCCTATCTCGCGGCAAGACAGATATAGATATCCCACTGATCAAGACCCAAGAGATGTGGAGCTTAACCAAAGCACTTATACGCGTACGCTGGTATATAAAAACTGAACGCGCTTTAAGGTCACAACTTGAATTGACCAATCAAAAACTAAAACAAATATCTCTTGATAAATCGAATCTGGTCTCCCTTACTAGCCATGAACTTCGAGGGCCACTTACCGTCGTGGATGCGAATGCACAAATCATCAAGCAACAAATCTATGGTCCTGTCCCCCCCAAATATTTAGAATGTGTTGATGACATCCACGAAGCTTCACAAGAATTAACACAGTTTGTCGATGATTTACTGGACGAAATGAAAGCTGAAGCTGGATTCTACCCTATCGAAATTGGACGTGTGAATATCCACGCAATCATACATAGAGCTATTAAACTTAATATTGGTAGAGCCCATCGTTCTCATATAACGTTCCATGAAGAGTTGGAAGATAATCTTCCTAGGATAGTTGGTGATGCAAAGCGTATCAGGCAGGTTCTCAATAATCTGATCAGTAATGCTATAAAATATTCTCCTGAGTTTTCCACGGTTACCATCGGATGTCGATACCTCAAAAACGGGGAAATTGAAATGAGTGTGAGTGATCAAGGTTTTGGCATGACACCAGAAGATATCGAAATCGCTATATCTCCTTATGGTACTATCCAAAATCCAAACAGTTCGAAGGTCGAATCGACAGGACTTGGCTTACCCTTGTCTAAAATGATTATTGAGCAGCATGGCGCTGAATTTTTTATAGAAAGCACCAAATGGAAAGGAACCACTGTCCGAATTATTTTTCCTAAAGACAAAGTATTTTAATCCTAAAATAACCTATTCGGTGCTTATGCCTCTGGTAATAATTTTAACTGCTCTTTTTAGGTTATTATAACCTTCCCTATTTCTAATTTACCAAATATGCTGTGCCGCAAATACCGGAGATCTTTGTCGCGGACATCTCTCGCATTTCGTCTTGAAGCGAATCCATAATCGCTTCAATAGAAAGATAAAGTCGATTTCTCCTATCTTCGTCAATGGGACACCCGTAACAAGACTTTAGAGATCAATCAACTTTTTTGACCTGCAGCCAGGTGGTTAAATATGGTTATATCTTTCCCTAATCATGGTAGCGTGAACGAGGCATGAAAGATGGTTTTGAGAGCTCAATCGCTGAGTTTTGGTTTGTGAATCCTATCCTTATGGGTGATGACAGTCTTATCATCGCAGGACACAGCAGACTATCTGCTGCTCAGCGCCTTGGACTTAAAGAAGTTCCCGCCATTATTCTCACATCTCACTGAAAACCAACGTCGTGCATGCATCATCGCCGATAACACAAGAGTCGAGACATCGTACTTGATTGTTTCGCTGGATCAGGATCGCCCCTCATTGCAGCAGCAAAAACAGGACGCTCTGCACAACTCATGGAACTTGATCCAAAATACTGTGATGTGATCGTTCGCCGATGGCCGGAATTCACGGGCAGAGATGTAATTCATGAAGAAGAAAAACTGACCTTCGCTAACACATACAAAAAATGCGCCAATCTCCCATTTAACTTTCGGTTGAAAATAATCCCTTGTTTACAACTTTATACCATGGTATACAATTTCCCCTCTGTGGGAAATAGCCATTAATTCGCATTCGGTGTTTATGAGAAAATTGGGACAAGAATTGCTAAGAAAATTACATCATTCTCTTGTATTGCTGCTGTCTGCGCTACTGGTTCTGCAGCCGATTTTAGCCCCCATCGTCTACGCACAAACGGTGATTACGCCAGACACCGCCGCGCCCATAGCCAATCAACCCACGGTTGCAGAATCTCTTAATCACACACCCGTCGAAAACATTGCCACACCTAATGGAGGCGGAGTTTCTCACAATAAGCTTGGGGAACTACAAGTTGGTAACGAGGGGTTGATTGTTAATAATTCAGCCAGTTCAGGAATATCAACGATTGGTAGCATTGTGGTCGGCAATGGCAACCTTACTTCCGGTAATGAAGCACGCATTATTATTAATGAAGTAACCGGAACGAATCCATCTTCCTTGCAAGGCCCAACGGAAATCTTTGGCAGAGAAGCCGAGTATGTCGTGGCTAACCCCAACGGTATCAGCTGCAATTAACAGTTACGCCGAATCGCATAAGATGAACAGCATTGGCGTATCGGTTGGTATTCAAGAAGGCTTTATGGGTTTGATAGATTCGCTAAAGGGCATCTGCGATAAAGGTTCTGGCAGTTATGCTGGTATCCAAACGGCGGCGGATGCGTATAAGTGAGCCTCGCAATTGACTTCGATCTATAATGCCAGCAGTGGTTTTACCGATCCTTCTAAATTACTGCCCAGCATTTCCCTTACCCTGGGAATATCCACCAGTTCGTCTAAATATCAAACGAGCGGCAGCAATTATACGCAAACCAATATCACTGCCGGCCATGATTTTATCAGCCATAGCGGTAAGGACACCAACGTAAAGGGAGCTAATATCCTGGCGCAGAATGTGAACATGGATGTAGGGCAAAACCTTACCGTAAAATCGGTACAAGACACTCAGGAAACCAGCCAGAGCAGTCATAGCGGTGGGTTGAGTGTGGGTATTAGTTATGGCGTGACCGGTATGTCGGGAACGTTTGGTGCTAATGCCTCTGCCAGCAGTGGCGAGGGGCATCGCACATGGACAGACCATGTCACTTCGATTATCGGTACCGATTCTGTTGCTATCAACACCGATGGTAAAACAACCCTCACCGGTGCGCTCATCGCCCAAGCTACTCCCCAGGAAGACGGCACTTACATCGACGGAGGCAATCTCACCATCAACACCGGCTCACTGGCAGTGAGTGATTTGACCGATGAAGATATCTGGAATTCCAGCGGTGCTGGAATAGCGGTAGGTTTCGGCGGTCAAGTAGGGCAACCTGTGTTTGGTTCCGGCTCGAACCTCTCTTCTTCTTACACCCCATCACTGCAAATTGCCCAAGACACCACCATCGGCGTAACCCACGCGACGATTGGCAGTGGCACGATTTACATCGGCAACCAAACAGCTAGCGATGTTCAACTAAAAGGCGTTAATCGTGATATCAACAAGACGCAGGAAATCCTGGTCGATGAGCATGACCATCTGGATATTGAAGTTCCGCTGGATGGGTGGAAAAATATTAAGGCAGCAGCAGAAGATATCAAAAATAAATTAGATAAAATATTCAGTGGCGATATAAACAATGACTATGAACAATATCTCCATGACCAAAAAGAAAAATATGCTGATGCCTATGGCGAAGATAATGCTGAAAAAGGGGTTGCTTTAGGTAACCAATTGATAGCCAGTGTTCAAAGTGGCGGCTGCCCTGTTGCCTTTAACCTAGAATCTTTTCATTTGAGGAACTTGTTTATTTCTGAAGCATATGCAGATGAGGCAGTTATGGCCTCACTCAGCCTATGCTTAGCAGGTATCGCAGCACCGGAAATTGTGGTTGCAATCGGAATTGGTGTTGCCTTGGGTGCTTTGGGTGCGGCTTTATGGAATGGACTTGACCGGGCTCAAAAAGCACTTCTCTATAAGTATGGTTACGTGTATAAAGACGGTGAACTTAAAGATAAAACTGGAAAGGTGATTTTTTCAACTGGAGGGGCAACAGCGGCTGCTGGGTCACCTAAATGTGATCCAGATGATTGTGATTTGAATGATCCTAAATACGATAAAGATGGTAATTTATTTGGATCCAACGGTCAAAAACTCGATGGTTCGAAATCATTTTACCTTAAAAGCGGAGAACGAATCGATATTGAAAATTTTGAGCCGGGAAAAAAACCTGGTCAAATACATACGGAATATGAAGGAACAAAATATATTTATAATATTAATACAGAAGAATGGGCATCACAAAGCGGAGATCTGCTAAATAAGACAACAACTAATATATTGAATAATTCAAACGCCCTTGCTAAAGCTTTAAAATATATGGGGTATTAAATGAAGCCTAATATTAATCTATATAAGAATGATAAATTTATTCATCTAATAAAAAAATGGGATGTTAGAGAGAACTTAGTCAAAGAAACCGTACTATGCCCTAAACTTCAAAATCTATTAGATGAAGGATTCAATTACGAAGACGGAACTGTTACCTTCAAGAAGTTAAAAGATCATACCTTTAATAAAAAATATGATACTGATAGGACTGAGTATGAAGCAAGAATAAATCGAATTGCTATACTAGATTATATTAACGGATATCGAATAGGACCTATCGACAATAAAACCATACTCATTGATCAATATTCTTTATGTCAGACAATGAAATTTTGTGTTGAGGTTATAAGATCCTTGAAAATTTTAGAAAATATAAATAAAGTTTTACTTTCGGTTGGAGTTGATGAAGGTGAAGATATATTCTCGGGTGAAGATGAGGATTCAGTGGTAATTCCTTCGTGTACATTTAGATTTTATCTAATGAGGGACACTGAAGTAGATTGCATAAGTTATTGGCGCATGGATGAATATATAGATGCAGCGATAGCCATTGTAATAAACAATATTATCGATGCGGATCCTATGTATTTTTTAGAAAAATTAGCAGAAAAAAAATAAACAATCCTGGGTTAATGCCCCCCCCTCATTGCAGCAGCAAAAACAGGACGCTCTGCACAACTCATGGAACTTGATCCAAAATACTGTGATGTGGATCGTTCGCCGATGGCCGGAATTCACGGGCAGAGATGTAATTCATGAAGAAGAAAAACTGACCTTCGCTAACTTACATACAAAAATGCGCCAATCTCCCATTTAACTTTCGGTTGAAAATAATCCCTTGTTTCCAACTTTATACCATGGTATACAATTTCCCCTCTGTGGGAAATAGCCATTAATTCGCATTCGGTGTTTATGAGAAAATTGGGTCAAGAATTGCTAAAAAAATTACATCATTCTCTTGTATTGCTGCTGTCTGCGCTACTGGTTCTGCAGCCGATGTTAGCCCCCATCGTCTACGCACAAACGGTGATTACGCCAGACACCGCCGCGCCCATAGCCAATCAACCCACGGTTGCAGAATCTCTTAATCATACACCCGTGGAAAATATTGCCACACCTAATGGAGGCGGAGTTTCTCACAATAAGCTTGGGGAACTACAAGTTGGTAACGAGGGGTTGATTGTTAATAATTCAGCCAGTTCAGGAATATCAACGATTGGTAGCATTGTGGTCGGCAATGGCAACCTTACTTCCGGTAATGAAGCACGCATTATTATTAATGAAGTAACCGGAACGAATCCATCTTCCTTGCAAGGCCCAACGGAAATCTTTGGCAGAGAAGCCGAGTATGTCGTGGCTAACCCCAACGGTATCAGCTGCAATGGCTGTGGATTTTTCAACACGCCTAAAGTCACGTTAGCTACCAGAGTGCCCCATATGGATGGTGCGGGCAATATAGACCATATCACCGTTGATAAAGGCAACATCCTGATTGAAGGCAACGGCGTTGATGCCAGCCAGACCGACTCCTTTGATATCATCGCCCGTGCTACACAAATTCACGCAGCCATTTATGGCGGTAATACAGTGCGCGTCACGACAGGGCGCAACCAAGTCAATTATCAAACGGGTGTAGCCACTCCACTTGCTGCCACACCGGAATCAGAGGTTAGCAAATCAATGCCACGTCGTTTGCGGTCCAATATGAAGGCCAGGAGGGAGAAAATCTCAGCCAATCCATTGACCGTCTCAAACAACAACCCGGCTTGCAGTGGCTGGGACAACTCCAACAACAAAATAATGTAGGCTGGGAAAGGGTCGATCCTGTGTATCAGGAATGGTACCACAAAACCACCGGCCTTTCAGCACCTGCTGCTGCCGTCATTGCCATTGCTGTAGCCGCAGCAACAGGTGGTATGAGCGCTCCCATAGTCGGTGCAGCAGAAGGATCGGCATCAGCCTTTATGGCCAATGCTGCGTTCAGTACATTGGTCACACAAGCAAGCATTGCGTTGATCAACAATCAAGGCAATATCCTGGGTGCACTGGAAGACATGACAAATTTGTGAGTGATAATACGCCTGGTTTTGTTAAGAAAGGGCTGGGTGCTGTCTCTGATTTTTATGCGGAGGGTGTTCAATCCGAAATCATGGGTGTTGATCTCGGCCTGCGCTTAACACTCGGCAATGAGCAAGTGGATGCATTCTATGACTCGATAGGTGCTCAAAAGGATGCAGCTGGGGCATGGTTGTATGACCAATTTACACCAGATCAACTCCACGCTATTGTTGGGTTTGGTTCTGTGTTTTTACCTGCACTTGCTCCAGAAAGATCAGTCGCAGGTGCAGCGGCAGCAACAGACAGTTTAGTATTGAAGTCCGAGATCGGTGCTGCGGTAAGTGGGTTTGCCGATAAAGCTGCGACGCTTGCAGCAAACAAAGCGAATGGTTCTGCATTTGAGGCGTCCATATATCAAGGAGCTAAAGAAGAAATGCCTAATGCTGTCCAACAAATAACAGTTCAAACTCCAGGAGGCTATAAAACAAGAATTGATATTATGGGTGTCAATTCCGAAGGAAATGTTGTATGTATAGAGTGTAAATCTTCATTAACAGCTCCTTTGACAGGAAACCAGAAATTAGCTTTTCCAGAAATTGAAAAATTGGGGGAGTTGTTCAAGGTAGTGGTAAAGAGCCATTTACTGGTGGGTATGTTGTTCCGCCAACATCTGTACAAATTATTAGGCCTTAATTGTTAAATGTGGACCAAACAATTTTATGTCAGTATCTGATATCAGAAAAATAGATATGATAGGAACAAGCCAAGAAAGTCAACGGGTTGTGTTGACA
Organism: Alphaproteobacteria bacterium; assembly: GCA_016722515.1. Taxonomy (NCBI): domain Bacteria; kingdom Pseudomonadati; phylum Pseudomonadota; class Alphaproteobacteria; species Alphaproteobacteria bacterium. The sequence continues at coordinate 178,854 of JADKJE010000001.1, forward strand.
ATTTCTGACCATTTAGAATGGGAAAACGACATTAATACTCATCTATTTATACTCCAAGAGAAAATTAATACATACTTGGGATTTATTGAAAGCAATGAAATATATAAAACTTTTCCAGATTCAATAAATAGAGATATTGAAATCAGGATTTATTTTAAGTGTGCCCCCCCACCAAGTACATCTAATTTCTTTAGAAAAATAGAGGAAATTTTGAGTATCAAGAAAATATTTCTACAGATAATTGATGCCAAGATTTAAGTGTAACGTAGGCTACGACCTCTAAAATAGTAAGAATACGAGACAAACCACAGTGGTTGTTATGAGTGATTCTGGTAAGTTCATAACAACGTATGGCAGTGACGTGCTCCCAATTGTTGTACCAGTTAGAAGTAGAGTCTTGAGTTCTTTATAACTGCTTTTGGTTTCGCGATCAACACCGCATTGGGTATGCCCAATGCGGTGTTGATCGCGGCGAATTGTGCGGGTGTCTGGTAATCCAGGCTGGAATGGGGGCGCACATGGTTATAATCCTGCCTCCATTCTTCAATAATTACCCGTGCCTCCCGCAAACTCGTGAACCAATGTTCATTTAAACATTCATCTCTGATCCTCCCATTTAAACTTTCTGTAAAACCATTCTCTGAAGGCTTTCCAGGACGGATATAGTGCCATTTGATCCCATGATGCTCTGCCCACATTAACACCGCTTTGCTGGTCAATTCTGTACCATTATCACTGATGATTGTCCCCGGCTTTCCATATCGCTTAATCAGAACGTCAAGTTCACGTACGACGCGGTGACCACCAATCGACAGGTCTGCAACGAGGTTAAGGCATTGGCGGCTATAGTGATCCATAATCCCAAGGATACGGAATCTTCTGCCATCTGCTAAAGCATCACTCATAAAATCAAGTGACCACACTTCGTGCAATCGGCGAGAGCATGGCAAGGGAACGCGGCTTCCCAATGCGCGTTTCCTGCCCTTGCGACGTTTAACAGATAAATTTTCTTCTCGGTATAATCGGTAAACTTTCTTCAAATTGATAACATAACCTTCTCGTTTCAATAAAATAGCCAAACGACGGTAACCAAAACGGCAACGCTCGTGCGCAAGTTTCTTTAGGACAGCACGCAGCTCACTATCATCATGCTTCCGCTTATGACGGTGGGTGCTGCGAGCAAATCTAATAGCCTGCAAACGCGACGCTCTGATAAACCTTTCGTTTGGCAGATATCTTCTACCAACAAACGCCGAGATGCAGGCTTTTACCACTTTTTGACAGGGCTTCCTTCAATATCGCTTTGTCTAATTCAAAAGCTTCTTCAAACGACGGTTCTCTTCATCAAGCGCCTTCAATCTGCTTGCTTCCGATACACCAAGCCCACCGTACTTCGATTTCCATTTATAAAATGTTGCTGAACTTATCCCATATTTCCGGCATAAATCTCCTGTTCCAGTACCGCTTTCATGCTCATGAAGTATGCGAATGATTTGATCTTCCGTGTAACGCTTTTTCATAGTCTGCTCCTTTTAGGTTAAAGTTAACAGACTCTACTTTTTTGTGGACCAATTTTTGGGGAGCACGTCATTGGGTTTGGCTCCGTATATCTTGCACCATTTTTTGGACCTTCACTAAAAGTGACAGAGAGAGCTGGTAGTATGTATGCTGGCGCCTCCTTGACTAAAAGTGAGTTGCCCAGTACTTTAGTGCGTGTCGTGACAGGTGATGTTGATTTAACCACTTTAGGAGCACCGGGTGCTATAGATTTTTTTGTTACCACCCCGGAAAGTATAGTTGAAATGAATTCTTTAGAAATCTCTAAAGCTTTGGCTATTCCAGAGAGTTCAACAGGTTATACGATAATTGAATTCTCTGCTCCAAAAAGCGGTATCGCATCGCCAGTATTTAGATCAAATCCTGGTTTTGTTGGTAAGGGTATCACAGCTGGTGGTGCGAGTGAGTTTGTGATTCCCAATCAACCAATTCCACTTGGAGCTATTATTAGGAAAGTACGATGATGAAAATCCAAAATTCAGAAACTGAAATTACAGGTAGCTGGCTAATGAAAGAGGGAAGAGTAATAAATGATGAAGCAAGTTATAGAATAAATGATTTAATTAGTACTTATTTATTAAAATTAGGAAAAGACATAAGTGGATGGAATACGTTATATCGTGATCCTTATGATGGGAGATATTGGGAATTAATATATCCGCAAAGCGAGATTCATGGAGGTGGCCCCCCTCAGTTGCGCTGCATTAAAGAAGAAGAAATAAAAAATAAATACCATGGCTAGCATAGCTCATAAATATCAAATAACGGAAAGGATTTTATTGTTTTATAGAAATGTTGGAATTACCCTAAAATCAATTGGAGTTGAAATAAGATATTTTTTATTATAGGGCCTCTTCAATTAGAAGATATCACAATACACATTGTTTGGTGTGCTGGAAATGGTAAATATTATGAAGTTAATAGGACTTAAATTTATAAATCGCTCATAAAAAGTTGCATTCCTCTTATTATTTCTTGCCCCAAGAACGCACACGTTTTAGATGTCCTTCTATCAAATCCAAGCTGTAATTGGGATATAATTCTTCCAGAACACACGCATAAAGACATTCATGATAATGATAGGTATTAATTCCCTTAAGTAGGGATACCTTAATAAAAGGGCATGAGAAATATTTGACAAGCGTATACCAAGAACCATAAATACCAGTACAGTACGCATGTAAATCCGAGTGAACCTGGTGGTAATATTTTAATTTTCTATTTTTGGAGAAGGCCGCACGGATTCGTTTGATTACGTTTATTTTTGACTTCACGGTTGCTTTAATATTTTCCTTTAACTGGGCGATGTGCGGATCATCGCTTTGCCATTTTTCAAAACAGATAACCCGTTCACTGGGGCACATGGCACCAATGTTAAAACCATTTCTTAACATCTTAGAACAGATGCCAACTTCATAATAACCAACAACCGCCCCCTTATCATCGATCATCTCAAATGGATCTAAATAACTATCAAGCACTTCCCTGACCTTGGGTTCATTCTTAAAAACCCAGAAATAAGATTGAATATGGTATTTCCCATTAAAACTATCGGTCAATCCCCATAGATCGAATCGGCTTGAATTCATCTGATTAAACACCTCTTCAAGCGGATAGAACGGCCCATAAACGCTATCGTTTACAAACAAAATCGATTTATAGTGATCCAATGAATGCTGTTCATCCTTGGCAAAGGCATAGCCTGTAAAATATGCCCCAAAGTCATAACCCTGATTATTTCTTAAAAGAATATGTGCAACATATGGTTCTATCCTATTCAAATATATATCATCAATGATTGGACAATTACTGACAAAATACACATGACAGCCCGCTCGATGTAAAGCCGACACACATTCAACCACATAATCGGCTATTTGGTTATCACTATCATAATGACAAAATATACATAATTTATCATATTGAGGAGATAACACAGCTCCACCCTTTCGTGACGTAACGATACAGTCGTTTAAGATTTTTTCCATACTACCAATATCCCAATCTCTTTATCTGTTTAATGTTATCCATTCGCCTCTTTTGGTACATAGTGTGAAACCATATCAAACCATAATACCCTATTCTAAGCTAAAGCCTCAATCTGCTGCTCAGTTAAGTTCCCAGGAACGATAATCATTGGAATCAATAACTCTTTTCCCAACTGCCCAACTAACCACGATAATAATTTTCCTTTACCAGGTGTTTCAGGTGAGGACCCCATGACCAACATACCGATAGTGTGATCTTGATTAGCTACAGCGACAATTTCCTTTCCATTAATCCCTTCTCGCAACATAAGCACTGGAGTTACTCCAGAAAACTGATTTGCTAAATCAGCCATATCGTGCAGAAGTTTCTCTGCCACTTTACGCTTATCATTTTCAATGTGATCCATAACCATGCTTAGCCCCTGATAGTCTGCCGGTTCTAGTACATGTAATATCGACACGAGACAACCCGTTTTTTTAGATTTAGCACACGCAAATTTTAAAGCCACCCGTGAATGTTCATTGTCATTCACACACACCAGAATAGACGTGCGCGCGTAGCTAACGACGGGTGGATTGTCATGAGTTAAACTATTGTTATTGTCAGAATGAACCATCATCCTATTCTCCAGCCTTGATTATTTCTTCTTAAATAAAATATTGGCAATCCCGCCACAAAAGAGAGCTAAAACAACCGCAATGATACCATACGAATAACTATATTCATGAGCAAAATCAAAAATAAAAGCCTCTGCGCCCTGGCGATTGACGACTAAAGGGGTTGATTGAATGGCAAGCAACCGTCCCTCATCAAACAAATAAAGTTCTGCCGTATAGGTACCTCGGGTGATTGTATCCGGAAAGTAAAGTGGAATACGAAATAGACTTTCATCAATAAAACCAAACCCCTCTCCAGGAAAATCTTGGATAAGCTTATGGTCAACTAAATACGATTTAAGCGCCGTTTTGAACTCTTCTTCTTCTTGGATATTCAACACAGAGTCTGTTTCAAGGTCGACATTGTCGACGCCAATCTGCAAATTTTTGAGCAACTGGCTATCGCCAAGTCCAGCGAGGTCTTCTGTATGTGCAACCATATAGTAGCTGGGTACATCATGAAAAATAACCTGCTTCCCACTCACCCATATACCCATGAATTTCTTCTTTTTTTGGATGGTATAATCAGTTCCTGGGCCTTTTACCAACAAGACCATGCTGCCAGGTATGTGCTTAGCTCCAAAGAGAATGAGTGATTTGCCTGAAAATTTAGAATCGATAGAAATTTCATGCTCGGACAAATCCGACACGATAGGCCTCGCCTCAGCTTGACTGGTAAAAAGACTTACCCAGACAAAACACATAAGAAATAGTTTATATTTCACCATCTTTGTATCGCCGCTATTTGATAAATATGGGCTGGAGTTGCAACCAAACCATATCCAAGCCTAACCACAATCGCAAGAATCATAAGTGCCAAAAACATGCGCAGATATTCAGCTGGAAGTTTGGTTCCAATTCTTGCTCCGTACTGAGCACCTATCACCGATGTAAAAACCATGATCGAGCTTAACACAATATCCACCGTCTGCGTATTTATAGCGTATAGGAACGTAACGACACTCGTAACACACGTGATTTGGAATAAAGAAGTACCAATCACTAGCGATGTAGGCATTCCCAAAAGATAAATCATAGCTGGAATGGTAAAGAATCCCCCACCGATTCCCATAATTGAAACCAGTATGCCTACAAAGGCACCAATTAACAGTGGAATAATCGCACTGACTTGAATATTTGATTTTTTAAATTCAACCTTAAAAGGAAGACCTAACGTACTGATATAACTCGCTCTTTTTTTAGAAGGAATTATTTTCCCCATGTAATTATACATAATGGTTCTGATACTCTCATAAGCCATGATCAGGCCGATAATCCCCATCAATCCCACATAGGTAAGTGAAATAACCAAATCAATCTGGCCTAATTGTTTAAGCCATTTGAATATTTCTATTCCCCCCAGTGCCCCCAATACCCCACCTGCAGTGAGGTAGATTCCCATTTGAAAATCGACATTCGCACGCTTACTATGTGCTAACACACCAGAAAAGGAAGACGCAATAATCTGGTTCGCTGAACTCGATACTGCAACAGCTGGAGGAACACCAATAAACATTAAAAATGGTGTCATTAAAAAGCCACCACCAATTCCAAACATACCAGCAAGCACTCCGGTAACGGCTCCAATCGCAATCAACATAAATATATCGACCGAAAGCCCGGCAATAGGCAAGTAAATTGGCATGCTTCCTCCCCGATTTCCCCCGCTCCCAACTTACCTTTCTAAAACTAAGGTGGAATCCCTGTAGCCTTATTTATACCTGAAACGAATGATTAGAGCCCAGTGGCAAAAGGATTTTTCTTATCGTTAGTACCAGCCTTATTATCATCCTTAGTGGCAGCGTCATTGGAACTTTCACCACTCTTATCTGCTTTATCACTCTTATCTTCATCTTTTTTGGTGCCACCGAAAATATATTTACCAATCAATGTTTCCAGATTAACTGCAGATTGCGTGTACCTTATTTCGCCACCACTTTTTAAGAAAGAATCTTCAGCACCCGGAACCAGATTTATATATTTTCCACCGAGTAAACCATCACTCACAATTTCTGCAGAAGAATCATCAGGAACTTTTATAGACTTATCAACCGACATCCATATTTTAGCTAAAAAAGAACTTGTTTCTAATTCCTGTTTGGTAACCGATCCCACTTTAATACCACTAATGCGTACATCAGTGCCAACAACAATACCATCGGCTTTTTGAAATTTTGCCACCAGCAGATAACCACCCGACTTTGAAACATGGGTGCTGTTATACGCAAAATATAAAAATGCAGCAGCCACTATTAAAACGATAGCACCGATCACTGTTTCAAAAATATGTTTTCCCATAAAATTCCCTTGATTAATTTGGCTGCCACGGCTGATAATCAGCCGATACGGTTACTCGTTTTCCACCAGCACGCAAGTCACCCTTAGGGCAATATGCCGACTTCGTTCCTGTTAAATTAGGCAGACCTGGCTTCACCCAGCTCCATTTTTTAACGGGTTTGGCAGTTGGTGTTAAATCGACGGTATAATGAAGCCACCCATGCCATTCAGGGGGAACCTTTGAAGGCTCCGCCACTCCTGAATAATAGACCCAGCGCTTACCATTTTTTCGACGCTCTTGATAATAACGGTTACCAAAACCGTCCTTACCGACCAGTCTACCCTTAACCATGGTAAATAAACATGTCCCTATATGCATAGAACTCCCCTTAGGCACCTATATATTAAAATGCAACAACTGAACCTGCTTAAACACAGGCAAGTTCTTTATTGAATCAATAATATCAGTTGGTACGGCCTGGTCAACCTCAACAAGCGCCGTTGCTTCTTTCGTATCGAAATTACGTCCCAGGTTAAAGTTACCAATATTAATGTTTGAAGCCCCAAGAATACGGCCAATTTCACCAATCAAACCCGGTTTATCTTCATTACGGATAAAGATCATATTTTGTGAGAAACACACTTCTAACTGTGTATCGTTGAACTGTGTTAGGCGTGGCTTGGTTCCGCCAAACAAGGTCCCAGCAACCGACAACATCTGTTTTTCAGTTTGCAGGGTAATGCGGATCAGGGTTTTATAATCCTGCTGGCGGTCATTCAGGGTTTCAGACACCGACATGTTCCGTTCTTTAGCGACAATAGGTGCATTAATCATATTGACCGACTCTACTAATGGCGACAAAACACCTTTAAGAATCGTTGCCGTAATTGGCTTAATATTCAGTTTGCTAACAGAACCTTCATACTCAATCTTGATTAATTTTATCGCACTGCTTGCCAATTGCCCAGCCAGTGTTCCCAGATAATCACCCAATTGCAGATAGGGCCCAAGCTTCGCTGCATCTTCAGCTGAAACAGACGGAACATTCACAGCATTCACAACTGAACCTTCTGTTAAATAAGCAGCCATTTGCTCAGCAACCTGGATAGCTACATTTTCCTGTGCCTCAGAGGTAGAAGCACCAAGATGCGGCGTACAAATAACATTTTCTAAACCAAATAAAGGATTTGCCTTCGCTGGCTCTTCTGCAAACACATCCAGTGCGGCCCCAGCAACATGACCAGAAACAAGGGCATCATGCAATGCCTGCTCATCAATCAAACCACCTCGAGCACAGTTAATAATTCTTACACCCTTTTTGGTTTTAGCCATATTTTCACGACTTAAAATATTACGTGTTCCTTCCGTTAAAGGCGTATGTAGTGAGATGAAATCTGCTTTTTTGAGAAGATCTTCTAATTCCACTTTTGTCACATTCAAATCAACGGCCTTTTCATTCGTTAGGAATGGATCATACACCATGACTTTCATTTTCAAGCCCTGAGCACGGTTGGCAACGATTGAACCAATATTACCACAACCAATCAATCCTAAAGTTTTACCGGTAATTTCAACACCCATGAATTTAGATTTTTCCCATTTTCCTGCATGGGTTGAAGCATTCGCTTCAGGAATCTGGCGAGCCAGTGACATCATTAATGAAATTGCATGCTCTGCAGTAGTCACTGAATTTCCAAAAGGAGTGTTCATCACCACGATGCCTTTCGCCGTTGCTGCCGCAACATCAACATTGTCAATACCGATACCGGCACGACCGATGACTTTCAAATTTTTAGCCGCTTCGATGATTTCTTTGGTAGCTTTGGTTGAAGAACGCACTGCCAACCCATCATACTCGCCAATACAGGCTTTAAGTTCATCAGGGGTTAAATTGGTTTTTACATCGACCTCAACGCCCTTTTGCTTAAACATGTCCACCGCTTGTGGGCTCATTTTATCGGAAATCAATACCTTTGGCATGAATAACTCCTTGAATTTTAATATGTTAGAACAAATACCTAAATACTTACTTTGCTTATTTAACTTTATGTTTACGCGGCATTAGCCAGTTTTTTCTGCTCAATCTGACGATATGCCCATTCTACCCATGGCAATAAGGCTTCAACATCTGAAGTCTCAACCGTAGCACCAGCCCAGATACGCAATCCAGCAGGAGCATCACGGTAAGCTCCAATATCAAATGCAACCGACTCCTTTTCCAACATAGATACCAATTCTTTAGCCAGCGCTTGCTGCTCTTCCTCAGCTAGTTGCTGATACCAGGGAGCAACTATTTTCAAGCAGACTGATGTATTGGAAATGGTTGCAGGATCTTCAGCCAAGAAATCGACCCAATCATGCTGAGCAACCCATTGTTTAATCGCATTCAAGTTATTACCCGAGCGTTTAATCAGGGCCTGAACACCACCGAGCGATTCTGTCCAGTTTAATGCATCAAGAATATCTTCTACACACATCATAGACGGAGTATTGATAGTCTCACCTTTAAATATTCCCTCGATCAGCTTACCACCTTTTGCCATCGTAAATACTTTAGGCATAGGCCAGCTAGGCGTATGGGTAATCAAGCGCTCTACAGCACGTGGTGATAAAATAATCATGCCATGCGCCCCCTCACCGCCTAATACTTTTTGCCAAGAATAGGTCACGACATCAAGCTTATCCCACGGCAATTCCATCGCAAACACAGCTGATGTTGCATCGCAGATCGTCAAGCCTTTACGATCCGCTTTAAGCCAATCACTGTTTGGAACTTTAACGCCAGAGGTCGTACCGTTCCAGGTAAAGACCACATCTCGGTCACAATCAACCTGAGATAAGTCTGGCAATTTTCCATATGGCGCTTTAAATGAACGCACATCCTGAATTTTCAATTGTTTGACCACATCGGTTAACCATCCCTCGCCAAAGCTTTCCCAGGATAAAACATCAACACCGCGTGGACCAAGCAACGACCACAACGCCATTTCAACAGCTCCAGTATCAGATCCCGGAACAATCCCAACACGATAATCCGAAGGAATGCCGAGAATTTTGGCGCTTCGATCAATGACTTCCTGCAATTTATTTTTACCAATCTTCGCGCGGTGCGACCGACCGAAAGCCCCTTGCTTAAGTACATCAACATTCCACCCTGGGCGTTTAGCGCACGGGCCGGAGGAAAAACAAGCATTATCGGGTTTTTTAGTGGGTTTATCAACCATGGGTTTAGACCTTTTTCATCATGTATAAAAATGGATTAGACCAGAAAATGTAGGACGTTTTGAGCAAAAAAGCAAGGTCAATTTACCCATTAATAACTGGAATACCTATCCCTAAAGAAGTAATTAACCTAAAAAGAGCAGTTAGAACGTAGTGAGAAAGTCAGAAGTGCTGAATAGAGGCTATTTTTACCGCTTTTTAGGTTTAACTAAACAGCATGAATGACATTCGTCACGACACCCCAAATATGCAGCTCGCTTTCAGCCGTAATAACGATGGGTACAAAATCTGAATTTTCGGCCATAAGCTTTATAACACCATTTTTTTGATAAAGCCGTTTAACCGTTAGTTCATTATTCACAACGGCAATCACAATTTTTCCATGAACGGCCTTGATGCTACGATCGACGATCAATAAATCATTAGGAAAAATACCTGCATCCCGCATCGATTCACCACTTACCTTAAGGAAAAAAGTCGCTGAGGGTTCCTTAATCAAAAGCTCATTGAGGTCAAGCCTTGCTTCTATATGATCCTCTGCTGGGCTTGGGAAACCTGCCTGTACCCGACAACTAAACAACGGCATTTTATAGCCTCTATGGTTCACGTAGGATTTTACATCCTGAATTAAACTTTGAGGAATACGCATCGGCACCGTTGCTTCTTGAAAAACGCCCGTTCCCTTAGGTCTGCCGGCCCCTTGTCTTTTACCACCTCTTGTCATATATATTTCCTAAAATGACCTGTTTAATCGATCCTTTGATTATCGTACACATATCATACCTTGTCAAGACGCCTTCAAAACCAACATCATAGCAGGACCGATCTCGACTTTTAGCCTAAACGATAGTATGATGCCGACCTCACTTTAATTAGGTTAAAGAACCCGTGCGTCGATTTCCTCTGTTTCACTATTTCCCCCTTGGCCTTTCCGCGCTTGCCACTTTTTTTTCCCTGGCAACCTATTTGGCTATCACCCATGAGAAAAAACTGTTAAACGGCAACCATAGCGAAATTATCGCATTGCTGCTGATTGATTTAATCCTCCTTTTGAGCCTGACGATCATCATCACGCGCAGAGTTCTTAAATTTATGGCAGACCGAAAACGCTCATTGGGCGAGGCCCAATTACAAACGCGCGTTGTCTTGATGTTTTGCCTTGTCTCGGCTATCCCTACCGTTATCGTTGCTGTTTTCTCTGTGCTATTCTTCAAATTTGGTATCGAATCGTGGTTTAACGAACGCGTCAATACAGCCTTGCAGCAATCGGTTGCAGTCGCCGAAGCCTATCTTCAGGAACACAAACAAATGATTCGTGGCGATATCATCGCCACATCCTACGACCTGAATCGCCAAGCTTATTATATCCGCGATAATCAACAAGCGATAGAACAGTTTATATCCATTCAAGCAAAGGTCCGAAAGCTCCAGGAAGTAGTGGTTTTTCGTGGAAATTCTGAACATACCATCATTGCCCGTTCTAAGTTCAGTATGTTGCTGAACCACGAATTAGAAGATATCACCGATGACATGATCCAAAAAGTAAACCAGGGCGAAATTGTCATGCTTCCCAATGAAGATGACCGCGTACTTGCTTTAATGAAATTAGATAATTACTTTAACACGTATCTGTTGGTAGGACGGTACGTCGACAGCAAAATTACCGGCTATATCGAAGATACTCAGGGGGCTTATCAGGAATACAAGCATCTAAAAACGGGTATTTTGGATTTACAAATTCGCTTTATGTTCGTGTTTGTGGTGGTTGCTCTCTTATTATTACTGACTGCTATCTGGCTAGGTGCCGCATTTGCTAGTTACCTTATACGCCCTATCTCACGACTGGCTGCCATTACAGAGCGTGTCAAAGACGGCGATTTATCGGTTAGGATTGCTGATACCAAAAAGACCGATGAAATTGCCATGTTAGGCAGAGCCTTTAACCGTATGACTGAACAGCTTGAATCTCAACGAAAAAGGCTAATCGAAACCAACCAAGAGCTTGATTTTAAGAGGCGTTTTAATGAAACCGTCCTACTGGGCGTTTCTGCAGGGGTCATCTCCTTGGATTCCACAAAATTAGTGACATTAGCCAACCGGTCAGCCTTGCAACTGTTAAATAGGGATATGGCAAGTATGCTGCAAAAACCGTTTGACCAGATTCTGCCTGAATTTTATGAACTCCTCGACGAAGCCGAAAATGATCCTGACCATACCGTTAGCTCACAAATCAGCCTGCAGCGAAATGGCCGTAAAATGACCTTGATGGTACGCGTAACCACCGAAATGTTTTCCGGTGGTATTGAAGGTTATGTCATCACATTCGATGATATTACCGAATTGGTGAGTGCACAACGTAGCGCAGCGTGGGCTGATGTCGCACAAAGGATTGCACACGAAATTAAAAACCCACTGACCCCTATCCAATTAGCCGCAGAACGATTAAAACGTAAATATTCAGCTGAAGTTTCTGATAAAGAAATGTTTGAACGCTACACGGAAACCATCACTCGCCACGTCCATGATATTGGTTCTATGGTGGAAGAATTTGTTAACTTTGCACGTATGCGTCCTGTGGTTCTTTTGCCTCTTAATGTTCAAACGGTTTTAAAATCAATTGCATTTTCACAAGAATGTGCTCATCCTTCTATAGAATATCATCTGGATTTTCCGGACTCCCCATCGCTTATCATGGGCGATGAGTCTCAAATGTCTCAGGTATTCACCAATATTTTATTAAATGCAGCAGAATCGATTCAGGCTAAAATTCAAAAGGGAGCCTTGCAACCTGATAAGGGAAAATTAAGGATTAGCGTTGAACATCAAGATGGTGCATGTACCATTACATGTACCGACAATGGGCTTGGTTTTCCTGTGGATCTACTCGACCGGATTACCGAACCCTACGTAACAACCAGAGCTAAAGGTACTGGACTCGGTCTGGCTATCGTTAAAAAAATTGTAGACGACCATAACGGGCGATTAGTTCTTGCAAACAACTCCGAGGGAGCGTATGTAAAAATATCGCTTCCGCTTAACCACTAAAAGGGCTATAACGTAGCTATGTACGAGATACTCATAGTTGATGATGAAAAAGATATTTGCAATTTGACAAGTGATATTTTGTCAGATGCCGGGTACCGCACCCGTACCGCGACCAATAGCGATACTGCGCTTGCTGCTGTGGACGAACGTGTTCCGGCCGCCATATTGCTAGATATCTGGTTACAAGGAAGCGAGCTTGACGGCTTAGGCGTACTTGAACTTATCCTACGTAAGTACAATGATATTCCCATTATCGTTATGAGTGGCCACGGTAATATTGAAACCGCTGTTTCTGCGCTTAAACTTGGAGCGTATGATTACCTGGAAAAGCCATTTAAAGAAGATAAACTTTTATGGTCTTTAAAAAATGCTATCGATAAATCTAAATTAAAACGCGAAAACGCAGAACTAAAATTTCGCAGTTCTTTTGAAGATGTATTGATTGGAGAGTCATCCGTTATTTTGCGGCTTCGCAGCCTGATCCAAAGGGTAGCCCCGACCAAAAGCCGTGTTCTGATTACAGGACCTGCCGGTTGTGGTAAAGAAGTGGTTGCCCGCATGATCCATGCAAAATCTATCCGGGCAAACAGTCCTTTTATTACTGTTAATGCAGCAAGTATCTCATCAGAGAATTTTGAAGAAGAGCTTTTTGGAACGGAAGAATCGGGACATTTTGGCAATCCACGAAAAGTCGGACTGGTAGAAAAGGCACATGGTGGCACTCTTTATTTAGACGAAATAGCCGATCTATCACTGGCCACACAAGGAAAAATTCTTCGCATCCTGCAGGAGCAAACATTTAACCGTATCGGTAGCGGACGTTCTGTTGAAGTTGATGTCCGTATTATTTCTGCATCCAGTGAAAATCTCCTTGCCGCCATACAGGATGGACGATTGCGCGAAGACCTGTACTACCGGCTGAATGTCGTACCAATCCAGGTTCCTTCCCTTACAGAACGCCGAGATGATATTCCCGTTTTATGTGAGTATTTCCTTAAACGCGCATCCCAAACCACCGGTTTGCCTGAAAGAGATGTATCGATGGATGCCCTGGTGGCCATGCAAACCTATGACTGGCCAGGGAATGTACGTCAATTACGCAATGTCATTGAGTGGCTGCTTATTATGTCTCCAGAAAATGCCGCCGAAAAAATTACCTCACACATGCTACCTCCTGAAATACTTGGTAATCGTAGTAGCGCCGGTCAATTCCTTGCTGAAGATATTCTCTGCCGCCCATTACGTGATGCACGCGAAGTTTTTGAACGCGAGTATATCACCGCACAATTAAAACGTTTCAAGGGAAATGTGTCCCGCACAGCCACATTCATCGGCATGGAACGCTCTGCACTTCATCGCAAATTACGACTGCTTGACTTAGTGCAGGAAGAATTGGAAGCTTAGCCCCCTCTGCCAACGCACGAGTGTCCAATAAACATTCTATGGATCGATAACAATTATTGCGCGCCACGACAACATTTCATCCTCCTCGCCTCTTTTGGGACGAGGAGAATGGCCTTTGTGGGAAATGAGTACATTTGTTATCAAGCTATTTTTATGTCTCACTTTATTGTTTACGTTAACCGCATCACACCTATAATCGGTGTGCGAGGCGAAAAAGCCTACAACCCAAATTGCGCCCGTGCAATACGCTCTTCCGCCGAGGTAAGCAACGTGCCCACCAATGCTTCCTCTTTTCCTGCTCCCAGAAACTTAGACAGTATCCCTTTTGATTTGGTGACTTGTTTAAAGACAATATCCTTACCATAACGTTCGCGCAGAACCGTATGGTAATCTCCAATAGAATCAACCAAGCCTAAGCCAATGGCTCTGCCTGCAGTCCAGAATAATCCAGAAAATAATGTATCCTTATCTTCTTCTTTTATTTTCCCCTGCCGACGTTCACAGACCATGGATTTAAAGGAATCATGCATATCTCCTGATAATTCCATAATTGATGTGATATCATCTTCCCTGACTTCTTGAAAGGGATCAAGAATCGATTTGCGTTTTCCCTGAGTATAAACTCGCCTTTCAATACCCCATTTTTTAATAAAATCCTGAAATCCAAACCCAGCATAAATAACACCAATACTTCCCACTATTGAGGTATCGAGCGCAATAATTTCATCGCCAGCGCAGGCAAGCCAATATCCACCTGAAGCTGCCACATCTTCAACAAAGGCAATAACTGGAACTTCTTTTTCACTGGATAATTGTCGTATGCGTCTGAATATAAGTTCAGATTGCACAGGGGAACCACCCGGTGAATTAATAATGAGCGCAACCGCCTTAAGATTCTTTAACTTAAATATTTTGTTCAAGTTCACATTCAGTCCTTCCAAAGAGAGCGGCTGACGACCAAACCCCGAACCTGATGGCGCACTGATAATGCCACTTAAACGTATAAGACCAACCACTGGCTTTGGCTTAAACCATTTCCTACAAAGCCGAATGGGATAACAGCTTCTAACGGTTTTTTCTATCTTATTCTCCGTGCTTTCATCGGATAAACGTGTATGGGTATTCATAACCACAAAACTCCTTAAATGAACTAAAACTGCGCTGAATATAACGCATATTATTCCAACATACAAGTCACTGCTGCAATTTGTTATCTATAGATATTTTTAATATTACCAATTAAATTTTTTATCAATATTATTGATATTACCAACAATAACATATAATTTCATAACAAATTTTATTACAATTTTTTTTACTGTGTAAATAAGACACACATCGCAGACAATTAGCACAATTGTTAATCTCCATCACATAAATGCTTGAAGATTTCGTAAAATATTGCATGCTGGACCATATGAAAAACACAAAAAAGCGCTCTAAAATCCCTACGTCTTATGACAACACCATTGATATCCTTATTGGTAATCGCATCCTCGTGCGCCGCCTTAAGCTCAAATTATCACGCCAGCAAATCTGCAAATCATTACAGATAACCCCACAGCAACTTCGTAAATACGAACATGGAATGAACCGCATCTCAGCCAGCACATTATTCCAAATTTCGTTCTTGTTAAAAGTCCCTATTCATTTTTTCTTTGACTTTAACGTGGCGTATGTAAAAATGGAAATCTCTCCATGCAAAAAACTTAACAAAACCCTCAAGTTGGAGTCTTAACCTGATGTTTGCCAAATCCGCTCCAAGAGATACCTTCCTTATCCTGACCTCTATGGTCGATATTGTGTTTCTTCTGCTTATTTTCTTTATGGTGACCTGTACCTTTTATGTAGCCAATTCAATTGATATGAATGTATCGGTCGTTAATGAAGCCAAAATCAATGTCGATCATATGCCCATTGTTTTAACAGCCAAACCCAATCAAATGGTCCTTTGGCATGAAACACTTTTTCCACTTGATAAATTAAGCACATCATTAGCGTATGCCCTTAAAACGGATCCAAAGGCCCCCATCCTTATTAAGCCAGGAGACCAATCTACCGTGCAAGATTTGGTAGTACTTCTTGATATCGTTAATAAATCGGGTGGAAAAAGCGTTTCCCTGGTCGATGACGATTCGATTTAGCCCCCAACCAGTTCCGCTAATCTGTTTTCCAGTTCTAACACGTCACATACAGAAGCAGGTTTTATAAATTGAAAACCATTCTCAAGGCGCCTTGCGGCTTCCATGCCAAGCAACGGTGCTGCTTCTAATACTTCGCTCATTTCCGTCATATTGCCATTACAGTGCAACAATAAATCACATCCTGCCTGAACCGCTTGATGGGCTTTATTCGTAAACGAACCCGTCAACGCCTTCATCGATAAATCGTCACTGATGATAACACCGTCATATTCTAGATTTTCACGTATATACCTAATCACCCGAGGCGACAACGTGGCCGGATGCGACACATCCAAACAACGATACACAACATGGGCTGTCATTGCCCATGGAATAAATTTTAATTGCTTAAACACTTCAAAATCGTGACGAGCCAGTATATCATAACTTTCAATAACTTCGGGCAATTCTTCATGGCTATCGACTAAAGCTCGCCCATGCCCCGGAATATGTTTCATAATAGGAACAACACCAGCATCTGCTAAACCTCTGGCAACCTCGCCGGCAAGAGCTACTATCAGCGAAACCGTATTGCCGTAAGACCGATCACCGATGATCGAATGAGCGCCATCGATGAGTAAATCAGCCACCGGGGCACAATCCACATTAATACCAAGTGAGGCTAATTCCAAACCCATCAGTTTTCCGCTCAGATAAGCCGATTCCTTCGCATGTTCCAAATGCTTCTCTGCCAATTGCGCTATTTTCTGTGCAGGAAACGTTTTTCTAAAATAGGGAGGCCTTAACCTTGCAACTCTTCCGCCTTCTTGATCAATCAGGATAGGAGCATCCTGCCTGCCTGATAGGTGACGCAATTGCTTTACTAAACGCTTCACTTGATCAGGATGTTTGACATTCCTGGCAAATAAAATAAAACCAAGAGGATTATGATCGCTAAAGAGTTTTTCTTCCTGCGCGTTTAAGATTTCGCCTTCAAGACCAACAATGACAGCTTTAGGCGCTGCGATAGTTAGAGTGGTGGGTGTAGGGTTATTTAGCAATGAAACACTCCATTTTATGGGTATTAAGTTCCTGGCAAATACTATGTGCCTTTTCTAGACTCACAGGACCAACCTGCAACCGATATAAAGTCCCTTTACCTTGAGTTTCTACTTTTGAGATATGGGGTGTTAAGCCAGACAAAGAGCTATGGGATTTTTGAATTTTCTCCCATACTCTACTGGCCTCAGATTCAGATTTGAACGCACCCAATTGAATACGGCTGCTTGAATTCTTAGCAGTGGATGGCACCACTTTAGACGTTTCTTTTTCTTTTGAAGTTTCTTTTTCTTTACTCGCTTCTTTTGTCATTTCAGAGTCAGCTTTTGTTTTTGCTTCAGGCGTAAGTTCAGCCTTAGGGTTTTCCTTCATGGAAGCCTTAGCACTCTCTTTGGTTGAATCTTTAGACTCCTCCTTAGCTGTTTCCTTTGTTGAGCTTTTTGTCACAACCGGATCATTCACGATATCTTTAGGCGCTTTATCTGTTTTGTCCACCAGATCCTGACTGGTATTATCTTTATTAAATGCAGTATCTGTTTTAGACTTGCTGCCATTGTCTTTATTCATTTTAATCGGCTCTTCTGGAGGAGGTACAAGCTTTTCGTCATCTGCCAACTCCACGGCTTCTTTATTTTTGATCACATTATAAACCGTTTTATCACGATTGGGAATTTCAGCTCCGCCTTCTTCCTGCGGTTCATCTTTGATAGGGGTCGGCTCAGGGTAAATAACAGGAACTTCAGCCAGAGGAATCACTTTGGGTACCGCTACAAAATGATGATAACTCATCACCAAACCTGCCCCCAATACAAACCCGCTAGCACCCGCTATCAGAAGCGATAAAAACGGGAGAGGCTGCTTCTCTACCACCTCTTCTTCTTCCTGAAACACTTCATAATTTTCATCATTATTTCTATTCATGCAGTCCTCATCATCCTATACCATTTCTTCAAGCGGTGTTACGTTCAGAATACCAAGTCCGGAAGCAATTGTCACTTTCACTGCTTGCACCACCGCCAGATGAGCGGCTGTTTTAGCTGGATTATCTTCCAGGATAAAGCGTAATGCATTGTCTTCCTTACCTTTATTCCATAAAGCATGGAACGAAGCCGCTAATTCTTGCAGATAAAAAGCCACACGATGTGGTTCATATGCTTTTGCCGCCTGCTCTACCAACCGTGGAAAACTGGCAATCTGTTTGATAACACTAAGGTAATCTTCATCCTGTACCCGCGCAGCCACATCATGGATATTCTGTTTCATATCTTTAAGTGCATCCGGGCATTGATGCTGGGCCAAACGTAAAACCGATGCCGCACGCGCATGAGCATAATGGACATAGAATACCGGATTATCTTTGGATTGTTCCTGAACTTTGACTAAATCAAAATCCAAAACAACATCATTTTTGCGGGTTAACATGACAAAGCGAACAATATCCTTACCCACAGCATCAATTACATCACGCACGGTTGCAAACTTGCCTGCGCGTTTAGACATCTTAACAGGAATTCCATCTTCTAAAAAATTGACCAGATCATGGGTTTTAACCTCTAGAATAGCTTTCTGGTCACTAAGTGCCGATACGGCGGCTTTCATCCGCTTCACATAACCTTTATGATCACTGCCAAGCTCTAAAATCATGTGATTATAACCACGTTGGATTTTATCAAGGTGATAGGCAATATCCGAGGCAAAATAGGTCCAACTGCCATCCGATTTTTGTAATGGCCTGTCCATATCATCGCCAAACTGAGTTGATTTAAATAATACCTGATCCCGCGGCTCCCAATCATCAGGGAGTTTTCCTTTGGGTGGCTCTAAAACCCCTTTATAAAGTAGCCCTTTGTCTTCAAGGATGGCTTTTACTTCATCCATTTTATGCTGATCGTGAAGTGCCTGTTCTGAACTGAAAATATCATGTTCAATGCCAAGGTCTTTGAGGTCACTACGGATTAATTCCATCATTTTGTCGATGGCAAAAGGCTTAATGACTGGCAGCCATTGCGATTCTTCCATACCAAGCAATTCCTTACCATAGGCCGAGGCAAGTGCCGCACCAATTGGTTTTAAATATTCACCCGGGTATAGCCCTCCAGGAATTTCTATGGTTTCGCCCAGCGCTTCCTTGTAGCGCAGGAACGCAGAACGTGCCAGTGTTTCGACCTGGCTTCCGGCATCGTTGATATAATATTCCCTCACCACATGATAACCCGCTTTGCTCAGTAGGCGCACCAACGCATCGCCAAACACAGCACCACGCGCATGGCCAATATGCATAGGCCCGGTAGGATTAGCAGACACCCATTCAACATTGATCGTCTGCTTATTGCCAGTATGACTTTGCCCATACTCCCCCCCTACCCTGACAACATGTTCAAGCAACCGTTGCCAGACAACGGGATACAACCTGATATTAATAAATCCGGGCCCAGCACATTCTGCCGAAACCACATCTGGATGTTTTTTTAGTGCTTCAATAATAATCTCAGCAAGTTGCCTAGGCGCAACACCGGCTTGTTTAGCCAGAACCATGGCTGCATTGCATGCAACATCTCCATGCGTTAGGTCACGGGTGGACTCTATCGTCATATGAGCCGTATCAAGGTTTTGCGTTATTTGACCATCACGACCTAAATTCTCTATAATCCCAACCACATCCTGGCGTAACTGCTGAAAAATATCCATATGTTCCTGAAATGACTTTATATCTGCTTGTTTATGTTCAACAGAATAATCGAAACTGCACGATCATGCAACCCTCAAGGGGCTTTAAATATAAGGTTTACTTAGCGCCTGACATGCATATGCTGATGGGCTTGCGCGATGATGAATGTTTTATAAGATTCCCAGAAATGGCCCGCATGTTCACCCGGCAACAAATCATCAAATTCATCAGCCGAAATAACTTGCCATTCTTCAAGAGTATGAATTTCATCTGCAATCTGAATATGAGCATCAGTAATCGTGATTAAAAAAGGTAAATTAGCAATCTGGTCAGGTGAACTTGATGCCGTTACATTCCCCGCCAAAATAGCATTACCACAGACAATAGCATTACCTTTAGCACAGGCATGGTCGGCAATTTTAGCATAGCCCGAAATCTTAGCATGGTCTGCCACTTCTATTTCGCCTTCCAAGGCTGCATGGCCTTCGATATCCGCAAAATCCTTAACCGAAGCAAAACCTTGAATCTCTGAATCTCCATGGATACGGGCATGATCAGTAAGCCTAGCTTTTCCACCCACAACAGCATGTTCATAAACATGAACCTCTCCGTCTATTTTCGCCTGGTCTTTAATGGTAGCATAACCATAAATATGTGCACGGCCAAAAATAGACGCATAATCCATGATTTCTGCATAATTGGTGACTAATACTTCGCCGTCAACCCTTGCACATCCCTGTACCTGAGCAAATTTCATAAGATGGGAATGCCCCAGCACCACGGCCTCGCCATGCACCTTTACATAATCCTGTAAAACAGCATTATGCCCCACATAAGCGTCCTCACATATTAATGATTTGTCCATAGCAATCGCCTGATCCGCTATCCAGCACCCACCTTGCTGGCTAAGATTCCTTGATGTCTCAACCCACCCGCCTACACATCCAGCCCTAATGGGCCCTTGCGAAGACATAAAATCTTCCACAGCAACAATCTGGTGTAGCAGTTTGCCTCGATAACGCAGCGTCCGCCCTGAATAGTCGAATTTCTGAAATGACATGATAGATTGCTTTACACGAAATATTAAACAACACATCTATCATTTTATATTATATTTATAAAATAAATTATTAATAACAACAATATCTATCAATTTAATTACATTAATACTTAAATAATATTAAAAAACGCTACAACTAATCAACCAGCACAATGATCGATTATCGATGCGCCTGCACTAATTTTTCAGCTATAACTTGTTTAGCTTCCGATCTTCTTTAAAAAATATTAGCTATTCTTTCCGCATTACTATCTTAAGAATAGCTCAAAAGGTGAGCCAAAATCAAGAACCACATACTCCACCCGATTACTAAGTCCGGGAATAGCGGCTTCAAAGTCGTAAGACCCATACGGTTTGAGTTTTACCCCAACCAAATCTTTAGAAACCCGTTCCCCTAACCGTTTATAACGTTTGCTCATGGTAGAGAGGCGAACGGGTTTGAGGATCACAGGCTTATTACTGGCGTTATAAATACTGCCATTAATAACCACCCCACCTTTATGTTCGTTATCTAAAGTGAGGGTTACATGTTGAAACCCGACATTTTGCGTGGATGCCATCCCCAACGCTGAATAAAGTGGTTGCACTAACGTTAACGTAAAAAGATATGGCTGATATAAAACAAAAACCAAAGCCAGGTTCAGTACCATCAAACCAAAAGATGCTGGCTTAATCCACTTTGGCAGCACCCTAAACGACTTCTTTTCTGAAGATGTCACTGGTAATGACGAATGTTCTGGGATGGGTGGCGGTGTTGGATTAATTGAATCCCCCTCCATGGCCATAGGTACAGGGACCATCACCATCCGCTCTTCAGAGTCACCGGCCATGGGGGCTTGAAACCAGGTATGGCTGCAACCTGCACAACGGACTTTGCGTCCCTTATCGCCTAAAAGATGCGTGGGGATCAAGAAGCGCTTTAAACATTTTTCGCATTGAAGAATCATAGCAGAAACACTTAATTAGTGACGATAGCCCAAAAAACAGTTTACAGAAATCAGCTAGTCGCTAGTATAGGAGCATTTCCAAATAACAGCAATAACTTATCGAAAGGACATGTATGAGCGAATTTAAATCCATTATTGAAAAAGCATGGGCCAACAAAGAAGAAATCAGCCTAAGCACTGCAGGCGATGTCCGTAATGCGGTTGACCAAACCCTGGCACAATTAGATAACGGCGAAATTCGTATAGCCGAAAAGCAGAATGATGAATGGATAGTCAATCAATGGGCCAAAAAAGCGATCCTGCTTTCATTCCGCCTCAACGACATGACATTAATCAAAGGCGGTCCTCTCATGGCTAATCATCAAACCTGCTGGTTTGATAAAGTGCCTTCTAAATTTGAAGGCTGGGATGAAGAACGGTTTCGCCAGGCAAAATTCCGCGCCGTTCCAGGTTCGTTTGTGCGCCGAGGTTCCTACATCGGCAAAGATGTGGTGTTGATGCCAAGCTTTGTTAATCTCGGTGCGTATGTGGATGACAATACCATGATCGATACATGGGCAACCGTTGGCAGCTGTGCACAAATTGGCAAAAATTGCCATATTTCTGGAGGAACTGGAATTGGCGGCGTGCTCGAACCTCTCCAAGCAAACCCAGTGATCATTGAAGATAACTGCTTTATCGGTGCACGCAGTGAAGTTGCCGAGGGTGTTATTATAGGCGAAGGTTCTGTGGTTTCTATGGGCGTGTTTATTGGCGCTTCAACAAAAATATATGACCGGGAAACCGGCGAAATTTTCCAAGGAAAAGTGCCACCTTATTCGGTCGTTGTTCCAGGGAATCTTCCTGCTAAAGACCCATCAAAGCCTTCGTTATATGCGGCAGTCATCGTTAAACGGGTGGATGCTAAAACACGAAGCAAAACGTCGATTAATGATTTATTGAGATCCTATACACAGCAATAACCAAGAGCCTTCAACCCTGTTTTTTACAGGGTTGAAGGCTCTTATATACCTGGTATAATGTGAGAATATATTCCTAAGTTTAACAGAACCATATCATCATCAAAATGATGAACGCAAGTCGTTTACCTAACTGGTACGAATGATTGCCCTATAAGCTGAATTATTTGTTGCAATCCACGTCGCAAAAGACAAAAATCTTTTTTATGAGTGGGAAAAGAAATAAACTTATAAATAAGAATCCTGTCTTCGTCAATGGGACACCCGAAACGAGGTTTTAGAGATTGATCAACTTTTTTTGATCTGCAGATAAGTGGTTAAATATGGTTATATCTTTCCCTGATGCTGGTAGCTTGAACGAGGCATGAAAGATGGTTTTTGAGAGCTTACCCAACGCGGTGTTGATCGCGAAACCAAAAGCAGTTATAAAGAACTCAAGACTCTACTTCTAACTGGTACAACGATTGGGAGCACCTCAACACCCGCACAATTCGCCGCGATCAACACCGCATTGGGCATGCCCAATGCGGTGTTGATCGCGAAACCAAAAGCAGTTATAAAGAACTCAAGACTCTACTTCTAACTGGTACAACAATTGGGAGCACGTCATTAATAATAAATATATTATTAAGCAATATTCTATATTTTATTTTTGATATTCCTTCCTGGAACTGGTGATTTATATATTGAACCCTTCACGGGATCCATGGAGCCCAGATGTACACCCTGACTGTTGTACACTTCAATATCATTATGTGTATTATCCCATTCGTAATATTGCTTTCCACTTCCACTTCCTGAAGTTTTAACACGTCAAACTAAGCCAGTATTCATCAAATAATTCAGCACATTTCATGCCATCCCTAAATTCAATAATGGCATTTGCATCATTAATCTGAAAGACAGTTCGGATATCACGCATAAGAAAATTACAGTCACTCTTTGATATGCCATGTGCTGTTGCATAGATTCTTTTTGTTTTACATTTCTTGCCTGGCGATATTAGTTCCATATTCTTTTTATGAAATGCAAAACCTAGAAATACGATTGTTTCAGCTTCAAATAAACGTTCTCGAAGTTTTGTAATAGTTTCACTATCTTCAAAATTCTCATTGAAGGTTTTTATATTTTTAGAAATTGCTAAAAAATCACTTCGTTCTGAACCATATGGTACATGCTGGTATGGGTCCGTATTTTGCCAAGGTAAAGCCCCGATGCTACCGTATGGGTGAAATATAGTAAGCGAATCAAGTAAGTTCTTTGTTTGGGGCTGATCTAAAGCAAATCTTTTCTGCAATGCTTCATAAAGATAGTGTTCAATACATCTATCATAATTGAAACTAACGAATGATACATTTTCAAAAATACTTGCTGCATCATGACCAGATACTTCTTCCGCAAGCATGTTGAGAAAACGAGGATACCAAGTGTCCTGAAGGCCATCAAAATTAAGATGTTGGCGGTCTGTTGGCTTATAGAATAATTTGCTATGTTTTTCTGCCTCTAGAATTGAGCTTACAATACCAAATTTTCCGCAAGTTTCCGCTAAATCATCATGAGATAATGAAAGAAGTGCATTATCAATAGAGCGATTTACGGATAGTGCATCCTTTACTTTCCATGCCGAGTGTAGATAGGGATTTATATCTCCATTCCGCCCATCGGGTTGTTTAACATGGCGTCTTAATGCCTCTGTAATATTATAACAGCCAGAACTCTGCTGAAAACCATTCTCAAATTTAATATCAATTTTCTGAGATATTTTTCTTTTAAGCTCTTCTCCGACAGGAAGGTTCACTTCCTTACTGGCACCTGCACCAACTACAAATACAGTCTTTGATCTGAACATCTTTTCTACCGATTAACTACGCTATGCGTAGATTAGTGACAACTCTCAGCTACATCTATATCGCCAAACCACTGAATTGTCTTGACTAAAAAATCCCGCACCGACTTTTCCCAAGTGCGGAAAAATATAATGAGGCACTCTCAAAACCGTATTTGAGAATAAAAATGCATCTTTTTTCTGCATTCTAAAGTCAGGAGGAAATCTCGTGAGGCGCAGAAAACCTAAGGTTTTTCTTAAGCGCAAAAACTGTCGGAAAATAATTTCCGAAAAAAGGCTGGCGGTGGGTGGTATTCAACACAACTGCCTCATTCTAACATTAACTTATATTTGAGTGGCTAATTTTAATGACATATTGCAAACGAGTTTCGTTAGTATTATTCGTTGTCAGGAAAGGACTTTATTTCACATAAAATTATAATAATGCTCAATGGGATCTTGGATGTGTCTTTAGATATTGATAGATACTAGATATAATTAGGTTCAGGTCTAGGAAGATTTCTGTTCAGCTCGTCTATTTCTCAAACCTATAAATTTGATAATATTCCATATGCCCGAGAATGATTTACCAGCTTCTAATTTTAGAATTGTTCTCTGACCATCTTTTGTTATAACCACTAATTCTGTATTATCGACTAGCCTCACATTATCTTTCATGAGTTTGGGTAGATCGACTAAGGCATCAATTAGCTCTTCAAAATTAATACTTTTGATAACACCATGAGTGCCCCAGATAATTTTCTTAGTTGTTATAAGTTGCCATTCGCTCGAATTAATAATTCCAGCAATTACGAGCTTCTCATCATCCGTTTCTTGAACTTGTTTTTGAAGAAGTTCTTTGGCTAATAAGTCTAACTCATCATAAATTTTCGTATAAATGCCATTGCCACCCTTTCTACGAAAAATACCACATAAAATAATTTTCTCATGATCAGCATTTGGGGTCATGGAAGGGCGCCTGTTAATATGATTGTTGTGGGATTAATATGCTCTATAGTTAAACCAAAACGTGCAGCAACTCCAGAACTAATATTAGCAATTTGTGAGTTAACAATTGATGAACCAGATATACTGATTTTGGTTGCTCCATTAGCTATAGCTTCTGCCTTATATGAATTTATAAGTGCGGCTAGTCCCTGACTTTCTTCAGTAGCGTATAATCCCCAAATGTTTACTGTATAAGTACTCCCCACCATTCCAGATGTTCCTCCTACCTCATAACCAGCAACCACTGAACTTGAGCCAAATTCAAAAGCTGCTTCTCCTATGGGCACAAGAGCGCCTCCAGCTTCAGAAGTGATCAATCCACCTGAGGCTATTCCAGCTTCTCCCAATAGCCCAATTCCTGTCATAATAATAGGAATACCTAATGCCGTCGTCACAAGTGTTTTTATGCTTGCATCTATATTTACTTCTCTACAGATGGGATCAGCATTGCAATCATTATCAAAATCGATATCTGATTCATTAACATATAAAGAACCAAGAGTTGGTGTTGAAAGAATTGTCTTGTAAAGCTTGTCACCAAATAAAGCGTTGTTCTTGTCTACATCAATTGCCCCATTCTTAAGTAAGATATGACACATACCGCCAGCATAAGCTTCTGAGATAAATAGATTTTTAAAATTGAAGCTTATCGCATCGCAATTATCGATTTGCTCTGATGTGATCTCTCCATTTTTTAAGGCTTCCATTACAGCTTTGACTTCATCTTTGCTTTCAGAATCGATGAAATTCTGATCGGCGGCCTGTTCAACGGCTTGGTCAAATATCGTAGAAAGTTTGTCACTAAATGAAGCTGCCGCATCACCGATAAAGGTAACAGCGATTGATAGAGTTTTTCCATCAATCGGTATCTCAATGTCGAGGGAATTATGTTCATCTTTAACAATTTCCTGAACTTTATTTACATCACGATTTAAATCGTTAAGTTCATCAGTGGTTGCTGGTTCGCCATTAATCGTAATGGTTCCTTCACCAACCGTGGCATGGGTTATACCAATTGTCTTATCATCATCAATACGTATAGAAGGGGTTAATGACGAAGGTAGGGACGTGTTGGTGCCCGCTACCGGTTTTGCCGCCAAAGCTCCAACCTGCAGCAAGGCCAGCACCACTATAATGCCATACATCCTCATCAACCAAATGGGCTACTTCAAGTGAGCCGGTGTTTAAGGTTAGGTTGCCGCCATCCTTATAACTCCCATCTTCCTGGGGTGTTGCCTGGGCTATCATGGCACCATTGATCGTGGTTTTGCCTCCTACATCAATCGCAACGGAGTTGGTTCCAATGATGGATGTGACATCATCGGTCCAGTTCCGATGGCCTTTGCCACTGCCACTATAGACGTTGGCACCAAATGTTGGTGTTACTTCTCCCATAATATTAATGCTGGCACCAATGCTCATTCCGCCGCTATGTTCACTTTTAGATGTTTCTGACGTGTTCTGCACAGACGAAACAAGTAAATCACCACCAACATCCATATTCACATTCTGTGCCAAAATAGTAGCACCCTTAATAGTGGTATCATTACCACTGCTGCTGATAAAATCATGCCCAGCCTGAATGGTTGACGGCATATGATTGGTGCCAGTCTGATCATATTTGGAAGAACTGCTTGATATTCCAAGGCTGATGGACAAGCTTGGCAATAAGCTGGAAGGATTATTGACAACGTTGCTTATGGCAATTCTTGAACCAATTTTTTCATAAACACCGAATGCAAGTGAATGGCTATTTCCCACAGAGAGAAAATTGTATACTATGGTATAAAGTTGAAAACAAGGAATTATTTTCAATTTGAAGTTAAATGGAGGATTGGCTCATTTTTGTATGTAAGTTAGCGAATACCTGTTTTTCTTTTTCATGAAAGGCTACCGCTCTTGTTCTTCTTGGATCGTATGTACTCAAAGGAACATACCAAATCTCAGCGGGACACCAAAATCAACATTTCTTAATCAATAACATATTGATTTATAATGATCTGTAATTTTAAATATCAGTAGCCGATGAAAACAAGAAAAATCTTTTTTATGAGTGGGAAAAGAAATAAACTTATAAATAAGAATGCCTATGCTAGTGGGTCTATCGATCATAGTTCCCCCCCCCTCGTGCCAAGCAACGCATTTTTATTTTTATCTTTGTCTTAGAGATTTTCCAAAATCATCTGCGCCTTTGCTGCCTCGTCCATCAACACACTTAGCGATGGAATCTCGCTATCCCACTCTATTAACGTTGGCTTAGGCCCAGTATGTTTAAGCGTTTGCGCATAAAGTTCCCAAACATCATTGCATACATGCGTGCTATGCGTATCAATATGTAACGGATAGCCCTCTACTAACTCCACATGATGGCCTGCCAAATGAATTTCATGAATCATAGCCGGATTTAAATAGTGGATATAAGTCAAAGCGTCAAACCCATGATTTTGACTGCTAACATAGATATTATTGACATCAAGCAAAATGCCGCAACCTGTTTTTTGTGAAACCTCGGCCATAAATTCCCACTCTAAAAGAGTAGAATGGTTATAGGCAATATAGCTGGAAGGGTTTTCAACTAATAGAGTGCGTCGTAAACAATCCTGAACCTGGTTAACATGATCACAAACAATAGCGAGCGACTCCTCCGTATAGGGAATAGGCAGCAAATCATTCATGACTGTCTCACCCACGCGGCTCCATGAAATATGTTCAGAAACAAGCGCTGGAGAAAAATGGCATACCAATTTTTTTAATGTTGCTAAATGATTGAGATCAAGACCAGACGCACTTCCCAGTGATAATCCTACCCCGTGAAAGCTCAACGGATAATGCTGCGCTATAGCCTCCAGATTGGCAAGTAGCGGCCCTCCCTCTATAAAAAAATTCTCGCTGTGGACTTCAAGCCAAGGTATGTTGGGCCTTGATTGCAGCACTTCAGATACATGAATCCCCCGTAAACCAATACCTGATGAAACAGGTAAAGGCTTAACAGGGGATTGCATCGAATAACCGAATAAGAGGTTATGTTCAGCGGTACCAACCACCTTACTTTTTCTCTTCAGCTTTTTTCTCTTCAACTTTCTTTTCTTCAGCTTTCTTCTCTTCAGCTTTTTTCTCTTCAGCAGCTTTTTTCTCTTCAGCAGCTTTTTTCTCTTCTGCTTTCTTTTCTTCTGCTACTTTTTTCTCTTCAGCTTTTTTATCGCTAGAAGCTTTTTTCTCTTCTACTTTTTTCTCTTCAACAGCTTTTTTCTCTTCTGCTTTTGCAGCAACAGGAGTCAAAGAACCATTAGCGATTTTTTCGCACAAGCCTTTTGGAACAAACAACCAATCAGCTCCACTACCATTTTCAGTACCTTGACCAGCGCAAGAATGTTTACCTTGAACGCCGCAATCATTTTTGCCTGCTTTAGCAATACCATAGCATTTTTCTTTGCCTGCGTTATCTGCTTTAGCATTATTCTCAGCTGCAGTAGCCTGTGTTCCCATAGAAGCAGCAAATAAACCAGCTGCAACGAGTGATGTAAATTTAAGTGAGCTCATAACAGTTTCCTTAAAAACTAATGTTTAACAAATTCAGGGTAGAAAAACCACGCCCGACAACGTATCATAATCTGATAGGTCTATTTTGTATAGTTCTTTTTTAATTTCCAGGAGCCCCTATTATGCCCCTCACCTTGATGTCTTTACGCCAGTCATTTTCTGCGTATATACGCCTGATGCGCCTTGATAAACCTACCGGCATACTGCTCGTTTTATTTCCCTGCTGGTGGGGATTATTGATTGCACAGAAACATGGCATTCATTGGAAATTGATGCTGGTGTTTGCAGTGGGTACTTTACTAACGAGAACGGCTGGCTGCATCATCAATGATTTGTTTGACCAGGAATTTGATAAACAAGTTGCCCGCACAAAAAATCGTCCATTGGCAAGTGGTGAATTATCAAATAAGCAAGCGATCATTGTATTGGGTATTGTCTTTGCGCTGGCAGCGCCGCTACTTTTTTTTCTGCCTGTTGGTGCCATTTATATAGCGCTGGCAAGCCTTGTTCTAATGATCATCTACCCCAATATGAAACGTATTACGTTTTTACCTCAAGTCTTTTTGGCCTTCACCATTAACTGGGGTGCCCTCGTTGCATGGGCTGCCGTAGGACGGGGAATTGGTTTCCCACATGTACTCAGCCTCGGTATCCTTTATTTCGGCCTTATTTTCTGGACACTGGCTTATGATACCGTCTATGCCCATCAAGACCGTGAAGACGATGAAGACGCCGGTGTTAAATCAACAGCCCTTTTGCTGGGAGATGCCACCAAAGAGTATGTCCAATGGTTTTATAAAGGAGCGTTTACATCGATTGCGATTGCCGGGCTTGGTTCTTCCATTCATATTCTCTTTTTCTTTTTCTTAGGCATCGCCGCCTTCATGGTATTTAGAAATGTTGAAGACCTGGATTTCGACAATAGCGAATCATGCGCCAAACATTTTAAAATGCAAATGACGATTGGCGCTTTGATTACAGCAGGCTTTATCGTCGGCAGATTGCTCTACTAACGCTAGACTAGGCTAAGATTGAATATACTAGCCTATCAACTCCCCCGCCAAGGCACGTTCAATCAGTGCCTTTGTTTCTGCTACACCATATAATGCAATAAACGACCCCATGCGTGGTCCCTGACTCTGGCCAAGCAGCACTTCGTACATTGCCTTAAACCAGTCACGCATATTCTCAAACCCATGCTCACGACCAATACGGAAGACTTCATTCTGAATATCTTCCGAAGAGGTTTCCTGAGGTAAAACTGCT
The DNA here is from genome assembly GCA_016722515.1 of Alphaproteobacteria bacterium. NCBI lineage: Bacteria > Pseudomonadati > Pseudomonadota > Alphaproteobacteria > Alphaproteobacteria bacterium. The sequence continues at coordinate 209,460 of JADKJE010000001.1, forward strand.
AACGCCCTGGTAAGGTCTTCCAGAGCCGTACGCTCTTGTTCGCTTGGCGCTCTGAACTGTTTATGTGGTTTAACAAAATCATGGTAATACACCACCGCATAGCTCACCATTTTATTGAGCAATGGGCAGGTGCTCGGGTGCGCATCGGGTGCATAACGGGTAATAAATCCCCATAACACGCCAGCATCAGCCGAATTAGAAGCGGCCGCCAAATTGAGCAACAGACTGAAATTAAGTGATGATACTTCTGTGTGGGGAACCTTGCCACCATGTACATGCCACAGCGGGTTTTCTAATTGTGCCTGAGGATCTTGCTCAAAAAAACCTTTTTGATGTTGCAGATATTCATCCATTTGTTTAGGAATGATATCAAAAAACAACCGTTTGGCTTTTTGTGGTGATTGATAAAGATACAGCTCCAAGCTTTCAGGCGGTGCATAACGCAGCCATTCTTCCATGCTTAAACCATTGCCTTTGGATTTAGAAATTTTCTGTCCCTGTTCATCCAAAAATAATTCATACATCAATTGGATTGGCGCCTGATAACCAATGATTTTACAGATCTGGCTGGCCAATTGCGCTGACGGTAAAATATCCTTTCCATACATTTCGTAGTCAACACCCAGGGCTGCCCAGCGCATACCAAAATCAGCTTTCCATTGCAGCTTGCAGTGCCCATCGGTTACCGGCACGGTTACTTCTTCGCCGTCATTATCTTTATAAGTGATTGTACCTGCAGCCACATCGCGGGCAATCACTGGAACCTGTAACACTACACCGGTTTTTTTGCATACTGGTAAGAACGGACTATACGTCGCCTGACGCTCATCGCCCAGTGTTGGCAATACCACATTAATCACCTTATCATACTGTTTAAGTATATCCAATAATGCATTGTTATATAATCCAGATTTATAACATTGCGTAGCGCTTTTAAAATCATAGTCAAAACCAAATTGATCCAAAAAGGCGCACAACCTGGCATTCATATGCTCACCATAGCTTGGGTGCGTTCCATACGGATCAGGAATCGACGTAAGTGGTTTTCCCACATGCTGGATCACCATTTCCTTATTGGGAATATTTTCCGGCACTTTGCGTAAACCATCCATATCATCCGAAATAGCAAATAGTTTGGTTGGAATTTCCGGCGCAATCGCATTGAGCGCTCGGCGCACCATCGTCGTTCGCGCCACTTCACCAAAAGTTCCTAAATGCGGCAGACCAGAAGGACCATAGCCCGTTTCAAATAACACATATCCCTTAGCAGGAACCTGATGGTTAATGCGTTCTAAAATTTTAAACGCCTCGACAAAGGGCCATGCTCTGCTGTTAGATGCCAGGGATTTTATATCGTGCATAATCTTATTACCTTATGTTTTAGAATGTTTATTATAGGGAGGCTAGCGATTTTGGCAAGCCAGAAAGCCTTACGCTTTTTGAAGATGGTTCATACGCCATTTATCCCTTGCACCTCATGGTGTAAATCATTTATCCTGATAAGGATGGGTATTATCAATGTTTGCGTTGAATGGGGAAGAGATGAGACATCATTTAAATAATGCTGTTAAACTGCTATTACTGGCTTGTGTAGCGTTGTTTGCCCTACCCACACCTGTACGTGCTGAATTTGCTTTAAGCAACATGATTCTGGATTTTCCTGCCAAGGGCCCAAGGCAGCAAGATGTTCAGGTTATCAGCAAGGATGAAGAAACACAGTATCTGCAAATGAGCATCAGCGAAATCGAAAATCCAGGCACCCCCCAAGAACAGAGAATTCCGGTAACCACCCCTGAAAATGCCGGCATTATTGTGTCACCCATGATGATGGTTCTTCCCGCAGGCGTCACCAAAACATTGCGTTTTATTCTGATGAATGAAGCCAGTGATAAAGAAAAAATCTACCGTGTATCCGTCAAACCAGTCGTCAATGGTGTAGAACCGCCTAAGGACAAACAAATCGGCGTTAAAATTCTTGTTGGATATGAGGTCCTGGTCCTGGTTCGCCCACTTAACGCCAAAGCAGATATTGTTGGGCACAGGAATGGATCCCAATTAACCTTGACCAACCATGGGAATACGAATGTTATTTTCCAAAGTGGCAAGCAATGCCAGGCATCGGGCGACTGCAAAGAAGTCAAAGTACGACGTATTTATCCCACAGGCTCACAAGTGGTTGACTTGCCATTTGCCGACCAACCCGTGACCTTGCAGGTGTTTGATGGCGTCACACCGCAGAAGCTAACTTTCTAGCCCCCTGTCTCCCCTCCTCTCACTTCCAACCGAATGATTGTCTAATTTCATCTAATACCCCATCTATATTGCTAAATATAATTTTATTGTTAAATCGCAACACCTTAATGCCACATGATTCGATGTATTGATCACGTTTACCATCATGTATCAATGCAATAAGTTGATTATGAACACCTCCATCAAGTTCAACCGCAAGGCTTTCACCAGGACGATAAAAATCTACGATATACGGCCCAACACTTTGCTGACGACGAAATTTTCTGCCATCAAGTTGTGAGTTTTTAACCTGATTCCAAAAGAGCGCTTCTGCAGGAGTAAGCTTCTGCCTTAGGTCTCTCCGTTTCTCGATTGTATTCGAACGATTAATAATTCTTTTGACTCATTGCATTTTAACATACAATTGCATTTTGCGTGTCAAGGGTAAATAATAAATCGCAGCACATCCCCCCCCTCCCAGATTTATGCTAAAGAGAAGAACCTGTATCATTGCTGGATACAAACAACTGGCTCATCAATAACCACCACCTGCTTCTGAGACTTTATCTGCGATACATCAATCGCACATGTTTGTCCAGCGGGCTGGGACAATTCAAAATGGAGCATCGATAATTCACGTACTTCCGCCTGGAAGCGTCCATCCTGATCAGTGATGGTTAAATTATTACCATCCGTAAGCCGTGCGCCAACAATAGGCTGTCCGGTTTCATCAGCTAGTTTCCCAATCACAATCTGGATGTGATTAATGTCCCAGGATAAGGGAATCACATTTCCTGGATAGAGTGTTACTTCCTGACGTGTGGCAGTATAATCCAACAGTTTCTTTTGCTGCGGCACAATAGCAATTTTATAGGTTTCGTAAGGCGATAATAACAATAATCCGTGATGGTCAGAATCCAGTTCGGTTCGTGGTGAACCATTAACCAATACATTAAATTTTTCATCCTTAGTATTGCCAGCCGAAGATAACATGATACCACTGGTTTGTTGTTGCCCGCCGCCCCAGCCAATAGTTGTTCCAGAATGGGCGATGCTGAAACCTAAACTGCCATTAAAGAGATTCCTGGTTTCACCATTCACATTGGTTTGCTCGGCAAGCAGCCTCATTCGTCCCAAATCACCTTTATATTCGCCATCAATTTGATGATGCACATCGCCATTTTCGACATGTGTTTCTGCACCAACTTCTGTGTATTTCCCAGGACGCGATACATCACTCCAATAGACGCGCATATCTGCTTTGGGGTGAACGCCATTATCGCTGGAAGAACGAGTCGATTGATTCTGATAATGCACACCTGTGCCACCACTGGCTCCCCAATGACCTAATTGCATTGCAAACTGGAGATAACCATTAGCCGCCAAACCATCCTGGGTTTCATTAGTATCCGCAAAAAATGTTAAGCTATTACCCGAATGCCGCCAGATATCCCACCTCAGCGATGGCCCGTACGCATAACGCAGCGCACTGTCTGATTGATCCGACAAATTACCCTGCAGATTCAGCCACAAATCACTGCGAAGCAGATATGAAATCAAAACCGAACCTTGTGTATAATCATGATGGATAAGCTCTTCAGGCCGTGGGTTAACAATGGTTCGGTTTGCCCAAACCCTGCGTGCATCGACAGACATCGTTAGTTTTTGATAAAGTGACGGTACATAATAATTAGCTGCAATTCCAACATCACCTACCGAACTAAGTAATGCGCTGAATTTTAATTGCTGGCTAGGAGGAAACAACCAGAATAACCCAGATTCTCCATAAAGCCTATCATCAACCATGGTTAACGAACCATGCCACCCCACCGATTCTGACAAGCGTCGAATCATCCCCGCCTGCCCTACCCCGATAGATTTAGTATCAGGCAAATAACCAGTTGCCTGTTGATCCCTTAAAAATCCTGCCGATCCATAATAAATAGAACGCCCAGGTGGAGGAATTTGAATATTACGTGCAAAGAAGCGTTTTTCTTCATGGACATCCCCTGACGAATCCCGGATACGAAGTCTGACTTCATAAGCCCCATCGGGTAAATTCGCTGTATCCAACAATTGATTTCCTGCCTCATAAAAATTAGAAGAATAAACAATATTATTATACACCAGTGATACCCAGCTTCGGTTAGGCAGAAATAACCATAGTTGGTTGCCCGAACTTTGCTTTAAATCTAAATTAGTATCAAGCGATGTGCCTACCGATACACCCACCATTTTTACAGTCGGCACAATCGATTCGGCATGGCTGTCAAACAACCCGCCCTGATAGAGCAACCCATCCTTATCATATCCGACACGCAGTGAATCTAGTCGTGTTTGTTCCTGCGACACCATCTGCACCAGCGATAACCGGCCCGCTCCATACGATAAAACAGAATCCTGAATCAAGGATTGGTTATCCCCTTCACCCGTCGCCTGGGTTATCGTACCATTTAAATGATGTATTCCTGAAAACACGGTTTGTGTCGGTGGCGGAAGTAGCCCTTTATGGAGTTGTGAATCAAGCAATTGCGCATTGATAAATAAATCTGCCCTGAACACGCTTTCGTCAAATATAACACTGGCTACTTCTGGATCTAGTTTTCCACAATAAGAAACCATTCCATAGGCAAGTTTGGGACATAATAAATTGGCATTCGTAGGAATCTCTCCCGTTAAAGCCTGCTTTACAAGCTCAGCATCTTGTGGCTTAACCATCGTTAATTTAGGTATCAAATGATCTAGATCTTTAAATTGGATGGTGCTGGGCGTAAATTCAATAGGGAACCGTCCAACAAGCACGCCATTATAAAAAACATCCGCAGTTCCTTTTTGCGCCAGAGTTAAATAAGCAAACCCCTCTGGAACTCCTTCTTTAACTTTCATATTCTCATGGAACGTCGAGGCGCATATATCAGCAGGAAATCCTACCAACGCCAGTGAGGCTATCAAAAGTGACCATGATTCCTTTCGCTTCATTAAACTCTTCAAAACCTTAAGAATGTGACTTAAAGGTAAAGAAGATTTAATAATAAAACGTAAATTTTCTAGTCAGGTGTCACAACCAATGTCAATGTGCCCGTGTATACGGCAGCGTAGACTTGATCCAGATCTGCTTCGGTAATATCAACGATCAATCGCGCCGTATTACCAGGGGAAGTACCCGCACACGTAGAACTATCACCAGAAGCATTATTAAACGTTCCTGACGTAACCGCTGTTGTTAACGCAGTACCTGTGTTAGAAAGCGAACCAACACCACCATCATTCCAGGATACCGAATAAGGTAAAGTTGCGCTGCCATCTGTCAGGGTAAACGCATTACTGGCTCCATCACCGGTAGCAAGAACTGTATACGCACCCGATGCCGAAGTTGAATAGATACACACATCGTCTGTTAACGTTTGGTTTCCATCCCCATCAACCCATGATGCCAGCGTTAAATCATTTAAATTGCTGATGCGCGCACGCGATGGTTTGGTTACCGAAATATCAACCGAACCCGTTGATGTCGCCCCTAATGTTCCCTGTGTTGCAGCAAAGGCCCCACCTGCCTGCAAACAAAGAATCGAAGTCATAAGTAAAGAAATACGTTTCATAACGTCCCCCCAAAAAAGATCATAATCATAATTATTAACTAAGAGAGATTAACAATTATGCAAAATATTGGCGTATAAATTGAGTTTAGTTAAGGAACTACTTCGTTACTCTGGTGCAACCGTTACTCTGGTGCAACTACCACGGACAATTGTCCCGTATACGTCCCTTCCGGCACCGCATCTAAATCTGTTGCCAGAATCTTTACCCGAAAGCGCGCTGTGGGAACGGCTCCCACGTTACAGTCATTACTTGAGGTTGGTACATCGGTATCAATACGGCTATTATGTAAACTGGTTACCTGCGAAGCGCTTGTCAGCGCATGCGTGCTTCCTCCGCCTGGATTGCCTTCGCCGCCATCATACCAAAAAACTGAATAAGGTAAATTATAACTGCCATTCTTAAGGATAAATCCCGGCCCATCACCGGTAGCCATTAGATCATAATTACGATTACTGAGGGTGACATCTTCCTTGTACACACACACATCCACATCTTGAATAATATCTGAATCTCCGGTGATCCAGTTGGAAATCGTAATATCGGATAAATTAGAAATGCGAATAGTGGGGCTTGCAGCAAAAGCATCCGTACAGAGAAAACCAATGCCAGAGAAAACCAATGCCCCCCAGCCTACAATAGAAAACAAGATTGAATTGATACCGCTTCTTTCCCCCATACTATAAACCTAACAGAATGGATTTTTTTTGGGAAGAAGAATTTATGTGTAAGCAAGAATCGGTAGAGAGGTGAAGGCATCCTACCCATCGAGCTCCCCAGATTCATGCCGAAGAGGAGGGTAGAAGAAGCCCCCCCTTCCTTCGAAAGATAATTGCTAACACCTACGTATCTGTTATACTCCTGTAATATCTAACATTTAGATGCCATGAAATACCCACACCAACCATTCTTAAATCCATCCTATCTGTGCCTTTTGGCACTCGTCTTTGGCCCATTAGCTATGGCTATTAGTTCGGAGTCGTTATGGGGTTTCAAACCCTGTCATCTATGCATGATTCAGCGTATCCCCTATGCAGTAATGACAATGCTGGTTATTTTCCAAGGGTTAATTCGCTCTAAAACGTGGATGTGGTTATTATTAATGGTCGGATTTATAGCTTCAACCATCGCCGCATCCTATCATGTTGGTGTAGAAAAAGGCTTGATTGCCCTATCAGAAGGCTGCCTTGGAGCCCCCAGTACCGCTAAAACATCGCAACAACTTTTGCAGGAACTCTTATCCGAAACCAAACCCCGTTGTGACAAACCCACGATGATCTTAGGATTTTCAATGGCTACCTGGAATCTAGCTTACTCGGCCGCGATGGTTTTCTATTTTGGTTTTCTAACTTCTATTTCCTTTAAATCCGCAAAAAGGATACAGCATGACTAGCCACCAGTTTAATCCCCTCCTTCCTGGAAATAGAAGCCATGAGGAAGACATCAAACGGATGATCCGTGTTAATCATGCTGGTGAATATGGGGCTAAACGTATTTATGCTGGACAAATTTCTGTCCTCGGAAAAAGCCACCTTGGTCCAACCCTTAAACATATGGCCGAACAAGAAGAAGTCCATCTGGATTATTTTGAAAAAGAAATGGTCAAACGTCAGGTTCGCCCCACCGTTCTCCAACCACTCTGGCATATGGCAGGTTATGCACTCGGTGCTGCCACAGCGCTACTGGGTGAAAAAGCAGCAATGGCATGTACAGTGGCCGTTGAAGAAGTCATTGATGCCCATTATCAGGAACAATTAAATAAACTCAACCACACCGGCGAAGAAACCGAACTTTCACACTCTATTCGTCAGTTTCAAGCCGAAGAACTTGAACATCGCAATATCGGCATAGCCCATCACGCTGAACAAGCTCCTGGTTATGCCTTATTAAGCCACGCCATTAAAACTGGTAGCAAACTTGCTATCTGGTTATCAACCCGATTTTAAGTATTATGGTTTACATTCAAGACATGATTCACAACACCCAGTACACGCTTGCGCCTTATGCCACGCAACCACACTTAAGCAATGGACGGCTCTTTGCCTCCACAAGCTGTTCGGTGCGTGACCCGTTTCAGCGCGACCGCGACCGGATTATTCACACCACGGCTTTCCGCCGCCTTGAATATAAAACACAAGTGTTTGTCAATCACGAAGGCGATCATTACCGTACCCGCTTAACCCATTCCATCGAAGTTGCACAAATTTCAAGGACTCTGGCCAAAGCCCTTCATTTGCATGAAGATTTAACCGAGGTCTGCGCCTTAGCCCATGATATAGGCCATCCTCCTTTTGGCCATGCTGGTGAAGATGCCCTCAATGATGCCGCAAAACAATATGGTGGTTTTGATCATAATGCCCAGGCCTTGAGATTACTTACCGAATTGGAACAACGTTTTATCGAATTTGATGGCCTTAACCTAACCTGGGAATCGCTGGAAGGCATCATCAAACATAATGGCCCACTCATCGGCCCCTATGCCGATCTCAAACGTTACGCCAATGGCCCACACCATGCTATCAACCGCTATAACGCCCTCCATGATTTATGGTTGCAGAGTTTTCCTTCGCTAGAAGCCCAGGTAGCGGGTGTATGCGATGATATCGCTTATAATAATCACGATATGGAAGATGGTATCCGCGCCGGATTTTTTACCCTGGAAGAATTATGTTCTATTCCGCTTGTTTATGATAGTTTCAGTGAATTAAAATTGCGCTATCCTAAAGCCGATGGAAGAAGGCTGGTCTATCAAACCATTGGCAGCTTGATTGGTAAAATGGTTGAAGATGTTATCCGCACCACGCAACATGCGTTACATGCACAATCCATTCAAACGGTTGGTGATGTACGTCAATCTCCCAACTTCATTGTTTCCTTCAGCGACGAAATGGAACTTCACAACAAGCAACTTAAATATTTCCTCAAAGACCGCATGTACTCGCATCCCGAGGTTACGGCTACGCGTGATGTAGCCAAAACCATCCTTGGAACCCTGTATCATTATTACTTCGATAATCCCAATAAACTCACTCCCAAATGGCAAGCCTACATGGTTGATAAAAACGACCTGCAACGCCGATCCGATACGGTCGTCAACTACATCGCCGGCATGACCGACCGCTACGCCAGCCAGCGTTATACAGAGATTACAGGAAACAAGCCTAAATGGCGTGAGCACGAATAAACTTAACGATAATCGTTTCCTAACGTTTGCTCTGTTTTTTAGCAAGATTACTGTTTTTGGTGGTTACGATCTTTAGATGCAACTAATGCGACATTTTCCTACGAATTCTAACTGAAAGCGCATGTGCCGACAAGCCTTCGCTGTCTGCAAATATTGCCGTAGCATCCGCAATTTCAGCAAATGATTCAGCGCTACAGCCCATCACAGAAACACGTTTGATGAAGTTATACACCGACAAACCAGACGAGAATCTGGCTGTGCCTGCAGTGGGCAATACGTGGCTTGGACCGGCCATATAATCGCCGATAGCCTCAGGTGTATATCTACCCAAAAAGATAGCGCCCGCATGGCAAATTTCTGCCAGGATCGATTCTAGGGTTATCAACCATGATTTCTAAATGTTCAGGTGCCAGTTTATTGACAATCGAGGCCGCTTGCTCTGCAATACTTTCAACCACGATGACAGCACCCAGTGCGTTCCAGCTGCGTTTAGCTATCTCTGCACGGCTTAACTGGCTCAATAAGGTTTCAACTGCTTGAACACACTGATTGGCAAAATCCTGGTCATCGGTAATCAATACAGCACGGGAATCTGGACCGTGCTCACATTGCGCTAATAAATCAGCAGCAACCCATTCGGGGGGCGTTTGGTCATCCGCAATCACCACGACATCCGTAGGACCCGCGATCATATCAATTCCCACCACACCAAATACTTGCTGCTTTGCCGAGGCTACATAGGCATTGCCGGGCCCGACAATTAAATCTACCGGTTCAATCGTTTGAGTCCCATAGGCCAAGGCCGCTATGGCCTGGGCACCGCCAATCGTATAAATTTCATCAATCCCGGCTTGTTTAGCGGCCGCGAGAATGGCAGGATTCATTTCGCCTTTAGGGGTTGGCACAACCATCACTACCCGTTTAACGCCGGCTACTTTGGCAGGAATGGCATTCATCAAGACTGTGCTGGGATAACTGGCTAAACCACCTGGAACATAAATACCAACGGAATCCACTGGACGCCATAAATTACCCAAACGCACTCCCTGGCCGTCCACATAATCAAAATCGGTGGGGATTTGTCGCTCATGGTAATGCTGGATACGCTGGGCAGATGATTCAATGGCCTGCTGTAACTCGGTACTGATTTTTCCTACAGCATCTGTAATGGCCGTAAGCTTAACCCTTATGGTATCAGCTGTCATTGTATGGTGGTCAAATTTGGCACTTAATTCAAATAAGGCAGCATCACCTCTGGCTCTAACATCCGCGATAATATTGCTCACCACCTGACGTACTTCAGGGCTAGTCTCTGGTGTATGCGACAAAAGCTGTTTTAACTGCTTTGAAAAATCAGGGTGAGAACTCTTAAGCTGCAGAACCATGAACGACCTTTTCAAATGTTTCAACTAATGGATAAATCTCTTTCGAGCGCGTTTTATAAGCCGTACGGTTAATGATGAGATACGACGAAACATCAACAATTTTCTCAATTTCAACCAAGCCATTTTCGCGTAATGTTTTTCCTGTAGAAACCAGATCAACGATCCGTTTGCACATACCCAGTGTTGGAGCCAATTCCATCGCCCCATTTAATTTAATAATTTCGGCCTGGACCCCCCTCTGGGCAAAATGCTTACGGGTGAGGTTAGGATATTTGCTGGCAACCGTTATATGGCTCCATTTTGCAGGGTCATCATGCTGTGCAAGCCCCTGTTCTTCGGCTACTGATAGACGACATTTGCCAATTCCTAAATCAATCGGGGCATAAAGCTCTGGTGTATCAAACTCTAATAAGACATCACGTCCCGCAACACCGATATGAGCACCACCAAAAGCCACAAACGTCGCCACATCAAAACTGCGAACCCGGATAATTTCCAAATGAGTCACATTGGTTTTAAAACGCAATAAACGACTGCTTGGATCAAAAAACGCCGCTTCTGGCTCAATGCCAACCTGTTTTAAAAGTGGAATTAATTCCTCTGCAATCCGCCCTTTTGGCAGGGCCATAATCATGGGTGTTTCCATTATCGGTACTTCCTGTGGAAAAACGTTTCATAGGTTGGTCACAGTATATCGGCACTTATACCTGGAAGCAAGTACAATACTCGCCCCTAAAGTAAAATTTAACAATACTGTAATAATCAATAAATTATTAAGTTTTTCTTTACTTTTTACATCAAATAAGGTAGAATAGAGGCACAAAAAAGGCTGTTTATGTTCGCACTCAAACATCTGAATATCGTAAGTTTTATCCTGATCTCCCTGGCTTCCTTAGCAGGCTGTAAAACTCCAGATTTTATTGGTAGATCTGAGCTAGCCAACCGCGCTTCTAATCCCATCCTTTTTAATTATAAAGCGTCGAATGCCGAAGAAGTGCGTCTGAGCCAAACCGGCGATACGAATAAAACAGATAATAGTTATTTGCTTTTTACATCAAAACCTATGGCTAAAATCAAAAATAAAATATATGGAGCATTGAGGTTTAAAAATGACACCCCCAATCCAAATGACGACCGTTTTGTTTACCTGCGCAAGCGTGATTCAAATATTATGGCTGAAACAATCTTGCTGGACAATCACGACCAAAAAACCTATCTTGGCATGGGAGAAGTTGGTAATAAGATCAACGCCTTCGGTGCCCAAATCAGGTTTGAATATTAATGCATGACTGCTCCACTCTTTGATCTTGCCACGCTGCAACAACATAAGCAACGCACTCACCCAGAAACTACCCGTGAGCTTCTTGAAGCTTTGGATAGCAACGCTTTATTAACGGATATTCTTTCTGATACTGTCCGAGCATTTCCTTCAGCCTGTCTTACTCATTTTGGCCCATATACACCCAGCCACTATCTCAAAGGCCATTACGGTATTGAATCGCTCTATGAGCATAATGAATTAGAGATACCCTTTACTCACCAGATCAACGAACGTTTTGACCTTATTATCAGTTACTTCCATTTGCATTGGCATAACGATGTACTGCAATCCCTCAAAAACTATTATCGTTTACTGAAACCAAACGGCCTGTTCATCAGTTTATTCTTTGGTGGTTATAGCCTGACCGAACTCCGCCAATCGTTACTCAAGGCCGAAAGTGAACTGACCCAGCAAGCCGCCCCCCGTATCTCCCCTACCATTGATGTCAAAGATGCGGGTCGACTTATCCAATTAGCGGGTTTTGAGAATCCCGTTTCTGATCTTACCCACATGACCGTCTCATACGACCATCCACTTACCCTCTTAAAAGAACTTAAGCAACTAGGTGAAACCAACGCATTGCTCCAGCGTACTCGCCAGTTCATGACTCGAAGGTTATTACATGAGGCCTGTGCTACCTACAGCCAATCCTTTGCCGATGAAGATGGCCGCGTTCCCGCCACCATTGATATCATCACGATGACCGGCTGGAAGCCTCGGAACTCTACATGACCGGCACATTCTACGAACCCATAGAACAAGGGTTTATTATCCGCATCAAAGCCTATCCAGGAGCCAAGCGGGAAGGGTTTACTGGCATCATTGAGACTGAGGGGCAACTTCATTTCCTCAAAGTTTCAATTAGCACGCCGCCAGAAGATGGCAAAGCAAACAAGGCCTTGATTCAATTTATGGCCAAAGCGTGGAAACTGAGCCCTTCACAATTTGAGCTCATCAAAGGCCAAACCCACCGTTTAAAAATTGTTAAACTCGAGATTCTTTCTACTGATGAAGTCGCGCGAATGACAACTTTATTCAAAACGTTTAAATAGCCTCATCTGTTAGCAAAGCCCTATTTGAGTATCCTGCCCTTTTAAGGTATACTCCGCTTCATGATAACGATACCCGCGTCATTACTGTGCCCTCCCCCTCCCTCTAAGCCTTACATCTATATTTTAGGTGCAGGGCCAGGTGATCCATTGCTTTTATCCATCAAAGCCTTACAAATTTTGACACAGCATGCACAGATCGTTGTTCATGACCGCTTGATTTCCCCTGAAATTCTAGCTCTGATCCCAGATCATGTCGAAAAAATATTTGCAGGCAAAGAAGCCGAGCATCATTACATGCCCCAGGACGAAATCCATCAAACCCTCCTGTATCACGCTAACCAGCATAAAATTATTGTGCGTCTTAAAGGTGGCGACCCGTTTATGTTTGGCCGTGGCGGTGAAGAAATGCTGTTCTTGCTTGAACATCATATTCCTTTTGAAGTAATACCCGGCATCACCGCCGCAGAAGGGTGCAGCGCAATGTACGGTATCCCCCTCACCCATCGTGGTGTTGCCCAAGGCGTTCGCTTTATCACCGGCCACCAGCAAGAGGGACGATTGCACCATCTAGACTGGCAAGGACTAGCCGACCCCACCACCACCCTGGTGATCTATATGGGACTTGCCCATTTAGAACAGATCAGCAACCAATTGATTGCGCATGGTTTACCAGCAACCACACCAGTGGCTGTAATCCGCAATGGTACATTACCTGATAGCGAAATATTTTATTCAACCCTCTCTGCCGTTGCTGAGGCAGTCAAATGCCAACAGATCAAAGCACCCTGTTTGATTATTGTTGGAAAGGTCGTTGCTTTAAAAAACTAAGAATAATGGTATTGATACTTAGCCTTTATCATGTACTTGGATAAGCCGATATAGAAAGCATTTTCACATAAAATAATGCTGTTTCTTGTTTTCTGTCTCTTACTCCATTTAACATTAAAACGATTGATTTGAGTGGTTCCCATCCATTGGTGAGGATAAGCTAAATAGATGCGCTTCTGACGAGATAACCAAAGATATAAGAACTTTTAGAAATAAAAATCTTTGGTATAGAATCTCCATATAGCTGCATCCTACAATTGAAAATTGGCCAACATATTAAAGCAAAAAAAAGCAGATCTTTCATTACAAATGAAATGCTTATATCCCCCTATAAACAACATCCTTTTTATTATCTATTTGGACAACAAAGGCTTGTTCTAAAGTGAAGCACCCCAATTCCATACAATACATGATATTTAATGTGGCTGGTAATAGAAAATATTATAATTATCTACGTAAAATATCACATTATCCCCCAAAACCATTGATAATATAATTAAAGAATTATAGTATCCACTTAAACAAAAAAAAAAATAAGAGACTAATTATTATGAATAACAAAGATGAGCATAAGCATATTTACATTGAAAAAATAAATAATATTATTAAAGATTGGTATGTACATACCATGGAAATCCTCTCACAATGTCAACAAAAATTAGAATGGAACACAATGGACCAATCAGTCAAAATCTTGATTCATGCTCATTTGCTTAATAAGCATGATCCATTTCCGGTTCGAAGCATTGAAAAACGGAACATACTAAAAAAGGAGATGATACCCACACTTCTTATTTATAAATCCTATATTGAAAATCTACATCACTTAGATTACATTATTTTTATTATAAGAGAGTGGAGTAATGATAAATGTTCTTTCAATCAAGTACTTACTCTCCTCGTATGGAAACACTATGAATCACTGGAGACGATTGATAAAAATCGAAAAAATCTGGATACGATAAAAAAGAAGATTTCTGGTAGCCCGTTTATATTTGATCAATTAGTGCTTGGTGTAACAGAGGCTTTCTTTTCTCCGGAAACATTTCAGACATATGATCCAGCTGTTAAAGCACAATTAACCATCGTAACGGATACGTACCAGCAAAATAATCAACTTCTGATTGAGGCATTCAATTATTATCGCTTAGCTGATAAAACAGCCTGTGACGTAGCAGACCCTAATCCCTCCTCAGATGGAGAAGATTATAAATATAAATCCAAATTAAAAAGAATTTCCATAAATGCAAGTTGCGTAGAACTTTTTGATAGCATGGTTTCCCTTCATCCAAATTTTAGGGGAGACAGGACGTATCTTGGCAATATCGATGAAGTATTATCTTCCGCATCAAAAAGTGATTTAATCAATATTGAAAAACTACAAAAAAAAGGAGACGAAAAAGGTAACGTTATAAATGAAACCGACAGGAAATATAAGATTATTTTAAAAAACAATGTCGTTGTATTTAATGATTTAGAAAAAACAAAAGAGAAAAACCGCACTAAGAACCTAAAAAAGAAACAACGAAGGAAAAGAAGAAATCAGGAATCAGCGATTCTCGCTCAAACCAGCAACAATAGAGCACTGAATGATAACATCAGCGGTTCAGCTTATTCTTTGCTGGATAGGCCCCCAGAGCCTCATATAGCCAACATAGCACCAGCTTCTGCTGACGATGTATGCACTCCTAATAGTGCACAACCTATGCATTCCCCGTCCTCTTCTACAGAAACAAACGATGCCAACCTACCAAATCACATGAGCAATACCGTTTTTGAAGAGCCTGTAGAGACAAAAGGTGTCTGTGCTCGGATTGTACACAGCCTATGCATCCCCCTTCCTCTGCTCCTGAAATAGCCGATGGCAACATACCCATTCACACAATCAATACCGTTTGTGAAGAACCTGAAGCAGAAAGTATTTATTTACCTACTACGGTACCGTGGGATCATGGTGTCAGTCCTGAAGAAAAAAACCGCTGGCAAAGCAAATTGAACAAAGGAAACACAGAGCCAATACCTCCTATTACAGTAGTTCAATCCATTATTAATTCGCGACCATTATATAATTTGCCCGCAAGTCATTGGGACACCCTGCGTAAGATGCATGACCCATTGGAATGTATAAAGGTCCGCTATAGTCAACTTAAAACAATTTGGATATACATAAATCGTGAGAATTCTGTCGATGACCACAGAGGCAGCTCTCATTTTAGACTTAATGACTCTAATGGAAATTATATCGGCAGCTCCTTTAAACACGGTAAAAATTTTAACTATGTCTATAGCACGATTAGACAATGGCACGACGCATTTGCAAAGATAGGTATTACCAAAGAAGAAATTGATAAATATTATGGAAAGTCCCAATCAGGGCCTGTTCTAAAATGAAGCGCAACATCTTATGATGTTTGTTGTTCAACAGATAATCAAAAAGATGTTGCGTATAAAAAAATAGAACCATTTAAGTTAGGATGAAAGAGTAATGAAACCATTGATAACCACAACTTAACACCACTCAAAAAACTCAATTGGATAACTCCTAATAAGGCATTTTTAAAGAATGTCAGAGGTTTGCACTTCAAACTTGAAGGTGGAAAGCGTTTTTCATTTTTAATATTTAAATTGCTATATATAAATAATATAATATTATACACTGCACACTTAATAATTAAAAATGGATTTATTCAATGAAAGAATCATCAAAATTTATAATCAAAAATAATGAATCTGGCATAGAAAGCTTCCAAAAAGAAATCGATAATGCAACTCCTTATCAGGTTTCAATTCCCAATCAATATAATGCTACCCCTGAAAATTATACATTATTTCAATTACATAGTTTTATAGACGATTTCATATCCGATCCAGAGTTTCGTTCCGAAGTAGATGAAGATATTTATGCAGAGAGCACAGGTAAAACAGAAGTCACCTATAACATCAGTGATGCACAAAAAGCCTTTAAGTTAGCAAAAACCTTAATAGAAAATAACATTGTCATATCCAGCATAGCAAAAGACAACCTCACCAATCAAATCATTATTATAGCGACCATACCAGAACCAATAACGCCATTTACAACGGTAGAAAATTTTGAGAACCCATTTCGAAACCGCATCGATAAAAAATATTATACCCCCCTCCCACTTCAGCCTTGGCTTCAGAAGTCGAATGTGACAGAAGCAACAGATACCGTACTCGTTAAATTACATAAATCTATTATAAATAAAGTGAATGACACTGATCTGCAATCTGAGGATTTTCATGTTGAACTGCACCTCAATACCATTGTTCTAAATTTCGGTAAAAATCAACGAGCCGCAGCACGTTTTGCTTGTACATTACATCAATATAATATGAAAAATATTGATTTTGTTACGATAAATTCCTCCCATTATATTCAAATAAATCCTGGACAGCTCAGTCAGTTCTATACTGAATTTCTTAATTTTAAACCTCACAAAAAAAAACAACTCGCATCAGGTGATCTTAACAAAGGTAATGCAGGAAGATTTGGTTCTTTAAAAAGAGACATGGATGAAATTATTACCAATGAAATTAACCCTGAATTAAGAAAAAGCAAAGTCCAAACCTCAAATAAAAAAACAAAACGTGGGCAAATATCCCAGGGAGCGTATGCAGCCATTACTACGATAAGACAAGCAACCAAGTATGTGTTTCCCACAAGGGAAGATTTTTCGGTTGGCAGTACAAAACCGATTAAGGAACATGATGATTCATTTGTTTGCAATGCCGAAAGATCAAAAGAGATCAGCACTGTTGAACAATATTTGCGCATAGAATTTGAACCTTATAAATCACTTATTCCGTTCGAAGACATAAAATCTAAATTGATGTCTATCATCGAGAAAAAGGGCATTTTTGAAGGCACAACATTTGGTGCAACCAAAACTACGAATGACCTATCCGGCATTTATAAATACGACCCTCTTAAGCAACCATTATCGTTTTTACAATGCAATATTCTTTCTGTGCATTTTATTAGTGATGAGCGTTATACTGAAAATGGTAAGGACTACCCCTCCTCCATCGTCTATAAAGCTATCCTATCCTGTGAAACAGAAATGAAACAAATGGACGCTGGGTTGGAAAAAGAATTATTACAAGCTAAGAAAGATATACTCGAACAAATTCATAATAATTTCTTAAGCAAAAATCAAAGCCCAACCACAAGAATTTTTAATAAAATTAAAGATGTCTATAATGAGCTTGCCAATTTTTATCCCATTAACAGGACCTATAATGATGATCTCGATGAAGAAGTTGAAGGCAGTTCGCTTGATCAGTGGGTTTCAGCACGATTTAAAATGAGCTCATATTTAAATATGGGGTTATATCAATTAGACGAAAAGGTAAAAGCTCTTTACGGAGAAAATTTATATATATTACTCAAAAGTCCGGTAGATCAGCGAAACATCAACCTGGAGTTTGAAGGAAACCTTTATTGTCGAATAAAAGAAAAAACGAACCTAGAAAAAACGGTTAAGGAGCAATACGCAACGTTCATACAGATGACATCGCATTCAAATCATGGAATGTTTTATAAAGGATTCCTTGATCAAGCTCGCCAATTTACCGAAACATCCTTTCCTTTATCAATAAAAGCTCTTCGAGCTCACGAACAATCTCCTTATCAAGACGGCCAAGAATACAGTAGGACTCGCATTCAGGAATCGATCAACAATTTTACCCTAAATTGCAAAAAGGAAAAAATTGATAACATTAAAATAGAGGAAGATCTTATAACTGAAAAATATAAACTATTTGTTTCAACGATAAACAATATTATATTTGAATTAAGGAATGCCCCGAATATCACAGAAAGCCAAAACGCACAATTATTTCTAAGAGGGATGCTAAAAGAAATACTGGATCAATTGGCCAATCATCATCAAGCGCAAGGTGGTAAGATCAGCGAATTAGCAACCGTTGGGTTAGATATTAATCCTGATATAGTCATCCCTTACCTAAATGAATTTGAAAGCTATACATCAGCTGAGAATGTTGATGAAAATAAAAAAGCAGCACTGGTTAGCCAGTTACGTTTGGTAACCGAAGCTAAAATTGGTTTCATGCCTATAGTTCAATGTCGTTCACCTCTTACCCTTTCTATGACCGATTCAATGACGACCCGTATCCGCAGCAATTTCCAATTCTATAAATCAGATGGTAACTATGGTCAAAGTATCATAGACGTCCTCAAATACGTCACACACATAGTTAACCAGCCACAGGACGATTTTAGTTTATTATCAACCCAAATCACAAATTCAATACGAGTGGCACTAAAAGATTCTATCTGCATAGAAATGCTAAGAGAACGCAAAGAGAATCGTTCAAATTTCAATTATGCAAAAGGACAACACAAGCGGACTGCAGCCAAAAATCTTAACTCTATAAGCAATTTTTTAGAGAAGAAGAAATGGTTTGTTAACTCAGCCATTGATCCTACATTCAACGATATTGCTAATGCAACTCAATTTCTAGTGACGCGATTTCCGTTAATTACGACAATAATGTTTCAAAAACTAGAAGAAAATGATATCCCGCTTTTAGCTTCACATCAGGATAAAATTCGTACACACGATGTAGCCTATTTTGATCGAGCAATTGAAGAGCTTGTTCTGGGCCGTGTCTTTAAACGTTTATTTACTCTGGAAATAAAAAACATACAGAACCAGCAGAATGATTTTTCATTTGGGACGATAACACAACATCCACATTTGCTGGCTTTATTGGTTGTAGCGGAACATACATTAAGGCAATATTACCGAGCCGATCTGCATGTATGCTATGACTTAGCTGATAATCAAAATAGTCGCGAAAATGGAAAACACATACCCAATTACCTCAGTCATTTTGATGTATTATTACATGATGTTGTATCTAGCCATTTTCAGGATCCTGAAATCTTGGCATCAACACGTCAGGAATTTCAAAAACACTTTAATAGCGCACTAATTAAATTACACCAAAAAGCACACGTACCATTCATGAAAGGGACGTCTTCGATATCAGTTGGTTATCCAGATGAACTATGCATCGAAAATGCCAAGAAGACTCTTGAGTTAAATAAGCCAGAGGATGCACCGAGTAGAACGAATAGACTTGCTAGAAATATCGGGTCTAAGGTAATCTTAGGACTCTCAAGAGGCAATACGTCTCTCAATGCGTCTGTCAACAAATAGTCAACAGTCTGGATTTCCATTCCTTAGCATACGGCAAATGGTTGCAACAGGAAAATAATACGAAATACAAGCCCGGACCGTTCAAATAAAAAATTATCACAAGCGCTTGAATAAATTAACTGCCTTTGACAATTGATTTAAGCTTCTTAACCTCTTGGTCGAGCTCTGCATCAATACTGCAAAGATCCTCTATGGTTTTAACCCCATGCATCACTGTTGTGTGGTCTTTACGGTTAAAACGGCGGGCAATTTCGGTTAGGCTACGTGTGGTTAAGCACTTGCTTAAATACATCGCAATCTGGCGTGGACGCGCAATCATTCGCATACGGCGCTCTGAAATTAAATCATCTACACTGATATTATAAAACTGAGCAACGGCTTTCTGGATGGATTCAATCGTCACCACCGGCTGATTGCTCCGCAGCAGATCATGTAACATTTCCTTAGTGCCATCTAAACTGATTTCATGATTCATAATCGCACATTGAGCGACGACACGGTTCATGGCACCTTCTAACTCACGGATGCTGCCAGTAATTTTAGTAGCTAAAAATGCCACCACTGATTCTGGCAAAGCGGTTTTCATCTGCTTGGCTTTGGATTCAATAATCTGACAACGTAATTCATAATCAGCCGGTTTGATATCTGCCACCATACCCCAAGATAATCGTGAACGGATACGATTATCGATGTCTTTTAATTCGTAAGGGGGACGATCACCACTGATGACCACCTGGCGCTGGTTATCAAGCAGGCTATTAAAGGTATGAAAAAATTCTTCCTGGGTACTGCCCTTACCGCTGATAAACTGCAAATCATCAATTAGCAATACGTCAACCGAGCGCAACTGCTCTTTAAACGCAATCATTTCATTTTGACGCACAGCCTTGATAAAAAAGAACATAAATTTCTCAGCTGACAAATACGCCACTTTACGATGCGGAAAACGGCTGCGAATAGATGCAGCAAGTGCTTGCAATAAGTGCGTCTTTCCTAAGCCAACACCACCATACACATAAAGCGGGTTATTCCCTGGCACAGGTGACTGTGAATCAAGGATTTTCTGCATGGCAGTATACGCAAGGCGGTTTGATTCACCCACCATATAATGCGCAAAGGTAAAACGAGGATCCAGCGGCGAACTGATCTCATCCGGTTCAACCGTCGCATGATGATCTAGCGGCAGTGAACGGACATTATCACCTTCGATACCAAATTGCTGTGCTACCTCTTCATCAGAAACTTCTTTAGGACGACGGACATAAACATCAACCGCTTTAGCAGCATTATCAAGATGTTGCCAAAGCGAAAGAATCTCTGGACAGTAATTGGTAAGTACCCATTCGCGAATAAAACGGGTCGGCGCACTAAGGATAATATGGCCATCGTCATTGCTGACAAATTCAAGTGACTGTAACCAGCTTTTGTATACGGCTTCACCAAAATGCCCCTTTAACACCTGTTGGAGACTGCTCCATACAGAGACGACACGCGAGGTATCGTTGGCAATTGGCGAATGTATCGCAGCTAATGTCATATTCACTCCCATTTTTATTCATAAGATAGCTACATAAAAGAGACTAAAAGAAAGCTCTCATCTCTTCGTTAAAAAAGAAAAGTTCTATGTAACAATCATTCATTTCATTTATATCAGAAATAGATCACATATTTCCTTCACCCATTAGGGACGAAAATTTCGCTTCACACAACCATATTTTTTTCATTTTTTTTTGACATGAGGGTTGACAACGTAACCATCCCAGACATTTCCTGGGAGCATAAAAAAAAGATTTTTTTTGCTTGCAATATACCTCTTTTCTGCTAGCCGGAACCTTGTTATTTCTTTCTCTGTTAAAGCTGAATAAATTGCTTGTAAGCTACTGAAATATCGCTATAAATTAACATAGATATTAGGAAACACCTATGACTGAAAATAATGACACAAAAATCAAGAGAATCCTTTACCGTAGCTGGCATCGTGGCTGCAAAGAGACTGACATCCTCCTTGGTGATTTCGCCAAGGCTAATTTAACTGCAATGAGTCCTGATGATATCTCATGTTTTGAACAATTACTCGATGAACAGGATCTCGATATTTACAGCTGGATTAACCATCCAGAACTCATTCCAGTTGCTTATCAACAGATGATAGCGACGATCAAGCGCTTTCAAGAGCAAAGGTTTGAATAATGATATGTCGATGCTGACACTTTCTTCTATTCCTGCAGGTGCTCGCGGTTATGTTTTAACCCAATTGTTTCACAAGCAGTCTGATACTATTATCCACGTATCGCTTGATGACCAAAGCATGACGCATCTGCATGATGAAATACGATTTTTTGATTCCACCATTCCCACTCTACTCTTTCCCGCATGGGATTGCCTGCCATACGACCGCACTTCTCCTAATATCCCGATTATCAGCCAACGCGTTGAAACACTTTGCAGCTTAAGTAAGCGCACCAAAGACAAATCAAAACTCATTGTTTTGACAACCATCAATGCCATTATTCAACGTGTTCCTCCGCAAACAGCCTTTGCTTCCCATATCTCAACCATCACGACCCAAATGCAGCTTGATCGTCAAGCATTAGTTCACCAGCTGCTTACACTGGGTTTTAGTCGTTCTGGTACGGCCGTTGAGGCGGGCGAATTTGCCGTACGCGGCAGCATCTTTGATTTAGTCATCACCAGTGACAGCGGCTATCGCCTTGATTTTTTTGGCAATCAGGTTGAATCAATACGCGTGTTTGATCCTATTTCCCAGGTGAGCCAGGGAACCATCAACTCAATCACCTTATTTCCCGCCGGCGAAGTAATGCTGGAGCCTGACCGTATCGAACATTTTCGCCAGCAATATCGCCATTTATTTGGGACCAGCTATAAAGCTGATCCACTGTATGAATCGATTTCCGCTGGCCGTAAATACCCGGGCATGGAACATTGGTTGCCACTTTTTTACCCTAAGCTTGATACCTTGTTTGATTACCTGCCAAACGCTCAGCTGATACTCGATTATCACGCAGACGATGCACGTGTCAAACGCTTAGAAACCATTACCGACCATTATCAAAACCGTAAGGACGCATACGAACATAATCGTTTTGATGATGTTGCGTATCACCCGCTAGAACCAAATTGCCTTTATTTACAGGATGATGCCTGGAAAACCGAACTCTCTAAATTAAAAGTTGTTTCTTTATCACCTTTTGTAGCTACGGACGAAAATATCGTACCGTTTGCCTTATTACCTTCGTTAGACTTAAAACCACTACCACCCGTGCTCACCTTGGCTAAACAACAAAGCCAGCATCCTCTGGCTTACCTCAAAGAATGGCTGGAATCCGTGCGTATTGCCAACAGCAAATCAAAACGTTCTAATCCTCGCCCCGTGATTGCCTGTTTTTCGGATGGCTCGCGTGATCGTTTACATGGAATGTTAGAAAAACATCAAACCAATTCCGTTATTTCAGCCAACTGGCAGGACGTACAGAAAAATCCAAGCAAGCTCATTCAGCTGATAACCTTGCCACTGGAAACAGGTTTTATCAGCGATGACGTTTTGATGATTTCCGAACAGGATATTTTCGGCGAACGTATTTCCCGAAGTCTGCGTAAAACCAAGCGCAGCCAGCAATTTATCATTGAAGCCACCTCTTTAAATCCGGGCGAATTAGTCGTCCATATTGAACATGGTATCGGTGAATTCTTAGGGTTACAGAAACTCGAAATCTCTGGCCATCCCCATGATTTTATCCAGATTGCTTATGATGGTGGCGATAAACTTTATGTACCGGTAGAAAACATCGAAACCATAACCCGTTATGGTAAAAATGAAGGTGTTAAATTAGACCGCTTAGGTGGTGTTGCCTGGCAGGGACGCAAAGCACGGCTTAAACAACGTATTAGGGATATTGCCCATGAGTTGCTTAAAATTACCGCGCTGCGGGAACTCCGAAAAACCGAGCCACTCATTGTGTCTGAAAATCTCTATCAGGAATTCTGCGCCAAATTCCCATATTCAGAAACCGAAGAACAATTACGGGCCATTGACGAAGTTGCCACCGACCTTGCTTCTGGTAAACCGATGGATCGTCTCATCTGCGGCGATGTCGGATTTGGCAAAACCGAAGTAGCCCTGCGTGCTGCCTTCATGGCCGTATTCAGTAATCTACCAGGCGATGCACCATTTAAACCCAATGGCAAACAAGTTGCCGTAGTCGTGCCTACCACCTTGCTATGCCGTCAGCATTTTCATACTTTTAGTGAACGGTTCCGTGGTTTCGGTATTCGAGTTAAACAGCTCTCACGCTTAGTAACCGCTAAAGAAGCTGCCCAAACCAAACTCGAATTAGAACATGGCGAAGTCGATATCGTTGTGGGCACCCATGCCCTGCTTAGTAAGCATATTTCATTTTTAAATTTATCGTTATTGATTGTTGATGAAGAACAGCATTTTGGCGTTAAACAAAAAGAGGCACTCAAACAACTCAAAGCCAATGTTCATATTCTGACCCTCACCGCCACCCCCATTCCGCGAACCTTGCAAATGGCTATGAGTGGCCTGCGCGAACTAAGCCTGATTACCACCCCACCCATTGACCGCCTTGCCATCCGTACTTTTGTCATGCCCTATGACTCAGTCACGTTGCGTGAAGCTATTCTACGGGAACACTACCGTGGAGGAAGAACCTTTTATGTATGTCCACGCGTCAGCCACCTGATAGACATTGAGAAAAAACTTCACCAACTCATTCCTGAAGTTAAGGTGGTGAAAGCGCATGGCCAAATGCCAGCCGCCGAACTCGACCAGATCATGACCGATTTTGACGAAGGTAAATTCGACGTGTTACTCTCCACAACAATTGTTGAATCGGGGCTGGATATCCCCCAAGCAAACACCCTCATTGTGCATCACGCCGACATGTTTGGGCTATCGCAACTTTATCAAATTCGTGGACGTATCGGCCGCGGTAAAATTCGTGCTTATGCCTATCTAACGACCCCTTCCCGCATGACATTACAGGGAAATGCCTTGCAGCGTCTTAACGTCTTGCAGCATTTGGATACCTTAGGTGCGGGCTTCACCATCGCAACCCATGATATGGATATCAGAGGTTATGGAAACCTCTTGGGAGAAGAACAATCCGGCCATATCAAAGAAGTCGGAATGGAGCTCTATCAACACATGCTTGAAGAAGCAATGGTCCTGGCAAAAACCGCTACTGAAGCCAACCCTAATCCGGTTGAACAGGACAACCAATGGAGCCCTTCGATCAATTTGGGCATTCCAGTTTTGATTCCTGATGATTATGTCAGCGATCTAAGCCTCCGCCTTGGCCTGTACCAACGGCTATCGGCATTGCAAAGCGACCCAGAAGTAGAAGCCTTTGGTGCAGAATTGATCGACCGTTTTGGCCCCCTTCCTGAAGCGGCAAATTTTCTACTGGAGGTGATGAAAATCAAATTCCTCTGTAAGCAAGCCCATATCGAAAAAATTGAAACCGGTCCACGTGGTGCCGTTATTTCTTTCCGAGAAGGCCACATCCAAAACCCCTTACATATTTTAAACATGGTCCAGTCTAAACCACATCTATGGAAATTGCGTCCGGACCAAAAGCTAGTCTACCAACAAGAATGGAACGATCATCATTCACGCCTCTTATTAATCCATGGCTGTATCCAGCAACTACTGTCAGCAAACGATGGATGCAACGGTTAATCTCCCCATAACAACCATTTCTTAATAAATTTTATTTAGGCTCATGTGTCCCGAATGTATTCCTATTGAGAGAGAGGCCTATGTATTCAAAAGGTATCGCAGCGTATCAAACCGCAAAAGCTGTTGTTAGTCCGTCACGACAAATTATTTTACTCTATGAAGGTATGATTAAACATATACAGCAAGCTAAAGCCGCTATATTGGAAAAACGTATCGAAGACCGTTATAACGCACTTGATAAAGCCGGAAAAATAGCCATGGGCCTACTGTCTGCTGTTGATTTTGATATCGCACCAGAACTTGCCAAAGCCCTTCAACGCTTCTACATCTCACTCGATGTTCGCTTCCTTCACGTCCAACGCAGTAACGATATAAAAGTATGCGACCAACTGATTAAAGAAATAAATGAGATGAAAAAAACCTGGGAAGCCGTGGATGCTGAGCAACATACGATGCAAGTCAATTAAGCATTAGCGTCATCATTATTCCCACCTTACGCCTTTGAAGACTCATTAATTAACCCAAGTTCGGAGTTTTTTGATAGATGAGATAGGAGTTGCATTGGTATGGCTCAAAACGCCTTCATCTTCGACCGCCCATGGGCGGTCGGGGAAACTGCGCAATACTATTTATCGACCAGTAAAATTCCTATCTACCCCCAATAATAAACGCCGAGCTCGAGTTAATGGTGCTTAATATCCATCACTTCCGTGCGGGTGAATAGTTCATTTTTGCTGCAAAATTCGCACTTCACATTGATTACATCGTCTATGTAAAGCGGTTCGATTTCTTCATTTGGCATCGAACACAGCACCGAACATATTCTCTCACGAGAACACCTGCATTTAGCGATAACTGGCTGTGGGTTAAAGATACGTACGCCATCATCATGGTAGAGTCGGTAAACCAACCCTTCTGGTGATAAATGCCCATCTGTCATTTCGTCATGTGTTAAGGTTTGAAATAAAATAGAAGCATGTTCCCATTCATTGGGTTCGACATACAGCGCACGCTCATCATTATCATCACTCAGTGCTTTATCGTGCTTATCATAAACCAGTTCGACTGGCTTGCCACCCTGTTGGGGTAAACGCTGAATCATCATCCCACTAGCAATCCAATAACTGCTGCCATTATTGGCTTTAAACGAACTATCTAAACGGATACAGGCATCGAGCTGATCTGACTGCCGAAAATAATCTTCCATACAACCTGCCAGAGTCTCTTTTTCGATAGGAACGATCCCCTGATATTTATCATTCCACTGGCGATGGTCAATCGATATCATTAAATTGCCACTGGCCATGAGTGCTTTAAAATCATATTCCTGGGTTTGCTTCAAATAGTCGGCGTCTTCCTCATTCCATTTGGCATATCCCCTTACGTGGCCTTCAGAAGTATAATCGGCCACGATTAAACGAATAGGCCGATTGCCATGTAACTGGATACTGACAACACCCTCTAATTTGAGTGTCGCTCCAACTAATGCAGCCATAGCCAGCATTTCACCCAACAATCGTGAAACCACATGCGGATATTGATGTTGTTTTATCACTTCAGTCAGACTCTTTTTAAGCCGGACAAAACGCCCCCTTATATGGGAACGTTCAATCATAAACGGCATCACAACATCATGCTCTAGCAGATTGTCATTTGCAGATAATTCAACCATAGGAACCCTCTTAGAAAATAAGGTTAGGAGAATAACCTGCAAATCTCTACGAATCAAGTACCTAGAGCCAACGTTTACTTCAACCACATGGTTAAAATTTAATTAACATCCAAACTATTGCCCCCATGAATACTCATTATCATTCGCATTTAATATTCAATTAAGAGTCTTGAGTCATACTAGTGAAATGGGGGTAAGTGAGTATGAAAAAAATCAACTATCATTCTCAACCTGTCGAAATTGAGCATCTGGCTTTTCGTGCTCTCGCTAAAGCCTTAACGACGGATTATGATCTCAAAAAACCGACATTAGTGAGTGCCATCCCTAACCAGAAAAGTTATACAACATTGATCCATGCCATCAAGCATGGCATCAGCAAACAATTCCATAAACCCTGGAAAGACATTTCACCACAGGAAATTCATCAATTTCTAGATCATTATGAAACCCTGGATGAACGTGTCGACCTCATGCACCGAAAAGAACTTATGTCTGATATGCTGGCGCAAGTGCTTAAATACCACCAGGTTCCCATCAAACAAGTAGACCAGTTCGAGGAACATCTCAGCTCGATTGTGGCTGATCCAAAAACCTATGAATTCGTCACGAATATCGTCTGGGATCATCACCCAAAAGCACTTTCCATTGATAAGGAAGAAGTACATTTTCTCTATCAGCTTATGTATAAAAAAGCGGATGAGCTTCATGTGGATACCGAGGCTTTATGCCAGGATGCCAAATATAAAAAGGACATTCAGGACATCACAAAAAATTATGAAAATTATAAAAAAAACAGAGGGAGTATTGCTTAAGGAAAATATTCACCTTTTAGTGTATATATGATAAAGTTATGCGCATATAAATTATAATATATTTATTATTGTAATTTATATTCCATAATAAATATCAAAAGAAGTTTATATTAAAAAGATATCGAAGAACCTGGAATTTAAGTTATGGGGTTTAACGCATCCGTTATCGATGCCCACGCTAAATGTGTCTTTAGTCGTTTAGGTGAAGGAGCCCCCCAATAAAGCTTTGCATTCTTGTTAATAATATTTTATAAATAGAGAAGCAGATCCTTATCTATTTAGCATTATGAAAGAAAAAACAGTACCTCAATATTTCAAAACCTATATAGAACCTGCCTTCGATAGGTTATGGGAACTCTCTTGTATCTATGACTATAATAAAGCGTGTGTTCAGTTGATTAATAGCCTAAGGTCATTAGACGATACGGATATAAAGGTTATATTTGAAAAAAACTTCCCGCATATTTTTACAACGGAGCAAGAAAGAAATCAAACATTGCCTCTGTTGATAAGCATGTCAAATTTACTCAAAAAACCGATACAAGCTCAGACTCTAAAACGCTGCGGGTTGGAAGCCACCGATGGCAATCAAATGGCATCAGCGTTATTAAACAGCCTCGATGGATGGCTAAGAAATCACGAAAGCAGGCACCTACTACTCCAACAGACCTCCCCCTTGGCATCACCACCAACCTCCCCTTCACGACATGCAACTAACATTAAAAATAGGCGTATACGGTTTGACCACAAACAAATAGCCCCCTCCTTCTAAAACATACGTCGCTTAAATCAACATGGCATGAATTGTTATTCTCTATGTATACCAGGTGGATTTTTGTGGTCTTTTTTAATGAGATCCTGGTGCCTCTCATGTGGCTTTCTAACTTGTTCAGAAACAGTTCTATAGTTACGCGTACGAGCCTGTTGAGCAATTTTTCTCCCCCATGTTTCTTGCTTCTTAGATTCTTCTCTCGCTTTCTGATGTTCAATGACGGTAAAAATAATTTCTGGTGACTTGATCGATTGATTAGTAACAAATTCATATAAGGTTGTCGGTTTATGAATCTGAGGCTGATCATCATCCGTTAACCACTTTATTTTTTTACCCAGAAGGGTGGGATGTTCTGTTAAAAGCGTATCCAGCAAGTCGATGTTCGATTGAATGAGTGCACATTGGAGGCGAATCTGTAGTGCCAGTTCCTTGCCAGCCACTAGATTTCTATCCATGACTTCACACATTTGATACCCTAAATTGTTGAGAGTAACCGCTTCTCCAAAACGGCCTAAAGCCTTCGCCACGCCTAATGTGTCTGGATGGTGCTTGAAAGCATTACCTATTTCTTTTGCACTACTATGAATAATACGCTGTAATTGCGTGAGATCTTTTTTTGATAAGGATGAAAAAGCCTCTAGCTTATCTGCAAATTCCAGGGAAATGAAATGTGAGGAACTAATATCATAATGTCCTCCATGAATACCCCTTACAATATCAAGAGGCAATACAGGGTCGCCCTTAGTCATACCATCAAACAAATGTGGTTGATTCATCCGATTTCGAGTAAATTTCTCATAACCAAGTCGTGATCCAAAAGCCCCAGCACAATCAAGGACCGACGCAATATCATTGCCATTTTTATCTTTCACAACCCCAACATTTCCCATATGTATATCATAATTTAAAGTTAAAATGGAGAGTGCCAAGACCTCATGTATGCCGGTGAGATGAACTTCTTCATATGCTTCGTACGGCTCTATATTCGTTCTGACAGAAAAGCTCCATAGTGATTCAAAATCTTTTATAAAACGAGAAGCGAGCAAGATGCTTTTATCACGACCTTTTACTAACCGTATTTTAGGCGCTCTTTCTCCCACAAAGAACCTGGCAATATCAGCCCCCCATTTCTCAGCAATCGTATCTTCAATCGATTGATACTTGAGCATCCATTCATTTTTATATTTAGATTTTTTTGGGGTTGTCATTTCCTTTTATTTTTTTTTCCACGACAATCCCAGCTTCTAAACCTTCTGCTTTTTCCCTTACTTCTGCGTACCTGCTAATAGGCTTAGGGCTGCCAATTGGTGTATCATGACTTTTTGAGTCATAATCCTGGGCTAATCCCCATTTCAATATGTTTATTTTTATTAGTTTTTCTGCTGTAACCGCAATGTGATGAGGCCCTCTGTCTTTATATTTTTTATCATGCTGCTCTAACCTTCTCGATTTCTTTTCATATGCCTTGTTTTGATAGGATTCCATACATTGATTAATCATCGTGACATATTTTTTCATATATTGATTTTGCAAGACTTTATCTAACACCATTTCAGGCGATATGGTCTCCCCGTTTCCCGCGCAAGCGATCGAAAAAGTTGCAAAGGCAGCATAGTTAGTTAATGTTTTATGGACAAGTTTAAGAGCAACAGCGTCTGGATCCTTTGCCAAAAACCCACGAATGTTACGTAAGAATTCTTCTTTTATATGCTGATGAACCCTTCTTATCGTGTTGTTTTGCAAATTGTGTGTTTGCACGTATTGTTGCATATTTACGAGCAACACTTTTTCGGGTAACATAACATGTGGATGTTGTTGTGTACGCCAATTTATTTCTCTTTCCAAATCAAATCTTACTTTTTTCTGAATAACAGAATGTAACCCTGCAGGATCAAAGAATAGGCTATCTTCTAAAATCGCCATAGGATGAACGCAAGCCATGTTGAAAATGTGTCGATGAACACGATCAAAATAGTCATACGTAGACGTAAGCCACCTTTGAGCATCCTGATCAATTGCGTCAATAGACAAAGCACTATTTATTTTTGTTGAAGTGTACAACGATTGAAATAAAACTTTCGTTAGCTGACTAAAATACTGTTTTATCGGCTTTCCCTTTGCGACCTCATGAATCATACTCATGCAAATAACGGGGCTTCTCCCATCTAGAACAGCCAACGAACCCATGATCGTCGCATACGTCAAGGCAAAGTTGGCTAATTTTTGTCTCACAACGTAATTTTGAGGCACATCAACAAAAGTGCCAGCATAACTATCAAATTTGTTGCACATCTCTGTAATGGCTGAATCTAATACAACAGGAGGAACGTGATCTTTATAGATCATCACGTCCATACGCTTAATAGTTTCTGGATAATTTTTCCAAGAATCAGATTGGTGGGCTTTTAAATAAATTGTATTTATATGCTGAAGAATGCGGTCATTTAATTTATATCTAAAATATTGTCCAAAATGACTTTCAATTAATTTTAAGGAAACTGAATAATGACCATCAACCATAAATTCAACCATCAATGTATTAATAAGCTTAAATCTACTATATGAACAATCATACTATATTTTTATTTTTAAGTACCAACATCATATTATCCTAATGAGAACACGTCCAGCGCTTGTCCTAATTTTAACTGCCCTCTTTTAGGATTATTTATACATGACTCAATTGAAAATGCTCTATCTCTCTATAAAGCCATCCGCACTTATCGTGATTAGAGCATTGCTAACACCGCTAATGCTGCATTTTCACTGGGCAGTTTAGGGGCATCTAATCCCATTTTCTGCAAGGCTTCTTTCATCCCCTGACGTTGATCATTCCAAACGGATTGATCGCTCAAAAGCGTGATGACTTGATGAGATAAGCGTTCTGGGGTGCAGTCATCCTGAATACATTCTGGTATCACTAAACGGTCGAGGATAATATTGACAAGTGATGCATATTTAATCGAAAGCATCCATCTGGCAATCATCGCCGTTAGTGGGTTCATTTTATAGGCGACCACCATAGGGATTTGCTGACGTGCCAATTCTACCGTGACTGTTCCAGATTTAGTCAGCGCAGCAGAACAAGCTGCCATTGCATTCATACGCTCATGGGAGTCGGTAATTAACGTCATCGGTAAGTCGAGTGATGTTAACGATGGCTCAAGGGTAGCAACCAAATGCGGCATCGTTACCACAAGCACATGAAATTCCGGTATTTTGGCTTTAACCAACGCTAACGCCTCTTTATAAATAGGCAATAAACGCTGAACCTCCCCCAATCGACTCCCCACAAAAACACCAAGCACCGGAACATGCATTGCTATACCGTGTTTTTTTCGAAAGGCCAGTCCGTCACCTCGAGGATCTTCCACTACCGGATGGCCCACCCATACCGTCCGTAACCCATGCGGCAAAAAATAAGCCGGTTCAAACGGCAATAACGCTAATAATAAATCATACAGTTGGGCCATGGTTTTAGCCCGTCCCGGCCGGTAGGCCCATACGCTGGGCGCTACATAATGAACAAGAGGAATGGTTCGAGGCTGAAGCCCTCTGGCAACCCGTTTATTAAATCCGGGTGAATCGATGGTAATCACTAAATCAGGCTTTTTAGATTTAATATCAGCCATTGTTTCCTTAATTAACTTTTTAAAATGGAAAATTTTTGGAATGATTTCAATCAGTCCCATTACGGACAATTCCTTCATAGGAAACAGGCTTTTCAACCCCTGCTCCTGCATATTCGCACCGCCAATCCCCGAAAAAACAAGATCAGGTTGATGCACTTTCAAGGCTTTCATTAATTTAGCCCCGAGTATATCTCCTGAAGCTTCACCGGCGATAAGATAAATATGCGTCATGAGTACCCCTTTCTTATACCGGACATAATCGCCCCGCTTCCTGATCTTCTACCATATAACCATAATCAAATAACCAGAGCAATTGCTTTAATGCCACCCCACGTGTGGATGTCAGATTGGGGTCCTGTTCGAGGGTGTAGCGGGCATCATCCCGTGCCGAAAGCAATAATTTATAATGGACGTTAAAATCGGCAAAGACCAGATCAGGCAAACCACTTTGTTTCGTACCTAAAATTTCACCAGCTCCACGCAAGCGCAAATCTTCTTCAGCGATACGAAAACCATCTTCGGTTTGACGCATAATTTCCAGGCGTGCCTGCGAAATCTGCGACAATGGCTCATGATAAAGCAAAATACACGACGATGCGTCCTTACCGCGCCCTACCCTACCACGTAATTGATGGAGCTGGGCTAAACCAAAACGTTCCGCATGCTCAATCACCATCACGGTTGCTTCAGGAACATCTACACCCACTTCCACTACGGTGGTAGAAACAAGGCAATCAATCTCGCCTTCTTTGAATTTTTTCATAACGCTATCACGTTCCTGCGCTTTCATTTTACCATGCACTAAACCAACGCGTTGGCCATAACATTGTTCAAGCGTTTGAAACCGCTCTACCGCAGCCGACAAATCAACCAGCTCACTTTCATCTACCAGCGGGCATATCCAGTAGACCCGTTGTTTTTTCTCAAAAACGCGTCTTAATCCCAATGCCACTTCACCGATGCGCCCCAAGGGAATCAAGCTGGTTTTAATAGGCTGACGCCCAGCTGGCTTTCCGTGTAGGCTCGAAATTTCCATATCACCATAAGCCGTCATTGCCAATGTTCGAGGAATGGGAGTTGCCGTCATCAGTAGCACATCCACTTTATCGCCTTTATCTGCAAGCGCCATACGCTGCTTAACACCAAAACGATGCTGCTCATCAATAACAACCATCCCTAAATCAGCAAAATTCACCTGTTCTTGGAATAACGCATGGGTTCCTACCAGCAGTTGGATTTCATTTTTTTCAAGCCTTGCTAAAATAGCGCGACGTTCTTTTGTTTTGGTCGAACCGGTAAGTAACGCTACCTCAACGCCAAGGGCACTAACCAAGGCGGTAATGCTAGCTGCATGTTGTTTAGCTAGAATTTCTGTGGGTACCATCAAGGCAGCCTGTTTGCCGGCTTCAATTGCTCCTAGCATACTTAAGAGTGCCACCACCGTTTTACCGCTGCCTACATCGCCTTGTAGCAAACGCATCATCCGCGTGCTGGAGATTTGGTCTTCTTTAATTTCACGCAATACCTGTTGCTGGCCTGACGTTAATTCAAAACCAAATCGACTCAGTGCTTGCTCTACGAGTTGCCCTTTTCCTTGCATAGGCTGGCCAACTGGCAGCCTTTTAAAACGACGGCTAATGGCCAGTGCTAATTGAAAGGATAATAATTCATCATAGGCTAATCGTTCACGCAGGGGTGATTTTAAATCCAGATCTTTAGGCGACGTTGGATTATGCAGTCGCACTAATGCTTCATTCCATGATGGCCAATGATTTGCTTTACAGATAATTGGATCAATCCATTCAGGTAATGGCGGAACGTGTGGAAGGATATATTTCAAAGCACCCAACACATGCTTATTGGATAAACCCGAGGTAAGAGGATAAATGGGTTCAATGCGACACACCGAATCTAGGCCGGTTTCCGGAACCATACATTCTGGATGCGGCATATTTAAACCACCATGGAATCGCTCCACTTTGCCACTGACCACATAACGTTTGCCTTTCTGTAATTGTTTTTGGATATATTGAAGGTGATAATGGAAAAACACTAAGGTCAATACTCCCGTTTCATTGGAACAATGCACTTTATAGGGTATTTTCCTGGCTCCCTTGACTGGGGCCTGGTGTGCATCAATCATAACAATGGTGGTAATATAGTCGCCATCTTGTGCCTGATGTAGGGCTGGCATGTGTCGTCTATCGATTACATCAACTGGGACGTGGCATAACAAATCCCATACCGTATGCCCTACCAACCGCTGCAAATGCGACGATAGTTTGGGGCCAACACCCTTGATCGAGGATAATGGTTGGGACAAATAATCAAGGCCTGGATGTAACATGGTGATGTGAATTGAGGA
The DNA here is from genome assembly GCA_016722515.1 of Alphaproteobacteria bacterium. Taxonomy (NCBI): domain Bacteria; kingdom Pseudomonadati; phylum Pseudomonadota; class Alphaproteobacteria; species Alphaproteobacteria bacterium. The sequence goes on from JADKJE010000001.1 coordinate 244,243, forward strand.
TAGATAGAAACAACCAACGCTTAACGAACGCGCTTGACGATATTACCACCTTCCCCGGCAAATTCCAGTGCTTGATCAGCACATTGATTTAACAGTACTTCAGATACAAATTCTGAGGTAACTTCTTTATACGCAATACTGACCTGAATTGGCATTGATTTCTGACTATCTACAGCATAAGGCTGTGCTGTAATGCCGCGATGGATACGTCCCAATGCACTTGCTGCATCATCAATGGTACAATCAAAAAGAATGGCGCCCAAACGCCCGTCACCCAAATAAGCAACCATGTCTTCATCACGGCAGCGTTTGCGAAATTCTTCTGCTACGTGTGCCACGACAGCTTCTGCACCATTCTTGCCACGATTTTTCTGGATGAACATAAAATCTTCCAGTAGCATCACGCCCATCACCGCCCGCACTCCTTTTTTACTCAAAAAGGAACGAACCAGATCAATCGTCCTTAAATAAACTTCACGGTTAGGCAACCCCAATTCATCTTCTTTCATTTCTCCGCGCTTACGGCGTTGATAAATATCCTGATACAGTTGATGCATCGCCGTTTGCACGATCGCATCACGCATCAATAATTCAAATCCCATATGGCGTGCATCGCTCAAAATATAAAATACCGACAACGTCACCGGAGCGATTTCGCCATCTTTCTTTTTAACTTTAAACCGATTATAACGCCTAAGCAACCGCGCCACATCATTACCACCCATGGTATAATCAATTTCTTCGGTAAATTCCTGACGAATTTCTTCTGTCAAAATAACCTGTATCAATTTACCGTTTAATTCTTCAGCAGAATAACCAAGCAATTTTTCTGCGGCTTCGTTTAAACCTGTGATAATGACACGTTGATTGTTATTATCCTGCTCAACGCTTATCACACAATCGTCACGACGACTTGCAGACATCATCTTAGGTGAAGCTATGTTTTGCTCTTGGTCCATACCTTGTCTTCGCATCCACTCATTGGCTAATTTATTAAGAATGATATTAAATCCTAAATAAACTCTTAATAGGCCAAAAATAATTTACGAAAATAGATATTCAACACGGTATCCAGTTCAGCGAGTGATATGTTAATCCCTAATTTAGAAAAAGAAGTCACACCAAATTCACGAATACCGCAGGGAACGATCCCCCGGTAATGGGTAAGATCGGGATTTACATTAATAGAAATACCATGAAACGTGACCCATCGCCTGACCTTAACACCAATGGCTGCAATTTTGTCTTCCTGGCCACGAGCAGAGATAACCCACACACCAACCCGGCCTTTGCGTCGTTCGCCCCTTATCCCAAAATGCGCCAACGTCTGGATAATCCATTCTTCCAGCAGATAGACAAAGTCACGGATATCAGGGTGTTTAGGGGCATATTGCCTTTTTAAATCAAGCATAACATAACCGACACGCTGCCCAGGGCCATGATAGGTATATTGCCCACCCCGCCCTACCTGAAAAACAGGAATATCGGTGGCGTGAAGAAGGTCTTCCCCCTTAGCACTCGTACCGGCCGTATAGACAGGAGAATGCTCAACAAGCCATATCTTTTCTTGCTTCTGACCTTCCACAATCGCTCCAACCCTTGCTTCCATTTCGGCAAGCGCCACTGCATATGGAACCAGGCCTGAAGCAGCTTCCCATTCGATTGTTCTGTCATTAATAGCAGAATTGATAATGTTTTGACTTGCGCATTTCATGTTTATGGGTATCATACGTGCTTCTACCAGAGAGCGGCCATTATAATGGTTTGTTGCGGTTTTAGCAACTAAAGCTCGTCTATGCGGACATGGCGGAATTGGTATACGCGCAACGTTGAGGTCGTTGTTCCCAAAAGGAGTGGAGGTTCAAGTCCTCTTGTCCGCACCATCTGCTCTCGCTAATGTTGGCAAAGCCAACATTTAGCTACAGCAGGACTCCGTTTCCCTAAAACATAAGCTCTTGATTATATTCGATGCTCATCTAAAAATCGAGGAGGGCGCCCCAAACTCCATCATTCTCCCCTTTTTTAAGCAGTATGAACCGAAGGCGAGTACGGCTTAAAAAGGTGGAAACCCAGCACAAAACCTATTGCGCGACCAGCGCAATTATCCATTCCTTATTCCATATTCCTTCTAAGAACAACTAAAATGATAATGCTTAAACATAAGCAGCCCTTGAATTGCATTAATTAACATGATACAACAAAACAATGAAAGACGTCTACATTTTACAAAAGCATCTAACCTAAAATGTTTCTATGTCAGGTGTACCGGCGATTTCAAACGTCGTTTTTTTAGAACATCATTCAGGCTAATGAGGCCATATAAATAAATGTAAACCATTGACAGGTCGACTCCCCTTGCTCACATTTTTTACCTCCATCCTAAACCACTTCTTTCCCCCACGCTGCTTTGCCTGCCACACCTTCGTCCACACCCAAGGCATGCTTTGCACCGATTGCACCCAAACCATCAACTGGATTAGGCCTCCCTACTGCCATCGCTGCGGCCATCCGTTTGACAATGGCGATGACCAAACCACACAAACATGCCTCGCCTGCCTCACCCTGCCTCCCGAATTTCGTTATGCCAGGTCTTGCTTCTTATATGACGATGCCAGTAAATTTATGATTATCCGTTTTAAATATCTCGATAATACCCAACCTACCCGTTTTTATGCACAATGGTTGAAAGAAGCCTGCCAGGATATGATGACAGATATTGACATGATCCTCCCAGTGCCCATGTACTGGACACGTTATCTCAAACGCACCTATAACCAGGCCTATCTTCTTGCCCATTCACTGGCTAAACAAACTGGCATTCCACTGGCCGCTGGCATATTAATCCGGCGCAAATCCACACGTTATCAAGCCAAACTAACCCGTAAACAGCGACAACAAAACGTCAAACACGCATTCGCCATAAAACCAAAAAAACGTAACCAGATTGAAGGTAAACATATTTTGTTGGTTGATGATGTGCTTTCAACCGGAGCCACCCTGGAATCATGCTGTCATAAATTATTGGCCGCTGGAGCCGCATCGGTAGATGTGGTTACGCTTGCAAGGAGAATAAAAAAATAAACAACGCATTCCCTTCTTTATTCTCCGTCTATCCATTCTTTTTATAATCCGCCAATAACTGCTCCAGCCCTTCCGGTAAGGTCACATGTACATCCCTCTGCGGGTAAGGAATCGCCACCCCATGCTCTTTAAATAATTCCAATATCCGTATATAAATATCGCTTTTCAGATTACTAATGCCTTCAATCGGGTCGCTGATCCATACGCGTATTTCGTACATAATGGCATTATCGCCTAAGTTGAGCACGACAATGCTCGGCTCTGGAGCCTTAAGAATTCTAGGCATATTTTCAAATGATTGAGCCAATAATCTAAGCACCAGATGGACATCAGCCTCATACGAGGCAGAAACAGGAATGATGACCCTTACATTATTATCGCTGTAGGACCAGTTTTCTACTTTTTCGGTAATCAGAAGCTCATTCGGCACCAAATGCTCTTTGCCATCCTGCGTTACGATCGATACATACCGTGCACCAATATTATCAACCCAACCAAAGCGGTCACCGATGGAAATAATATCACCTGGCTTTACCGATTTATCCATCAGGAGGATAATCCCGCACACCAGGTTGGAAACCACTTTCTGTAATCCAAAACCAATACCCACACCCAATGCACCACCCACAAACGCAAAGGTTGTTAAATCGATACCGATTGTTTTTAAAACCACGATCAAGATTGTCACATAGAGAATAAAGCGGCTTATTTTTTGATAAATAATCTTTTGTGTAGGTGTAAGCGACGTAGAACGGTTGATACGAAAATCCATCTTTTCGATCACAAACGTCACGCTCCAATATAAACAGCTAAATGCTATAAACCCTTTGACCAATCCCAACATCGATAAGGTCACACGGCCCACTTCAAATTTGGCTTGATCCATAATCTCCATCACAGGATCAAGCCACCCTATAATATGCAAGGCAGCAATCACCCACACAGCAATAGCAACCGCAAATGACCAGCTAGGGCTACGAATAAATGTAGAAATAATCCGAATAGCCGTCCATGCCGACACTAAAATAGCCACCGTTTCCATCACATTATGCGGTAACATTAAGTGAATAAAAACTAAAACAGCTATCCATGAAAACAGCACGGTATATAGCTGGAAAAAAAACTGTTTAATACCAAAATGCTTTCGAATCCACGAACGCTTGCGGTCAAAGTTCCAGTGCCTACGTACCGCGAGTGCCGTCCCCTGCGCTAGCAAAAATGACAGCAATATCGCAAAGGCAAGGACGAGCCCTTCCATCGCCATATTTTCATTCCAGAACCGATTATATAAAAATTGAACGGCCTGATTAGCCAAATCTGGAATAGATTGATTCAGTAGAGGTGCTTTTTCTTGTGTCATGGTGTGTTCTCTTTATGCCCCTCATTCCCATTATACCCATTTTATTCTGTTGTTACTTAAGCTCTTTTTTAGCAATTTTTCCGATAAGCGTTTTAGGCAGGCTTTCCCTAAAAACAATGTCTTTTGGCATTTCAAATTTAGCAACCTTATCCTTTAAATAGTCCTTTATGCCCTCTTCTGTCAATGTCTGTCCTTCTTTGAGGGCAACAAATAGTTTAACCGCCTGGCCACGATACTCATCGTCAATGCCAATCACAGCAGCTTCTTTAATAGAAGGGTGTTGATACATGATCTCTTCGATAGCGCGGGGATAAATATTATAACCACCCGAAATAATCATTTCTTTCAAGCGGTCCTTAATGGTGATGTAGCCATCGTGATCTATCATTGCAATATCACCCGTACGCAGGATATTATCCCATAGGACCAGCTTGGTTTCATCATCATGTCGCCAATAGCCTTTCATCACCTGCGGACCTCTCACGCACAATTCACCTACGCCTCCTACCGGTAAAAAAGTTCCACGATTTTCCATATCCTCAATTAACACTTCGGTTTGCACAAACGGCATACCGATAGTTCCCGATTTTCCTTCAGAATAGAGTGGGTTACACGATACCAAAGGCGATGCTTCCGTCAATCCATATCCCTCTACCAAGACGCAACCGGTTAGAGCTTCAAATGCCTGTTTGACTTCCAGAGGAAGTGGAGCGCCTCCTGATATACATAATTCCAGTGAGGTAAAATCATATTTTCTAACATCCCGCACATGGTTGAGTGCCACAAACATTGATGGCACACCTGGCATGAGGGTCGGACGTTTCTTCACAATATCCTTCACCAGCATCCGTAAATCAAAACGCGGGTGTGCTACAATGGTCACCGCATTTAAGATACTCAAATTCATAACCGCCGTATTCGCAAAAGCATGGAAAAACGGCAATACTCCCATCATGATATCTTTGCCACGCCGATCACGCCCCAACCAGCAGGCACATTGATACGCATTAGCAAATAAATTTCGATGCGTCAGCATTGCCGCTTTGGGAATCCCAGTAGTCCCTCCGGTAAATTGCAAAACCGCAATATCGTCACTATCATTAATCTCCACCGGTCGAAAATGCCTGGATGATGTCAGGATACTATTAAGTTTTATGATTTTTTCACTGACATGGAGTGTCGCCACCTCATGTTTTTTTACGATAGGAAAAAGAATATTCTTAGGAAATGGCAGCATCGATTGCATCGTGCCTACCAGCAATTTTTCTAATGTTGTTTTCTGAAGAACCGCATAAGCTTTACTATATAACACATTGATATTTATTGTTATTAGAAACTTAGCTTCGGCATCATTAATTTCGTTGGCAATAAAATTTTCTGCATAAAGTGGGTTACAGTTAACTACCACTCCACCGGCTTTCAACACGGCATAATAGGCTATAATATAAAGTGGGCAATTAGGGAGTAATAAGGCTACTCTTTCGCCTTTCTTTAATCCAATGCCCTGAAGACCGGCACTCATCGCAGTAACTTGCTCGCCGATGTGCTTATACGACATTTGTTTTCCTAAGAAATCAATGCACGTACGGTGAGGAAAATCGTTAACCGAATCATCCAATGCTTGCGGCAGTGTTTTATGTGGAATATCCTGATCCCAGCTGATGTAAGAAGGATAATGCGATAGCCACGGATGTTGTTCCATCTTTTCCTCTGTAAACGATCCCTCCTAGAGTTACCTTAAAAAGGTTAAGATTCAACGTAAAAAATAACTTCCTTTAGCCAAACGTTCTAAGGTAGAATAAAATCATGTCGAAAAAATTAGCGTTAATTTTGGGATTTGCCATTACCGTTGTCGCCATTCTATGGTTGACATTTTTCAGCCGCATGACCTTTTCGGCCGATAGGTACGAAAATTTAGCCCATCACGATACCTGGCTCAATACCTCACGAAAACTAACCAAAGACGACCTTAAAAATCGTATCATTCTCCTGGATTTTTGGACCTATTGCTGCATTAACTGCATGCATGTTATTCCCGACCTTAGCTATTTAGAAAAAGCCTTTGGTTCGCAGATTACCGTGATCGGCGTACACTCCGCGAAATTTAAAAACGAATTCGATACCGCCAATATCCGTAATGCTATTGTACGCTATGGCATTGAGCACCCGGTTATCAATGATTTTGACTTTTCTACCTGGAATGCTTTTAATATTAAATCCTGGCCTACCTTGGTTTTAATTAACCCACGTGGTTCAATTGAAGCCGTCTATAACGGCGAAGGTCATCGTGCCACAATTGAAGCCGATATCCGAAGGCTTCTGGCAACATCATCGGCAAACCTCACCACCACCCCTCTGCCTCTTAAACTGGAAAAAAATAAAATTCTGCCAACCGTTCTCTCATTCCCGGGCAAAATTTATCCTTCTCCTCAGGGACTGTTTGTAGCGGATACCGGCCACCATCGCATCCTTAATATTTCAACCAAGGGAACCATTCTTACCACCATCGGCAACGGTATGGAAGGGTTTCAAGATGGCGAATTTAGCCAAGCACAATTTAAACGTCCGCAGGGCATTTTATTTTCAGACAATAAACTTTATATAGCCGATACCGGGAACCACGCATTAAGGCTTGCTGATCTTAAAACATCTAAAGTCACAACGTTGGCCGGGACAGGCGAAGTAGGCCATGTCCGCTCAGGCAAGCATATTCCTGCCCGCATTATGTTACTTTCGTCGCCGTGGGATCTGACCTTCTTTCCCGACAATAAACACATCGTGATCGCTATGGCGGGTACACATCAATTATGGAGTTATGCCATCGACTCTCATACCTTCAGCCTTATCGCAGGAGACGGCAAAGAAGATTTGGATGATGGGAGCCTGCCCTACAATTCGCTGGCTCAACCCAGCGGCTTGTCGGCTCAAGGCGATACTCTGTGGTTTGTGGATTCAGAAAGCAGTTCCCTTCGTTCTCTTAAGGGTAACGATGTTGAAACCTCAATCGGTAAAGGCCTCTTTAACTTTGGTTACCAAGAAGGCAACCGTTCAAAAGCCTTATTGCAGCATCCAATCGGCCTTTTAGCAACCCCCCATTACATCTATATAGCCGATACCTATAATCACGCAATCGAACGCTATGACCCACAGACCAAAACCCTCCATCACTTTATTGGCAGTGGTGAAGCGGGCAATTTCGATGGCAATATTCACGATGCTCTCTTTAATGAACCAAGCGACATAAAGCAAATTGGCAACCGGCTCTATATAGCCGATACCAATAATAATGCGATTCGAACCGTTGATCTTCGCTCCTTCCACGTCGCCACACTGCCGATTTCCCCCTCCGTATTACCACCCAGCCAGCAACGCTTCCCCTTCAGCACGATCTTTCCTAATCTGCAGCATATTCCAGTACCAACGATACCAGCCAATCAACCAATCACCATCACCCTAGGCCTTAAATCCGACTGGAAAATTAACGAGCAAGCTCCCAATTTTATCGCCCTGTATCATCATAGAAAACTGGTGGAAGGCTTTGAATATAAAGATCTTAAAAATTTAACCCTCCATTTAAATCCTCTAAAATCTGATGAAGAATACCAGCTCCAGGCGACCCTTTATTACTGCGAAAACAAAGCCACTTCGCAATGTATGATTAAAAGCTTTAATACACCACTTAGCATCAAAGAAGGCCATAAACCTTCCATTGCTTTTATGTTAAATCACTAAAGTATTTCCGATTTAGTCGTACGTAAAACGGAAGGGACTTTACTACTGGCAAAATCCCTTCCTATTTCTCATAAGACAGTCGTTATAAGTTCATGTTTTTTCCGCTACTGCCCATTTGGAATTTACCTAAATCCCGTTTACCCCTAGCACCAGAAGCCCATGTGGCTATCGGCTCCGGCTCGTGCTTCACTTCTTCTATCACAGCAATGTTGCTTGGCTGAGTAATATCACATTCTTTTTTCACAAAGACCTGCTGGCGGAATTCTGCTAGCTTCGTTTGAGCGGCGCTTTCCAAACGTGCGTTTGTGCTATCAATTAGGTGTTTATCCAAAGTAAGCGTTACCTTTAAAGCAGGCTCAAAGCACGTTTGGTGATTTTGCTGCATTTCACGCTTACTTTCTGATGGAAAGAAATCATTAATATCAGCTGCGAATTTATCAGATAAATATTTTTCACCTGCCACAATAATAGTCATGATCTTAGGATCATTAAAGTAATCATCAGCTGTTATATTCGCTTGAGTGTCTTTTAAAGCATTAGAACGTTCAGACATGGCCTCCAATAATACTTCTGTAAGCGCTTCCTTATAAGCACAAACATAAGCACACCGGGAAGGGTATGACGGGTGAGCGCTTTTTATACCATAAATTGTTCGACTTAAGGTACGTAAACTGCTTTCTCCTACGGAATTATAGGAATGCAAACTAGAGCTAATCGGCGAAAAACGAATTAATTTTGTAATAAAATCGGCCAGCGGTTGGAATTGCGGATCTAAGCAGGCAACTTCGTCACTGCCGCGAATGCTATTAAAGACTGGTTTGCCAACGCAATCTGTATTCCACGTTTGGTCTTGTCCGATTTGAGCCTCTATTCCAAAATACTTGGCAAACAATTGTGCATTGTTTTTAATATTTTTCTTGTACTCATCCTCAATTAAAATCATTCCACTGAGTGCCTTAACTGGCATAGCCATGATGGTTACTAATTGAGGTATCTCCTTACGTGGTTCATTATGAAAGCTTCCTTGAATCCTATCACCCAACATCGATTGGCTTACGAGTCCTATCAGGTCTTTGACTTCTGGCTGCTTAACAGCAATGTCATTGAATCCTGTATAGTTAGAATTAAAATAAGATTCTAAACCTGCATATTCCGCAGGTAAATAACCTCCTAATTTTAATCCTTCTGCAATGGCTCCCCGCAAGAAAATTCGGCTAGCTGCTAAAGGATGTATCGAGACATACTGCTCTAAATGGACCGCAATAAATTCGCTTATTGCTTCAGGGGAAGCTGAATTATTCCATTGAAGATAGGTTTTTGCAAAGCTCCGTCCTTCTTCAAATAAAAGATTTAAATTAGGCGTTAGAGCAGGATTGTTTACGGAGAAGGCGTTCTCATTCAATTTATTCCATTCTTTATAAGCTACTCCACATTTTTGTGCGTTCGGGCTGACCTCACTCCAGCTGCTCAACGTGCCTTCCGATGATAACAGACTCAAGGCAAATTTAGCTCTAGTAAAGCCTTTTTCGCCTTCCTCTGCGTTTATTGTACGTAATGCGGCATTCACTTCTCCAGAGCGTTCAGTAAAGTTTCCTTCTAACCCTCTATACAACGCAGGTAATTTTCCACCCAATTGAAGGGCTGCATAAATTGTACCACGCAGAAAAGCACGTTGATTTTCATTTAATGTATTAATCCATTCACGGTGTTTACCATGCTGCCCAATATAGGGATATGCGTCGATCTGGAGTTTAATAAAGCGATTGATCTCACTTGTGTTATCCTTGCCGGGAATGTTTTTGATAATGTAGTTCGCCATACGCTGTCCTTCAGCAAAAGCAGAATCTAAAGTCCCCGCCAAACTGTCTAGGGATTTTGTATCCAAACTTACATCCTTTCCATTTCGCGCTTCTCTATGACGTTTTAACAAAGTTTTCTCATTTTCTATCTGCTCATTGTACGTCCTTAAGAGTTCTTTCCGATCCTTATCCTTATGGTCTACTTGTTTCTTTAAACCCTTTAAATTCTCTACATTTTGCTTACAAGACAGAATGATGGTTGCATGGATATAGCGATTATATGTATCCAATGATTGAGGAACAAGGTCTAGATACCCAGAGATTTCACTGCGAAAACATGACCATTCCGCAAAATTGGGATAACGTTCTTCTGAGAGTTTAAATTGTGTGATTTCACCCATTTTCATGGCAAGCAATTGGTGAATATGAGCGCCAAGTCTCTTATTGGTATTTTCCAAGCATTGAGGAAGATTATGGCTGTGCTTTTTATATTCATCCGTTAGAAAATCATGTAATGATTCAAATAATTCTGATTTTATATTAAGTTTAGAAATTTTATTATCATCTCGAACAACATATTCTTCCTTAATGTTTTCCTTAGAATTATGATTGCGAGTTAATAATTTTTTTAATGTATTACCCACCGTGAATGCGCGTGAACGCAAAGGGTTTTCTAGGTTGTCATCATCCAAATCGACATCAAATCCATGTTGCATGATGCTTGATTCGCTCCGCATTTCCCGAGCTAATGCAAGCAAACGTGATGTTGAATATGTTTGTGTCTCTTCATCAACATAAACTTCCTTAGCAATAATTTCCTGAATCATTCGTTGAGAAAGCATATTCGCTTGGACATTGCTAAAAGGCTGCAACAAAGGTTTATATGTAAAATCGATAATGCGAGTTGCGGCAGTATTTTTCCCCCCCTCAAATATACCCCATTCCTTCTCAATGATATCATGTAATTTTCCCTGGTATGAACTCACTAATTGGTATGCAGCCTCATTGAAATTTAATGTTTCGATTGTCCGTTGAATAATTTGATTAAGCGAATGACTAGTCTCCGATAGCTCTTTCCAATCTAAAACAGGAGCTCCAAGAATATGCATATTGTTGAATACAAGCAACGATCCTCGCCCTGGGCATGAGTATCCGTCAGCCTTTTGTTCTGCTGCAAGCGATAGGTAAGCACTCGTGGCATTCTGCTTTAATTTGTCATTCCGTCCTTGACGAGATAATCTTATGGTATTCATTTTATCTGCAGCGTTAAATGCTGGGAATCGGAACTCAGCAAAAGAGTCAATGGCACGATCCATATTACCACCTGTCACGTTGCTTTGTGCCATAATAACATTGCGGTTGTACATAAGCGTTGCCGTGCGTCCTAGATCGCCTTTGGAGCCAGAGAACTTGGACGTATTTTCTAAATATGAAAACCCAAGAAACTCAACAATATAGCGAGAGAGTTGCTGCGGACGAATTTGTACGTAGTAGTGCCCCCCATCCTCAAAAAGGTCAATACCGGTAATGCCATTTTTAAATAATGTTTTAGCAAAAGCAAACGCTGTATTTTTACTTTCTTCTGGCTGATTCGGATCGATCGCAAAATCATAGAAAAGCGCATGGTGTCCGTAGCGGATTGCAAAGCTGTTTGCCTTAAAAGGTTGCTCGTCTTCCAGGGTATTTTCTTTGGAAATCTTATCAATGGTTGCCTTATGGAGTTTATAAGCTAAATAGTGGCATGGCCCACCCCGTATACTGTTAAATAAATTGCCTGGATCTGCTTTAAAATAAGCAGGAGAATTATAGCCTTTGCCCTGTTTGGTATTATAAAAATTTGTAAACTTATCATTAGGGACAACATTATATTCTTCTATACTTCCATTTTTTAGAATATCATTAATATTATAATACATTTTTCCATCCACTTTTGTTTGAATTGAAGCATATTATAACATTATAAATAATTTATATCAAATCATTTACTGTATAAATCAAAAAAGATACCAAATATGACTGTTTTTTACTTTGATTTATTTTTTACACAGTTATTATTCACACTATTAGAAGTTGGCGCTCATCGCCGCGGGGGGAGGCTAGCATTTTCCATGTCTATTGAAATAGTTAGAATAACTTATCTAATAAATAGGATGCTTATAGCCATCAAACCACACGAATCATGACTTCAAATAAGATAGAAAATAAGATTCTTTTCCTCTTGACCAACGACCCGTGTCCATATATGACAGAGTTTGGAGGGGGGCCAATATAATTTTTGATTGATCGAGCTTCACCCTTGGTTTTGAATATTGGCTGTTGCCACACACTCCATCATCTTCAGACCTTTTTAGTGTGTGAGGCGTAGGCGAGTACGGAAAAAAGGGCTGGACAACCAGGCCTTCTTCTTATGACTTCCATCTTTATTACTACAGGCATCTGTATCCGTTCACACGCAGCAAATAATGGAATTGCGCGGGGCGCGCAATCAGTGTTATGCTTGGGTATAATCGCTTATAATGTCAGAGCTTGATGCTCTTTTGCCAGCGTAACATAGTTAGAAGCCGATACAGGGATATACTCCCTCTCTTCTTCCGACAAATCGCGCAAATAATGTGCCGGGCTACCCGCCCAAATCTGGCCTGAAAAGACTTTCTTACCTGGGGTAACCAAGGTTCCGGCAGCCACCATCGCTTTTGATTCCACCTCGGCAAAATCCATAACAACAGCTCCCATACCCACAAAACTATAATCTCCAAGAATACAGGCATGTAGAACGGCTTTATGACCAACCGTCACATGTGAGCCAATGAACGTTGGCCCCTCTTCTCGAGAAACATGGATAACAGTAGAGTCCTGGATATTGGTATTTTCGCCAATACGGATGTGATGAACATCACCCCGTACGACGCAGCCATACCATATACTTGAACCCGCACCAATATGAACATCTCCAATAACAACGGCTCCAGGAGCAATGAAGGCGGTTTCATGAATAGTAGGATAGATTCCTCTAAACGGCAGAATAATGGGCTTCATGTAGGTTCCTTACTTTATACTCTATGGGTTGTGACTCTTTATAAACTCGATAAGGCTTATTGCTTATTATGGATATAATGGCGGAATAAGGAGCCCGGTGGTTTCAGGCAAGCCAAAGCAAATATTCATGTTTTGAATTGCCTGCCCGGAAGCACCTTTAACCAGGTTATCTATTACCGACACTAGGGTAATCCTGTTTTTAGTCCGCCCTTTAGCCACGGCAATCCGGCAATAATTAGATCCATACACCGCATGCGTTGACGGAAGATTATCTCCCTCCTCCACAATCACAAAGCTAGCGTTGCTGTAATATTGCTTTAAATGGTCCCGTAAGCTTTGCGCCGTTTGCCCAGGCACTGCCTCGACGTGGATTGTGGATAGAATACCCCGTGTCATGGGTGCAATCTGTGGGGTAAAATCAATCTCAATAGGCTCACCAGCAGCACGTGATAAAGCCTGTTCAATTTCAGGGATATGCCGATGGTTGCCTATTTTATAGGGTTTCATCGATTCATTCACTTCACAAAAGAGGCTTGACTGGGTAGCACTCCTGCCAGCTCCGCTAATACCAGATTTTGAATCAATAATAATAGGGGTCGTTTGAATAAGCTTTGACTCTAATAACGGATAAAGCGGTAAAATAGCAGAAGTAGGGTAGCAACCAGGATTAGCAATAAGCCGTGTATTACGGATAAGGTGTTTATTAATTTCAACCAGGCCATACACAGCTTTTGCCTGTAATTGAGGTGCGCGATGCGGGTGGTCATACCACGTCGCATACGCATCAAGGTCATGCAGCCTGAAATCGGCAGAGAGGTCAATGACTGTAATATGTTCAGGAATGGCGGCTACCACTTCCTGGGTGGTTCCATGAGGCAAACAACAAAACGCCACATCCACGTTACTAAAGTCTACCTCCTTAAGGGTGACAATGGTGGGCAGACCCCGGTCGCTCAAATGGGGATAAATACTGTCAATCGTGTTCCCCGCGCTTTTATCTGCCACTAATCCCACAATTTCTGCATTGGGATGAGTCAGGAGTAAACGGATTAGCTCTGCCCCGGTATACCCGCTAGCCCCGATAACCAAACTCCGAATCCGCACATGATGATGATCCATGAAAAATCCTTTTAGACCGTATTACAGCCCATAAACACAGCCGGAAACCCCTACGACTCCCGGTCAAAATACCAAGACACGCCCTATTCTACGGCAAATTAGACCAACTCTCAATAAAATTTGGGAAACTCCCCATATTTTTCATTGACAAGTATGCGATCTATTGAGATATTAAGTGGCCTTGGATAAGAAAATTTATTGATAGATGTGGTATTATGACCAAACAAACATATTTTGCAAAAGGTTCTGAAGTTAAAAACAACTGGTACGTGGTTGACGCGGAGGATGTAGTCCTTGGTCGTCTGGCTTCGCAGGTTGCTATCATTTTGCGTGGTAAGCACAAACCTAGTTATACTCCGAACCTCCACGGTGGTGATAATGTAGTCATTATTAATGCCGGTAAAGTTAAGCTGACAGGCCGTAAGGCTGAGAGAAAAGTATATTACCGCCATACAGGCTTTGCTGGTGGTATTAAGCAAACCACCCCAGAAAAAATTCTGGCTGGTAAAGCACCTGGACGTGTGATCCGTCTGGCTATTCTCCGTATGCTTCCTAAAGAAGGGGTGATGCGCCGTAAACAATATAAAAGTTTGTATGTGTATCCAGGTTCTGAGCATCCGCATGAGGCCCAGCAGCCGCAAGTATTAAACCTTGCAGCTAAAAACACAAAAAACAAACGTCCACAACAAGCGTAAGGGTTAGGATATCATGAAAAATGCTTTTCAAAATGTTCGTCTTCAAAAGAAGCCAGAAGCAGTAGTAACTCCAGTTGCACATGAGCAGCCAGTGGTTGAAGTTACGCGCAAACCTAAAAAAGACAAGCTAGGTCGTGCGTATGCAACTGGCCGCAGAAAAGAATCTTCTGCACGCGTGTGGATTAAACTACGTGCTGGCGCAACGGCTACCTTCATCATCAATGGCAGACCCGTTGAGACGTACCTAGCTCGTAAAGTACTGCAAATGATTGTCAACCAACCATTCGCAGCCACCAAAACAGAAGGCCAATTTGATGTATTCTGCACCGTTAAAGGTGGAGGTCTTTCTGGACAAGCTGGAGCTATCCGTCACGGTATCGCTCGTGCACTCGATAATTTCGATCCTCAAGCCTATCATAAAATTCTCCGCAGCCTTGGATTCTTAACACGTGACCCACGTGCGGTTGAGCGTAAAAAAGCAGGTCTCAAGAAAGCCCGTAAGAAACCACAATTCTCTAAACGTTAATTTTTTATTTGTGGTTTACAAATTCTTAAAAACCCCTTGTTTCACAAGGGGTTTTTTTTGTTTATTCTAAGAGTTAGATTTTAGTGATATGCAATGGGGGGGCCATTTTTAGATGAGGGCTCACCCATCATTCATATAAAGAAAGAATATGAGTAGTTTGTAGGCAGACCAGCTCTCCAATGTGCCGTTATTCGTACCTTTTTCTAAGCAGGCTGGACAAAACATGCTGCATTCAGGAGAATGCAGCCATGACAACACTCCTTGTGCAGCCCTCGGGGCAAATGCCTCATCCAAATCTTAACGTATGGGCGTGGACTCCTACGGCTCACCATTCATTCCCAAACAACGATGTCGTCGCAAAAGTCTCGAGATACCCAAGGACGCTCTGCCAAGTCTTCAAAGCGAAGGACTTAACTATTGGACAAAAATAATTGAACAACAAAAACAACATAAGAATAACGATAAGAGCCAGAGCTTCATCAAAAAATAACAATAATTTCTAGATAAAACGCACAGAAATCCCGATTACGCGTCAAGCATAAAATCCATTCTTCCAACGCATGACACACATGAAAACGCACGAATCATGTTATTCCCTCCCTCCATAAAAAAAGCACCCCCAAAGCAAACGCTTGAGGGTGCCTTAAAAAATCAAAAAAATTACATACCGTCAAACAACGCCGTAGAAATATAACGCTCAGAACAGGATGCCACAATAACAACAATTGTTTTACCCTTATTCTCAGGACGCTTAGCCACTTCAATTGCAGCAGCAACCGTAGCTCCAGAAGAAATCCCCACTGGAACCCCCTCTTTCACGGCCAACAGGCGCGCTGTTTCAAAAGAGGCATCATTGCTAATTGTAATCACTTCGTCAATAATCGTACGATCCAGTACATCAGGGATAAAACCCGCCCCAATCCCTTGAATCTTATGCGGACCTGGAGCTCCACCGGATAATATTGGACTATCTTCAGGCTCAACAGCGATTATTTTAACGGAAGGTTTGAGTTTCTTTAACACTTGACCTGCACCAGTAATGGTTCCCCCCGTGCCCACACCTGCGATAAAAATATCAACTTTACCATCAGTATCATTCCAAATCTCTTGTGCCGTCGTGCTGCGATGAATAGCAGGATTGGCCATATTCTGGAATTGCTGCAAAATAATGGCTTGGGGATTAGACGCTAAAATTTCTTCTGCTTTAGCAATGGCACCACGCATCCCCTTAGATGCTTCCGTCAATACCAATTCAGCCCCTAAAAATCTCAGCATCTTACGACGCTCAACCGACATGCTTTCAGGCATCGTTAAAATAAGCTTATAGCCTTTGGCTGCACAAATAAATGCTAGTGCAATCCCGGTGTTTCCAGAAGTAGGTTCTATAATCACCGAATCCGCCTTCAATTTCCCCTCTATCTCAGCGGCCTCAACCATGGATAAAGCCAGGCGGTCCTTAATAGACGATAAGGGATTAAAAAATTCGAGTTTCATGTAAATATCTGCCACACAACCTTGTTCTTTGGCCAAGCGGTTCATTCTTACTAACGGGGTATCGCCAATGGTTTCGATAATCGAATTATAAACACGTCCCCTGCCCTTTGTGGAATGGTCTTTTTCAATTTTATCAATAGTCGCTTGCGTTGTCATAAACCCTCTTCTAACGATTGCACGCTTTAACATTCATCCTAATGATGAGCCATCAAGTCGTAGCACAAAATAGTGCTAAAAACAAGACACCTTAAATGACAAAATTTCCTTCAGATTTTAAGCCAGAGGGTCTATGTTTGCGACAGGCAACAACCAAATCATCCAGGGTATGTTGCTGCAACAATACATGAATCCGCCCATCCAACTCCGCTCCAAAAATGCCGATATACTCAGGAAGCTCAGGCTCATTTGCTACATTAGCTTCATCAGCATTCATGACAACCGTATATATATCAGAAATACAAATCTTACGTCTTTCTTTACCAAGAAAATAACCTCCTCTTGGTCCGCGGACACTTCGCAACACCTTCTCTTTGACCAGCCCCTGCAAAATAACTTCCAAGTAACGTGGCGGTAACGACAGGTATTCGGCTAGTTCTTTAGCCCCAACAGGCTTTTCTATACTTGCCAATGAAATGTAGACAAGCGCATCTAACGTAACATAAAATTTTCTAGGCAGCATGGGGCGTTACCACATTTTTGGAAAGTTGATCCACTCCAGTTGAGCCAAAACCACCTTGTCCACGGCTGCTTTCATCAAGCTCAACAACCGCATTCCAGCTAATTCGCTGGTATGCAGCGATCACCAATTGTGCAATTCTCATGCCATGGGTGATGATGAATGCTTCCTGACTTGTATTCACAAGTAATACCTTAACTTCACCTCTGTAGTCGGCATCAATTGTCCCTGGCGCATTCAGCACGGTAATGCCATTTTTATAAGCAAGACCAGATCGTGGGCGTACCTGGGCTTCAAAGCCTTCCGGTAGGGCAATAGCAATACCGGTTGGAACCAACATGCGTGCGTGGGGAGCCAATGTGATTTCTTCCGAAATAGCAGCCATTAAATCCATCCCAGCGCTGGAAACCGTTGCATAAGCAGGCAAGGGCAATCCTTCTGCATGCGGCAATATTTTTATACTAACGCTTAATTCCATACGCAATCCTTCTATAGCTATCATTTTAATGTTCTAAAAAAACTACACCAAAATGACGTAATTTTAAATATTATTTTTTGCGTTTAGCTTCTTCTTGTTCCAAAAAAATTATTTTTTCCTGATAGCTCCTTGGACTGATCGTTGGTAATTCAATGCTCGTGTAGTAGGTTACCTCCCCCTCTTTTTTCCAGCGATGAAAATAATAAGGCCCCGAATCAACCGTATTCAACGCCAAATACGCTTTATTCCAATACCAGCGATAAGAGCCATTATTTGAAACAATCCAATCCCCATAACGAAAATTCCCCACCATGTATCGAGCGGGATGCTGGGATTTCCCCTGATTAATCTCCGTTAACATTTGTATCCAATCCAACCATGATGCGTTGTAAACCTCTGGCGCAAGCCCTTTCTGTAGACGCATTATTTCATTTTTGATATCAGCATTTTTTTCGGGTTGGCTACTTACTGCTATGACTTGTTTGACAATATCGACTCGTTGCTGCAAATTAATCATTTTGGCACTATAGAGATAAGCCTCACGTTCACATATCTCTAAAAAATCAGTCCACGAATCCTGCGATTGTTTTTGTTTCCTGATGGTATCGCATAAATCACTGATTACTTTCTGGTTAGCGAGCATTTCATGGCCAATTTGCTCTTTGAGGTGGATTAACGACGTATCCAGCGCCAAAAGCTGCTTTTCGCTTTCAGTTTTTGAATCGCATCCTGCTGAGAAACCAAGCAACAGAAACGTTATAATGACTGATCTCTTGAACCTATTCATCTTAATATGCTACTTGCTAATTTAGTCGATTTCCAGTACTTCTTGAACAAACTTCAGTCACATCATTGAATAAGGGTTCCCCATGGATAAACAAGCAATCCTCAGCGAATTTGAAAATGCTCATGCCATTCTAAGAGGCCATTTTATCCTCTCATCTGGCCTGCGTAGTGATACCTATATGCAATGTGCCAGGGTATTAATGGATGCTGCAAGAGCCGACCGCTTATGCAAGGCACTGGCAGGAAAACTTAAACAGGAACTAGGAGATATCCAGCTAGATGCCGTCGTTGCCCCTGCCATGGGCGGCGTTATCGTGGGTTACGAAATGGGCCGCCAACTCGGTGTTCCTTCCATGTTTTGTGAACGGGTCGAAGGGATGTTTACTCTCCGACGTGGTTTTGAAATAGCCAAGGGTGCAAAAGTGCTCGTGGTTGAAGACGTCGTAACCACCGGTAAATCATCGATAGAAACCTTTGAATGTATCCGTGCCTATGGTGGCGAAGTTATAGCAGAAACCTGTCTGATTGACCGAACAAACGGCTCAGTAGACTTGGGAGTTCCTCTCATTTCATTGATGACGTTAGATATAAAAACCTACGACCCAGCCAATCTCCCCCCTGAACTGGCTGCCATACCAGCACTAAAGCCAGGGAGCAGAGGGCTGAAATAAATTCGGATGGGGAAAAGCACTCGTGTTCCATCTCGTTTTTCTGCCTTAGTACACACCATTGTACACGACAGCAGAAGACGAAGCTGGAACCGAACTATTTTTAATTAAAACTCATTTACGTCATCATCAATATGCTGACGTTCATATTGTTCATGGCGTTCTTGTGCTTCAATACACAACGTAGCAATCGGTCTGGCTTCTAAACGAGCGACACCAATTTTCTCACCCGTTTCCTCGCAATAGCCATATTCACCATTTTCGATGCGACCAAGCGCAGAATCAATTTTGCTTAATAATTTACGATAACGGTCACGCGTACGCAGTTCAAGCGATGTATTGAAGGATTTACCGGCGGCATCATTTTCATCAGCCTCACGCCATTCTTCTGTTTGCAATTCTTCAAGGGTTTTTTGGGATGATTTCAATAACTCTTCACGCCATTCTTCTAATTTTTGGCGGAAATATTCTAAATGTTGTGGGCACATGTATTCTTCTTTATCGGTAGGTTTATAACCTTTTGGAAGAACAACTTGATCTTTATCTTTTTCTTTAGCAGCTGATTTTGGCATATGAATTCCTCTTATGTTAATAATATAAGTATCACTTCAACTAGTTAAGCAATTCCTATAGATCCCAAACTAACTAACATTATCTCTCCATTATACCCCAGGCATAATCAAGAATCAAGTAGGCTAAACGTCAATATCAAGCCATCATTCAGTCGGTAATCTGGACTCCCTGCACTTCTAGATGCGACATATCAATGTAAGGATGAATAAATATTTCCGGTGGCAAAGTACAGGTTATCCCTCTGCCGTCTTGTGTTTTTGACAAACGAAAAACCTTATAAGCCAAAGCCAGACCACGCCATACTGGCGATATAATGGTTTCCGTATTGATAGTCTTACGAAAACGTTCCAATATCACTCCTCTGCCACCATCACGAATCGTCAAATTCAGACCAAAGCCGTTTCCTGAAACCACCGCATGGACGGGTCCCAATGGTTCCGTTGCCTCAGCAAGAGTATGGGTGATAAAATGATCTAATTTGCCTGATAATAATAGCCTATTTTTTAAAAATGAAACTCCGCACATCCCGTGCTCAATTCCATTTTCAAGCAGTTGATATATAGCCTCAACTACATCACAAGGTGATTCATAATTAAGCGCCAGTCGAGCAGCGGCCTCAGGTGCCTCTTTTAATGATACAATTTTTATATCTTTGGTCGCACGCTCAGCACCATTATGTTGAAAATACGATTCAAAATAGCGCTGCCGTAATAGCTTACGGATAGGGGATCGAAGATGGGCGGTTAAAGTCGCTTCGTTAAACGGTTTGGGGATGACATACTCCACCCCTTCATTTACTAATAAAGCAAGGTCGTTATCATTAATCTTACCGGTTTGGAACATCACAACCATATTTTTTAAATGAGGCTTCTGTTTTATAAAACGATACAGGAGCAACCCATCCATGCGCGGCATCATTCTATCCAGCAATGCTATATGAACCTGGTCTTGATGCTGCAAGTAATGCCAAGCCGTATCACCATCATCAAAAATACGAACAGAACCAAATCCTAGCTTTTTTGCTAATAAGTGGTGCGTAATATGGCGATTAGAATCATCATCATCGGCAACCACAATATTGATACTGCTAAAATCCTCATAAAGATTAGCAGACGAACAGGAAATAGACGATTTTGACAGTTGTTCGTTCATGGTACCTCCTTAATCTAGAGACGTTTTTTGGGAAACTTCAGTATCTAAAAATTTCTCAAATTTGCGAATGGTCTCAAGATCATATTCATCATGTACATGTTCAGCCAAATCGGGGTGTTCACCCTCCATTGAGTGAGCATGCTCAATCAACGACTTGTTTTCATTGGGTTGGACACGCGGCAAAATAAACACAAACGTTGCCCCTTGACCATTAACATTATTTTGAGCCCAAATTTTTCCACTATGAGCGACAATAATATGACGGCAAATAGATAATCCAAGCCCCGTACCACCAGCTTGCGAACGCGTCCTGCTGCTTTCAGCAAAACGTTCGAAAATTAAATCAAGCTCATCTTGAGGAATCCCTATGCCTTGATCGACGATAGACATGGCGATCGCAGGCAATAATGCTCCTTGATTTTGTATATCAGATTCCGTTATTTCGATTTTAATCTGTCCATCTACTGGGGTAAATTTAAGAGCATTACCTATCAAATTACTAATTACTTGTGCGATACGTGTCGCATCGATTTCAACAAGATTTCCGGCCGTTAAAGCATTCGTAATAGTAACGGAAATCCCCTTTCTAATAGAGAGGCCTTCCATTTCTTTTAATACTTGGTCAAGTGGCTCGCATATATCACATTTTCGCATTGAAAATGCCATCGTATGATTTTCTAATTTAGCTAAATCCAAGAGATTATTGATAAGCTTGGAAAGCCTTAAACTGGCATCTTGAGCTTTTCTTGCCATTTCACGCTTTTTTTCTTCCGACAACATTTCCCAATCATTGACTAAAAAATCAACAAAATTTTGTACTCCATGAATAGGTGTGCGTATTTCATGGCTCATATTGGCCATAAAGACATCCTTAACTTCCATTGCTTTAACCAGTTGTTGACGAGTACGCTCCAGTTCATCATTGCGTTTTACCAATTCACTTTTTTGCTGTTCGATTTCTGAAATACGCTTTTCAACTTTATACTCAAGGCTTTCTTTAGACTCCATCAAGGCTGCGTCACGCACTTGCACCTGCTGCAGCATATCGTTAAATGCCCTCACTAGCACACCCAGCTCATCTTCATAAAATGTATCAACCCTCAATTCATAATTGCGATCACCCATAATACGCTTTGTCGTATTAATAAGTGCATGAATCGGGTCTAATACCAAATGCCCTAACAGCCTGACAATCATAAAAGCCACACAAAACATGACCACCGCAAATAAAGCAATGCCTATTCCCAAAAATCGCAAATGCACCGTGATAAAACGGGCATCTGAAATCAAAAATAATGTTCCTACATAGGTTCCATCAGCCGTTGTGATATCGTGAAACAGATGCAGATTACCCCCTACATATAAATGACTCTCCCTTTTCACAACAGGACACCGAAATTGGGAGGCTCGAATATTCATTTCTGCGATAACATTTCCCTGTTTCGCATACAGACAGGCTGCAATTATATCGGAACGATTACGAATAACCTTAATCTCATCCAGAACCTTTTTTATTTCTTCATCACTACGATTCTGTGTTTTTTCCAAGCGAACCATGTGTGGCTCAAGATGGCGATTAATAATATCGGCAATACCATAGATCTCATTTTCAAGGTTATGCCTGGTATTCCATACGTCATAACAGACAAATCCAGCAAACGTAAACATGAGCGTAACACCCGATACCATCAAAGTCATCACCATCAACTTTGCATTAATCGAACGCTGCCTTATAAACCGATCAAACACTGACATACTAACTATTTTATTCCATCCCATTTATTAAGGGGGTGCAACCATGGATTCCCTTAACTTCAGCCACCCAATTATTCCCCACAACGCAATCGTAAGTTACTCGAGGGCTTATAGCCTATTTTATACCAATTGGCTATAAAATTTTGCCCAACCTTGGTGAGATAAATTGGCTCATTTGATGACATAAAAAGCGATGTAGAAAACATAGTTTTCACACATTCTATTGTTGATGATTGCGACCAACAATAGGTTTAACTGCCGGGCCGACTAAGCGCTTTAAAGAAAATTCTGATTGAATTGGCGGGTTTAGTGCAAATACATCCTTTTTTGCCTCCATAATCAACACCCCTTGAAAAGCTGGCATGATATATTTTCCAATCCATTCCCAAATTGGGGCGGCCTGAAGCAAAATAACATTTTCTGTCGGTGGATAAAACAGCGCTGTATTCAAACCGGTGACTCTAAATCGCACAAGATTAAGCAATTGCGATAATTGCATTGGATGAAAAGGGTGACCATATCCGAAGGGAGTTTGGTCGCCATGACTCCAAAATCCCCTGCGATTTGGAACCACCACCAGCATTTTCCCTCCTGGCTCAAGAATCCGCCAGCATTCCGCTAGAAATTCAGGCATACAATTACTGTACTCCAGTGCATGTAGCAACACAAGCCTGTCTAACGATTCATTCTCAATAGGAAGCTCGCACGTATCTGCAATACAACAACGTAAAGGCGACGTTGACAAACTATATTCTGGATGAACCATATGCGCTGGAATAATATGAAATGCTTTTGCTTCCTCAACCACCCCAAGAGTATAGCCAATTCCCACCGTAGGCACGTGGTGGCCACGACAAAATTTCTGAACATACGACACCAACACCCGATGGACTAATTCTCCCGGGTGAGAGTGATAAAATGCTGATAAAGCCATAATATCAGGTGCAAACATCACAAGCCTTCCCAAACCTACCTCTCATAGGTTAAAACAATCTACACGCATGGTCAATAAAAGCTTATGCTCCCCTATAGATACTGTCGGCACGAGATATTGGCCGACAAGCTACTGCATCGTATCTATACCGCAGCCAGAAAAGGGGCTGTATTTTTAGCATCACGCATAGCGATAGCACGCCACCATTTCAAGTGGAGAAAAGCCAAACCATAATCATTTCACTTATTTTTTATGGAAAACTATGTGCTTTCTGGTTAGGTAGACCCTGTGTACGTTGTGTCCAATATTTCTCTTCGATAGGATCTCTCCAGATAATTCAGGAAACATCTCGTGCAGGCAATATGCCAATTGACAAGGCTTGCTGATCCTTTGCAAATACGTATATCACCCGTTAAAACAACCATTAGGCACTACCTTCTTCTTCCATTATCACTTAACCGGACTTTCCCTCGTAGTTCTTGCGCTATGGATATTATGATATTTAGAACCCATGTCCTGATCATGCTCTGACCATGCAGAAACTATCGCCCGATCACGCACATAATTTTCGCACAAGAATCAATCCCTTTAAGCTCACTAAATATTTCAATTAATCCATAACACTCAGTTTTATTCTAAATTTATCTTTTATTTATTATACTTATACATAACATTTCTAGAACTTCATTTTTACAAGAATTTAGGTATTGCATAGAAAAGCAAGCTGTTATATAATGCCTAGAGTTATTTTTGGTTTCAGGTTTTACCTGGAATGTTTAAAGGATGGTTATGCCTATGTACAAAAAAATTGTCAGTGCTGCCGTTATTTCATTACTGGTAGCGGGTTGCAGCTGTAAGTCTTCAGTGAGGGTTCAGCCTATTCAACGTAAAGATAAGCTGCTTACCTGTAAAGAATTGGCTTTAGAGATCAACGAGGCAGAATATTTCCGTCGTGCGGCAGAGGTCAACAAAGACTCTCCGGTTGATATTTTCTTACCTCTTTGCTATGCCCACAGCCAGGAAAGCGCACAACGCGCCGTTAAATCTGCTGATGAACGCTTAGAATATCTTAATCATATTTATGATTTATTAGGTTGTGCGCGTCAACGCCCACCTAAACCTCCTGCTCCACCAACGGTGAAAGACTAGGATTAATAAAATTCAAAAACCCCGGCTAGCCGGGGTTTTTTTATGGGTCAAACGATACCATCTTACCCCATCAAACGTATCCGTTTCACAGACTGCGAATGATTGAATTGCGCCGGTAGCACAATGACCGTTGTGCTGAGTCTCTCATCTGTTTAAGCAGTCCTATTGTCGCAACGCCGAAATATTCCTGGCATAAGACGCTTCATTGCCGCCCCTAAAGACTGCGGATCCTGCTACTAATACATCGGCTCCTGCCTCAATGACCTGTTTGGCCGTTTCTGGGTTAATGCCCCCATCAACTTCCAAATCAATAACACGGCCACTAGCAGCAATTTTCTGCCTGATGATTTTAATTTTATGGAGCTGTGAAGCTATAAAGGATTGGCCACCAAAACCAGGATTGACCGTCATCACCAAAACGAGATCAATTTTATCCATAACATAATCGAGTAATTCTGGGGGTGAGCTTGGCACCAGTGACACGCCTGCTTTTTTTCCAAACGACTTAATTAAACTGATAGTCCGATCCAGATGAGCCGTTGCCTCAGCATGAACCGTAATAATATCGGCACCGGCCTTTGCAAAGGATTCAATATAAAGATCAACGGGCTGAATCATCAAATGCACATCAAATAGCTTAGATGAGCAGGGCCTTATAGCGTCTACGACTAAGGGGCCAATGGTGATATTGGGTACAAAATGACCATCCATCACATCGATATGGATATAATCAGCCCCGGCCCTATCAACCGCTTTTATTTCCTCACCCAGCCTAGCAAAATCAGCAGAAAGAATGGATGGGGCAATTTTAATAGGTCTCATAATTATCTCTAATACATGTTCTTGTTAATGGGTCGATGAGTGTAACAGATTTTATTCCCACTCGATAGTCCCTGGTGGTTTTGATGTAATATCATAAACCACCCGGTTCACACCTTTTACAGTGTTGATGATGCGGTTAGCCACTTTTTCTAAAAAGGACATTTCAAAATAATAAGCCTCAGCAGTCATTCCATCGACCGAAGTAACAGCCCTTAATCCACACACATATTCATAGGTTCTGGCATCACCCATAACGCCAACCGTCTGTACGGGTAATAAAACAGCAAAAGCCTGCCAGATAACATCATAAAGACCAGCATTCCTAATTTCACTGATATAGGCCGCATCCGCATTACGAAGTATTTCTAATTTCTCTTCAGTAATCTCACCTAAAACCCGAATAGCAAGTCCAGGTCCAGGGAATGGATGACGCCCAACCATTTCATCAGGCATGCCTAGCTCACGCCCTAATGCCCGTACCTCATCTTTAAATAATTCCCTCACTGGCTCAATTAAGCTCAAATTCATACGATCTGGCAAACCGCCAACATTATGGTGTGATTTGATCGTCACGGAAGCATCACCATGAACCGAGATCGATTCAATGACATCAGGATACAAGGTTCCCTGAGCTAAAAAGGTCGCCCCCTCAACTTTCTTGGCTTCTTCTTCAAAAATATCAATAAAGGTTTTGCCAATGATTTTGCGCTTTTGTTCTGGATCACTAATCCCTTTAAGCCGGTCTAAGAACAAGCGTTTTGCGTCCCTACGGATAAGTGGTACATGACCAAGGCGAACAAACATCTCTTCCACCTGTTGCGATTCATCTTTTCTAAGTAAACCGTGATCCACAAAAATACAGGTGACCTGGTCCCCCAATGCCTTATGCAATAACAGCGCAACCACAGAAGAGTCAACCCCGCCACTGACCCCGGCAATAACCTTGCCCTTTCCAACTTTTTTACGAATATCGTCAATGGCCTGCTGGAGAAAGGCTTGCATCGTCCAATCCCCTTTGCAATTAGCCACATTGCGAACAAAATTATGGATTAGTTTTGCTCCTGCAGGCGTATGGGTCACTTCAGGATGAAACTGCACACCATAAAAATGACGAGATTCATCGGCTACTGCAGCAAATGGAGCGTGTTGCGTTGTTGCAATGACGGAAAACCCCTGTGGCAAAGCAATGACCCTATCGCCATGACTCATCCATACCTGCTGAATACTATGAAGCTTCCAGACATCTTTGAATAGAGGTGATTCCCGTTCAACCGTAACGAAGGCCTTGCCAAA
Organism: Alphaproteobacteria bacterium; assembly: GCA_016722515.1. Classification (NCBI taxonomy): domain Bacteria; kingdom Pseudomonadati; phylum Pseudomonadota; class Alphaproteobacteria; species Alphaproteobacteria bacterium. Next base: position 271,371 of record JADKJE010000001.1, read on the forward strand.
TTCACGATGGTCTGAGGATTCAACTTTTCCTCCCAACAAATCACACATTAATTGCTGACCATAGCAAATACCAAGGATAGGAACCCCATATTCAAATACATCCATACCGATGCGTGGCGATCCATGCTTGCCGACTGAAGACGGGCCTCCAGATAAAATAATGGCTTTGGGCTTAAAATCCTCAAGCAACGAAGCAGAGACCTTATTATACGGATGGATCTCGCAATACACCCCCTCTTCCCTTACCCTTCTGGCAATAAGCTGGGTAACTTGTGAACCAAAGTCAATAATGAGAATTTTTTCATGGTGCTGCATAACTGGTCCTTAGGTTTCTAAACAATATTTTTTATGCTCTTTTTTAGCAGCTTTTGGCTCAAATGAGAAGTTATTTCAGCCTTGAATTTTTAACGATACTCGCCTATAACATTTATATGGGTTGAATGTTTTTATAGAATTATTAATCTTTATCTATAAGAATGATAAAAGCCATTTTTTATTATGGCTAAAAATCCAGCTAATAGCATAATAATGAACATTATTTAATAGAGAAAAAGGTAACAATGTCATCTTCTTTAGGTATTTTTTCTTTAATTGCTGCTGTTTTCTCGGTGCCTGCATCTTATGCTGCATTAAAATCGGGCTTTAGCAGTGCCGAGAGGAAAACCTTAAAATCAACGTTAGCCGCACTGGAAGAGATGGGGATTACCCCTGAAAAAGTTATTGAAATTCAAAAACAATTAGTTATCGAAGAAGTCGATTTGGTCCTCAGCGGAAAAGCCGCAGATATTGAGGTGAACAAAGCAGAAACGACCGAGAAAGCCCCTGTCATGGCACAAACACCTTCGGTTACTCCTGCTGAACCCGAGCAAACGCAGGCAGAAAAAGATTTAGAAAAAGCAAAGCTCATGGCTGAAGGGCTGGCAACCGGAGCAAAAGAAGCCCAAACAGAAGAAGAACTAACCATTCTTAAGAAAGAAGAGGAAGAAAAGAAAAAACAAGCCTATCGTATGCACTTAGAACAACAAGTGCTTAACGCTCTCAAAAAACTAAATAATAATAATCCGCAAAAGCTGACTTCTGAACGACGGTTCACTAAAACCGATGCTATAAAAGCACTAGAGCATCTCAGCCGCACCGGGCAAATCGACCTCAAAAGATTAGGGGAATTAAGCAAACCATTTACAGGCCCAACCCCACCACCACAACCAGGTGGCAGAGGCATTTAAATTGGGCCTCTTAATAGGTAACAGGAGCAATTGGGTTACTGGTTCTGCTTATCCGGTATAAACACCCCGTGCACTCTTCCTTTATGCGTCGTGGCTCCTGCAGTACCTGGGGCACTGGTTAACTCACTTTTCCCAGTGGCCATATTATAAACAAGATGGTCACCTTTTATAACATTCTTACCTTGAGTAAGAATGACATTGCCGTCTAACGTAACCAATTTTTTGTCCACATTATACTCTCCCTGCCTTCCAGATGCCGTTTCCTTTTCGGTGGTTAGGAATACTTTACCTATGACCTCAATCAAAGACACGGCACTTTGATCATTATTATCCTTTTTATCCCGGTAATGAACGATCATCTTTTCCGACCTGATAATAACAGAACCTTGAACCGCCTCTACATTGCCCAGAAAGGTTGCTAAATGCTTTTCCTGGTTAACAGACAGACTATCTGAATTAATTTCTACAGGTTTGGAGGAATCTTTTTCAGCCGCTAACGCTAGAGGAGAAGTTAATGCCATAAATCCGAGTAGCAGCATTGTCGTCAACGATGCTTTCACCATATATTAATCCTTCTTTTGGGGATAAAAAACTAACTTAACAGGTCCAGTAAAATCAACATTTTTGGCCTCTTTATTAAACATGAATCCTTTGGCATAAAGAGTTCCCATAGCATTTTGTACTTCAACGGGTTGTTGACCATAGGCGGTCCCTGAATCCATATCAATATGCACCTGTTCCGTTCTAAATTCCAAACCATTGGACAGCAAAATATCTACATGCCCCATAAGTTCAATAGCCTTTTTCTCTGCGTAAATGTGGCCCTTATCAGCAACTGCCTGCATGAGTAAACTTTTGCTTAAAGTCACATCTGCAGTAATTCCTTCTACATCAAAATTTCCATTATCAATCCGTACAGCAGAAACAGCCTGAATATCATATGGGTAGTTTGCACTGGTAATCCCCATAAAACGCGGGTTAGTCATTTTGTTGATAAGGGGGAATACTTTATTAATCATTGGGCTGATCAAACTGACGCGTTTTTTCCCTTGATCAATATTAGGAAGCACCAACAAGACCAGAATAAGAATAAGCCCCAATAACACAAGTATAGCTTTCGTCAAGCTCACCCATTTGGTATGATAAGCAACACCTTTCAACGAGATTTTGTGGACATCAGTCATATCCGGCTTATGTGCAACCATAAATAAAATTTACACCACACCAGCTTTGAGTATGTCATGAATATGGATCACACCTACCGGCTTCTCATTTTCAACGACAAACAGATTGGTAATTTTTTTAGAGTTCATAATGTTAAGCAATTCAGACACTAAGACATTCGGTTTCGTGGTAATAGGATTTTGGGTCATCACTTGATAAGCCAGCTTATCTAAGAAATCGTTCCCAAGTGTTCTCCTCAAATCACCGTCGGTAATAAAACCTGTTAGGTGCCCCCTATCATCGACGACTCCAGCACAACCCAACCCTTTGGAAGTAATGACCGAAAGGACTTCTTCCATTTTTGCCTGTTCATTAAGTAGTGGTACTGATTCACCGGTATGCATTAATTCTTTTACCCTGATAAAGGATGCACCCAATTTCCCGCCCGGATGAAACGTCCGAAAATGCTCTTCATTCAATCCTTTTCTTTCAAATAAGGCGATTGCTAGCGCATCACCAACTGCCAACATCATTGTAGTAGACGTAGTTGGGGCTTGCACCGATGAAGCTTCAGGGATTTCAGGTAAAATAAGCGCAACATCAGCTGCCTCAGCCAGGGTTGAAGTTTTTCGCCTAACAATACCGACCAGAGGAATAGCAAATCGTTTGCAGTACAGAATCATATCCCGCAATTCTTGGGTTTCTCCTGAATTAGATAAGAGCAACACCACATCATCTTTCGTAATCATCCCCAAATCGCCATGACTGGCTTCGGAAGGATGAACAAAATGTGAAGCAAGACCAGTAGAAGCAAACGTTGCAGCAATTTTCCTGGCAATATGGCCGCTCTTACCAATACCGCTTACAATCAGCTTTCCTTTTAAATCAGAAAGCATATCAAGCACACGTAAGAAGTCATCTCCAACCCACTGTTTCAAAGCTTGAAGTCCCTGAATTTCAAGATCAAGAACACGAAAAGCACTTTTCAAATCAGTCTCCTTACAATTAGTTGTATGGCTTTTATCTAATAACGCTTCCATATGATCCTTATTAATGGTCGAAAATTTTTGCGGGCGAATTCCATCCTCCCAGGTCAAGCTCAACGCGGGTTGGTAAGAAATCAAGACAACCACGCAATAAATGTTCGCGCTTTTCGCGCTTCAGCATGTCATCCAGCACATGTCTTATCTGATTGAGGTACAATACATCATTGGCTGCATAATGGAGTTGTGACTCACTTAAGTCAGCCCTCCCCCAATCCGATGATTGTTCCTGCTTAGAAATCTTGATATGCAGCAATTCCTGGCATAAAACTCTTAAACTATGTTCATCAGTATAGGTACGAGCAAGTCGCGAAGCTATTTTAGTACAATAGACATTCGTGGCCATCGCTCCTAAATATTGCTTCATAATAGCCATATCAAACCGGGCGAAATGGAAAATTTTAAGCACCTTGGGGTTTAAAAGTAAATGAACCAGATTCGGCGCATTAAACACATTATCACGAAACTGTACAACATGCCCCACACCATCTGTACCAGCTAACTGTACCAAGCACAGCCGATCCCGTGCATAATTAAGTCCCATTGCCTCGGTATCAATCGCAACCGACTCCTCAAAAACCACATCACCCGGTAAATCACCTTGGTGCAGCCTAATTTCTACCATGTCTAAACCTCATTATTTATATACCGTATTCTATATCATCCCCTGGCAAATACCAAGAAAAAAAGGGCCCCATAGGGGCCCTTTTTGGTAATAGAAAGGTTATACTCTAGAAAATGAAATCAGAGCTATCCAATGCAACACCACCCGTTATCACTTTAAATGACAGACCAGATTGAGTGTCTGACACGGTATAATCAATCTTATCGCCGGTTGCTGTGAACTCATTCCCCGCAGCAGAAATTGACAAGTGAGCGAAATCAAGTTGGTTGCCAATATGCGACAAGTCGATTTTATCTTCACCATGCACAAAGTGGACGATATCAGAAGCAGGAGCCGTTGAATCGCTGGCTGCATCGAATACAAAGGTATCATGTCCGCCATTGCCATATAATTCATCGATTCCAGCACCGGCATGAATCTCATCATTACCGCTTCCACCACGAACCACATCATTGCCAAGATCTCCATACAGTACGTTAGCCGCTGTAGAGTCTGAGTAATCGATAATATCATTGCCTTGACCGCCGCGAGCATTGTCTGCTACAGCTCCAGAACCAACAATCAAATCATCACCAGCATTCCCGTTGATGGTATCACCGCCATGCGTAGAGATAATGGTATCGTTTCCGTCACCACCAGAGATATTATCACCACCTGCAGAGCTGGTATATTTATCATTACCAGCCAGCAAATCAATCGTCGTATGACCAGTCGTGTTAGTAAGATCATCATTACCTGTGGTTACACCGGTTGTTACAGGTATGTTACCTTGACCTTGTGGAGTAAAGACGAAGTCATCCGCAGCCAAATTCCCAGAATAATTAACCACTAATTTCAAGCCAGTCGCTGTATTAGTAATCGTATCAACGCCATTGCTTTCGGTAATGGTCAAATCTGTGAAAGAACCAATATTCAAAGCAGAAATATCGAGCTTATCACCTTTAGCAAAGTCGGTAATCGTATCAGAAGACAGCGTTGTTGAATCACCAGCTGTTTCGAGTACGAACGTATCGACACCATCGCCACCGGTAAGTGAATCAGCACCCAGACCACCGAAGATTGTATCATTACCTGCATCACCGAGGATAACGTCATCACCTGTTTGACCACGTAATACGTCATCACCAGCGCCACCGCTTATATGATCATTACCAGCATCACCTTGGATTAAGTTATTTCCAGAGCCACCCGTTAAAGTGTCATCTCCATCACCACCATACACGGTATCATTGCCTGAACCAGCAACAATACTGTCATTACCCATATCACCGTATAAGGTGTTATGTGCAGTGGAGCGTGAGTAGTTGATAAAGTCATTATCTTGACCGCCACGGACAAAGTCTGCAATAGAACCAGAACCAACGATTGTATCAGCTCCTTTATTCCCATTGATCGAATCACCGCCAACACTAGAGATAATAGAATCATTACCATCATTTCCAGAAATCGTATCACCGCCTACTGCGCTTGTATAAATATCATTTCCAGCAAGCAGATCGATATTCACATGCCCCGGGCTTGAAAGAGTATCATCCCCAACAGTAGGTACAGCAGGCTCAGGATTTGGTTGTGGATCAGGATCGCTACCCGCAAACACAAAATCTGTCGCATCTAATATACCTGTATGGTTAACAAACAATTTCAAACCAGTTGCCGCATTCGTAATGGTTGCGATTCCTGCTGAGTCTGTAATGGTTAAATCACTGAATGACTTAATATCAACGAGTGCAGATAAGTCAATTTTGTCACCACCATGGGTAAAGTCTTTAATTTTATCAGCACCATTTTCAACAGAATCACCTGCTGTTTCGAAAACGAAAACATCGTTTCCAGTACCACCGGTCAATTGGTCAGCACCAATACCACCATAAATGGTGTCATTTCCAGCATTGCCATTGATTGTGTCATCACCGGTTTGGCCACGAAGCACGTCATCACCATCACCACCATTAATCTCGTCATTTCCGGCATCACCTTGGATCAGGTCGTTTCCACCATTACCACTTAACGAGTCGTTATCGTCACCGCCATAAATGGTATCATTACCCGAACCACCAGCAACCGTGTCGTTGCCATCATCACCATAGAGGGTATTGGTTCCAGACGATTGGCTGTAATCAATGTTGTCATCACCTTTACCGCCGCGAACAAAATCTGAACTGCTTCCCATACCGATGATTGTATCATCACCCGCATTACCGTTGATAGAATCTGTTCCGTCACCTGGAAGGATGTAATCATTTCCATCACCACCGTTCACGATATCATTACCACCTCTAGCATCGTAGAAATCATCACCACCCAAAAGATCAACGCTGTCTTGACCATCGGTACCGACAAGGCTGTCATTGCCGGAGGTAGGACCGTCTACGGTTACGTTAGGAATACCATTTGAATCATTTCCATTGATTAGAAAATCAGCGGCCGTTAAGTGTGTAGCGTTTGTTAAAACATCAATTTTAATACCAGCTGTCGTGTTAGCGACTTCAAAACCACCATTAATTTTAGTAATAACAAAGTCCGAAAACTTAAGTGTTGACACAACCGTAGTGATATTAATTCGATCACTACCTTGGGCAAAGTCCGTAATCGTCTGTACATATTGAACACCGGCTACCTGTCCAGCTTGGATGGTAAACAGATCATTGCCCGCTCCACCAGTCAGCCTTACATTGCCTTCCGTTGTGTAGAAAAGGTCATCGCCTTCACCCCCGTCAATGGTATCATTGCCTTCAGCATAAAGAGTATCATTTCCAGCACCACCATAGAGAGAATCATCTCCAGTACCACCATAGACTCGGTCACTTCCATCGCCTGCATCAATATAATCATTGCCGGCATCACCATTGAAAAACTCATCAAATCTACTGCCCTGAATGGTATCATTTCCATCCCCACCAGACAGCACATCCTGGCCATCCGTATCAGACGTATTATTGATTAAATCATTACCGATACCACCCGATACATTCTCAGCTCCACTACCAACAGTGATAATGGTATCATTACCAGAATCGCCATAGACATCTGAGTTACCGTTACCGTGGAAAATCACATCATGTCCTTCACCACCACGTAATACGTCATCACCGCCAGCACCATTAATCGTATCATTACCCGCGAGGGCATCAATGCTATCGTTATTAGTGGTTCCAACAAGATTATCATCATGTGGTGTAGCCACATTATGATTATGACCAGGCGTTGGGTCAGGGACAGGAGATTGTCCGAATTGGAAGATACTCGAAACCAATTCAGGAGAATGATTACAGAAAAAACCACTCAGTGTAATAGCTTGGTTTGCTGCAGGAATAACAATCAAAAGGTCGTTGTTCACATGCTCTATTTGAATGTCACTCATTGAGTAGACGCCAGGAAAACTCAGGAAGCTAATTTTATCACCATCATGAGCATTGAAATCTTTGATTAAGGTCGAACCGCCTTCTTTTTGGAATTCAAAAATATCAGCACCAGCACCGCCACCAACACGATCATTTCCAGTTCCGGTTATAATTTTATCGTTGCCGCAACCACCCCAAACAGTGTCATTACCCGCACCACCGTAAAGTGTATCGTTACCTTTACCTCCGCCGAGCCTGTCGTTTCCTTCGTCCCCAAAAATAATATCATTACCTTGGCCACCACCGATTGTGTCATCGCCTTGATTGCCGTTCAACAAATCATTTCCTGCATCACCATGCAGCTTGTCATTACCTAGGCCACCTGACAAGTAATCCTTGCCGGATCCACCGTACAGTGTGTCATTACCGCTATCGCCAGACAGCTGGTCGTCACCTGCGTCTCCGAGTAATCTATCGTTTCCATCATTACCATGGAGTCTGTCATTACCGCTTTGACCGCTGATAGTATCGTCGTTGCCACCTCCGTAGAGATTATCACTTCCATTTCCGCCATCGATTTTATCGTTGCCTTGCGATCCATAAACAGTATCATTTCCACCGTTGGCCTCAATTCTATCATTTGCCCCGAGACCATCGATATTATCAGCGCCATTAGTGCCCACCAAATGGTTGCTTTTAGCGTCACCCATAATTTGGTTTACCGTACCAGAAGTAGCTGAACCAGATGAACTAGATGAACTATTGACAACACCTAAAACTGATAAAGTTTGTGTTGCAACATGCGGATTACTTTGTATAGCCATAAACGAAACTCCTTGGTGAATACCTTAAATTTAGACTGACGCGAATTATAGAGCATAAACTGCTCTAGATCAAGCTCATTTCATTAAGAATTCAAGAAATCTTACTAGCCCTTATTAATCAAGCCTTCATCACGTCAAAAAAGAACCATATTTCAAAAAATATGCATCACCAACACAAAGAACAACAAAGTATCTAAAGTAAAAATAACAAACAACTAAAACAACGACTTAAAATAACCTTTTTTTATTATAAAAAACAAAGGATATGAATGAGCCATTGCACATATATCCAATACCAATTAAATGTCACAATACCACAACAATAAGGGCATGACAGAATTTAAAAAGCCCGAAAGCTCCGCAAAACTGACATTTTGTGGAGCTTTCAGGCAGATTATTAGAAAGCGAATTAGAATATAAAATCACCCGCGGATAAAGCGCTATTCGACGTAACCTCAATTATTATATGACTTGCGGAGATATTTACATAGTATTCACCGTGGCTCTCTGTAATCTCCAAATCACCGAAGCTTTTGCCAAGTGCAGACAAATCAATATAATCCTGACCCGTCACAAAATCGGTAATTGTATCCATATTTTGGGGATTTGATTGAGTATTAGCTACGAAATAAAAGACATCATTTCCATCGCCGCCGGTCAGGTCATTATTCCCTGTGCCTCCCCATATGGTATCATTGCCATTATCACCAGCAAGTACATCATTACCTGAGGATCCTTGGAGAATATCATTGCCATCACCTGCGCGCACATAATCGTTACCTGAGCCGCCGCAAATGTTGTCCCGGCCATCGCCACCAATGATTTGGTCATTATCATCTTGCCCGAGCAAGGTATTATTACCATGACCACCAAACAAGGTGTCCTCCCCCTTTCCGCCTTGCAAGTAGGTATCAACATACAGTGTCGAATAATTAAGCAAATCATTCGTATCTGCACCGTGGAATAATTGCTCAGAGGTATCACAGAAATTAAACAATGCACCATTTCCATGATTGGGCGCCATCGGTTCACCGTCACATCCACAATGATCCGTCTCATGACTAGGTGGAGTCGTTGGTGGAGTCTCAGGTGGTGTGGAAGGTGGAACTTCCGGAGGGCTCACCGGATCATGACATGAAGGCGTCTCTACGGGTGGAGTCGTCGGTGGAGTCTCAGGTGGTGTGGAAGGTGGAACTTCCGGAGGGATCACTGGATCATGACATGAAGGCGTCTCTACGGGTGGAGTCGTCGGTGGAGTCTCAGGTGGTGTGGAAGGTGGAACTTCCGGAGGGCTCACCGGATCATCACATGAAGGCGTCTCTACGGGCGGAGTCGTCGGTGGAGTCTCAGGTGGTGTGGAAGGTGGAACTTCCGGAGGGATCACTGGATCATCACATGAAGGCGTCTCTACGGGTGGAGTCGTCGGTGGAGTCTCAGGTGGTGTGGAAGGTGGAACTTCCGGAGGGATCACTGGATCATCACATGAAGGCGTCTCTGCTGGTGGAGTCGTTGGTGGAGTTTCCGGAGGTGTGGAAGGTGGAACTTCTGGAGGGATCACCGGATCATCACAGGGAGGCGTCTCTACTGGTGGAGTCGTCGGTGGAGTCGTGCCAAGAGAACTAAACGTAAAGTCGGTATCAGCAATACCGCCCAAATGATACCCTATAAAAATAACTTCTTGTCCGGTTTGGCCAATCGTTGCAATAACACTATTGGTTCCTTCGCTAAAATGAATATCGGTTGCGGTAATATTAGAGAAATTTCTTAAATCAACACGTTCATATCCCTTTTCAAAATCATTAATCGTAATCGTTCCGCCTTGCGATTCAAGAATAAAGTCATCTTCGCCCTTCCCGCCATTCATGGTATCATTGCCACTTCCGCCTACGAGGACATCATGCTCGACACCGCCGACAAGGCTGTCATTGTCTTTACCTCCATCCAGATAGTTGATATCATCACCACCTAAAAGTGTATCATTGCCTTCGCCACCGCAAAGCGTATCCCTGCCAGAACCGCCATTAATCGAATCATTCCCGGCATCCCCACGGATGGAATCATCGCCGCTTTCGCCTAAGATAGTATCATTGCCATCACCACCAGATAATGTGTCGTTTCCAGATTTATCATCGATGTAATCGTTCCCGTCTTCACCAAAGCTCACATCATCTCCAGCACCACCATTAAGATTATCCTCACCCGTACCGCCAAATACTGTATCATTACCTTCCTGGCCATAAAGCAGGTCGTTACCTGACCCTCCTGTTAAAAGGTCGTTACCTTGCCAGCCATAAAGTGAGTCATTTCCGTGATTTCCATAAAGGATATCATCGCCTGTAAATCCGAATAAACTGTCACTGCCATCACCGCCCAAAACGCTGTCATTCCCCGCATCCCCGATAATGGTATCATTCCCTGTTTCCCCATCGATGCTATCATTTCCATTCCCGCCAACGATTGAATCGTCACCTTCATAACCATAGATTGCTTCATCAGCACTTGTTCCTGTTAGAATATCATTATTAACAGTTCCTTTGATAACGGTCATAAAGTCCCCCGACTTAATTATGGTTCATACGTTAAAATGAAAGCAAAGCGATGCACTACTCGCAAGCGCACTTACATCTATAAAGGCAAATTATGAAAAAACGATTAATTGAAAAATCAAGTGCAGTTTTTTATGTATTGGCTAAAACCCCAACTCTTAGGTGGCTAGCCACCCGAAACTCATAGGAGCACAGGATGGTGCCCAGAAGAGGACTCGAACCTCCACACCTTGTGAGTACTAGCACCTGAAGCTAGCGCGTCTACCAATTCCGCCATCTGGGCATTATGCGATAAAAACAGACCCAAACGAATACGGTATAAAACCCTCAATGTCAAGCAGCCACGAAAAAACTTTGACTTGAAAGCCAAAGAGCACTATTTTTTTTATATCACGACAACACAAAAACCATTCAGGATTACCCATGACATGTTCAAACAAAATCGTAAGCATCATTGGCGGCTCAGGTTTTATTGGCAGTTATATTGTTCGTGCTTTTGCACAGCAAGGAGCACGCATCAAAGTCATCAGCCGTAATCCACAAAAATCGGACTATTTAAAAACATGCGGCACCGTTGGCCAAATTGAACTTATCCCAGCCAATATCTCTAACGAATCCGTCCTGCGTGATGCACTCCGAGGCAGTGATATCGTCATTAACGCCACAGGCATTTTATATGAAAAAGGCAGACAGCGTTTTGTAAAGATGCATTCCCAAATTCCTGAATCCATTGCTAAAGTAGCGAGTGAATTATCGATTCCTGTTTTTATCCATCTTTCCGCACTGGGTGCTAACCACGCCATAAGCTCAGCCTATGCTTCAAGCAAAATAAATGGTGAAAAGGCCGTGCTTGCTGCGTTTCCTAAAGCTACTATTTTGCGCCCCAGCGTTGTGTTTGGCCATGAAGATCAATTCTTTAATCTGTTTGGGCGCCTATCTGCCTTATCACCTATGTTGCCCTTGATTGGCGGAGGCAAAACACTCTTTCAGCCAGTTTACGTTGATGATATTGCCAAGGCCGTTGTCTTTTGCGCAACACATGCAGAGACTCAAGGAAATATTTATGAACTAGGCGGGCCTGATAAAGTTTCATTTAAACACATTCTTACGTTTATCCTCGAAAAAACACATCGTCACAGATTATTGTTACCGATACCTTTTACCGTAGCAAAAACCATGGGGATGTTCTTAAAATTGCTTCCTCATCCTCTCCTTACCGATGATCAGGTTGAGCTCCTTAAATATAACAATATTGTGGACGAGCACGCGCTTGGCTTTAAACATTTGGGGATCACTCCTCAAACATTTGAAATTATTGCTACAGAGTATTTAAGATAAACTAATTATCTTTATCCAACAAAATGACCATCTCGTCATCTCTGGCTAGGCCTAGTTGAGAGCGGGTTTGTTCATCCAACACATCAAGATCCAGTGAATTAGGACGCAATAATGATACACGGTGCTCAAGCTGCTGACGCTCCGTTTTGGTTTTTTCTAATTTAACTTTGGCTTCATCCAGTTGATGACCAAGTGTGACCATCGCCAGCGCTCCCCTATCACCGCTTAATGCATGGTAAGAAAAATAGCCTACCCCTAAAAAGTAGAGAACCATTAATCCTACCTGCAATGACTTATTTTTACGCCGCGGTCGCACCATATTATCCTTACTGAACACAATTATAGAATAGGAATAAAAGATTAACCTTTTCTTATCTTAAGTCAAATCATTACCCATGTTTAAACATGGTTTTAAGTAAACCAGGATAAACAGCATGATCTTCAAGTTCCTCTTCAATTCGAAGCAGTTCGTTATATTTAGCTAAACGATCCGAACGGCACAACGACCCGGTTTTGATCTGACCACAATTAGTGGCAACCGCTAAATGGGCTATCGTGGTATCTTCGGTTTCGCCAGAACGATGTGATAATATCGCACCATAGCCAGCACTCCGGGCAATGGTGATAGCTGTTAGTGTTTCTGTTAAGGTACCAATCTGGTTGGGTTTAACCAGCAAGGCGTTCGCCAGCCCTTGTGAAATTCCTTCGGAAAGGATTTCAGGGTTTGTCACAAACAAATCGTCACCCACTAACTGAATTTTATTTCCAAGCGATTGGGTCAGTATTTTCCAGCCTTCATGGTCATCTTCAGCCATACCATCTTCAATAGACGTAATCGGAAAGCGCGATACTAAATCTTCCCAATATTTGGTTAATTGTCCGCCATCAAGGGTTTTCCCCTCACCTTCCAGATGGTATTTACCATGCTTATAAAATTCAGAAGCAGCAGCATCTAGAGCAATCATGATATCTTCGCCTGGACGATAGCCGGCCTTTTCAATTGCTCTCATAATAAACCCCAGAGCTTCATCCGCGCTTTTGAGATTAGGCGCAAAACCACCTTCATCACCAACAGCCGTGATATGGCCATTTTCTTTCAGAAGGGCTTTTAAGGCATGGAACACTTCAACACCACCACGCAGTGCTTCAGAAAATGTTTCAAACCCAGAAGGAACGATCATAAACTCCTGAATATCAATAGGATTATCAGCATGTGCACCACCATTAATAATATTCATCATCGGTATTGGCAAAATATGCGCTGATAGCCCTCCAATATAACGGTATAGTGGTAAATCAACACTGAGAGCCGCCGCCTTAGCCGTCGCCAACGATACCCCGAGGATAGCATTTGCACCCAGTTTTGATTTAGTTTCAGTACCGTCCAACTCAATCAGACTTAAATCAATTTCGCGTTGATTAGTTGCATCCATCCCGGTAATCGCGTTAGCAATGTCGATACATACATGTTCGACGGCACGCTGGACACCTTTACCACCATAACGATCTTCTTTATCACGTAATTCATTGGCTTCTTTTTTGCCGGTTGAGGCACCACTGGGAACCGCGGCCCGGCCTATGGACCCATCTTCCAACTCAACATCAACTTCAATTGTTGGATTACCTCGGCTGTCTAGAATTTCACGTGCAAATACATCGATAATATCAACCATCTTAACTCTCCTTATGATACACTTATACGGAAGGTTTTAGCCGTCTCACCAAAAGAATGCAATAGGCTTGTTACATGTTTTTTTAACATAAACCAAAAAAAAGATTCCATCTTTGCAATATCACTTTATAATCCGGGCGTTATAACATTTCTATTTCCAATGGAGGAACCATGCTATTTATCGCAGATGCATTTGCCCAGGCGGCCCCAGCAGTCACAGATCCAAACGCTACAATCGGTGGAATTCCGAGTTCGATTTTTCAGATCGTTGCGTTGGTCGCTATTTTCTATTTTCTCCTGATTCGCCCGCAAATGAAAAAAAGCAAAGAACAGCGCGAATTGGTTGCTGCCTTGCAAAAAGGAGACAAAGTAGTCACCAATAGTGGTATCATTGCCACCATTGCGAAAGTAGAACCGAGCGATCAAACCTTCATCATTGAAATTGCCCCGCAGGTTAAAATCAAAATCCTTCAATCTTTTGTGACCAGTAAATTTAATCCAGATGCTCAACAGGCCAAAAACACCTCTACTAAGGAAGAAAAAGCAGTTGAAAATAAATCTTCAGACAACGAAAAATCTGAGATTGACAATCCTGCTGCATCTTAATCAATCCCTATTCCTATAAGAGTGTTCCCTTTATGCTTGGATTAAACCGTTGGAAAATTTAATTATTCTTTTTGTTGTTCTTGGAGGTAGTATTCTTGCGCTTCCAAGTATGCTTCCAGTCTCGGCTGTGGGGTATATTCCAAGCTGGTTAAGGGGACCCTCTATAAACTTGGGTTTGGATTTAAGAGGCGGTTCTTATTTATTACTCGAAGTCGATACAGGCACTTACTTTAATGAACAAATGTCATTCCTTGAAGACTCTGTCAGGCAAAATCTGCGCAAAAGTCATATAGGTTATAAAAACCTGAAGCATAATGCTTCATCCGTTACCTTAGATATCCTGCGCACGGATGATATTGATGCGGTGAAAAAGGGATTGCTCGATGTAAATTCTCAACTCACCCTTGATGTTAACAACGGTACGGTGGTTGCTTCATTAAGTCCAGCACAACAAACACAAATTGCCAAACAAGTTATTGGCCAATCGATCGAAATTATCCGCCGTCGTATCGATGAAACCGGAACCAAGGAACCGGATATCCAACAACAAGGTGAAAATCGCATCCTGTTGCAAATGCCAGGTGTTGAAAATCCAGAACAAATAAAATCGATCCTTGGTAAGACGGCTAAACTGACGTTCCACATGGTCGATGCACATGTCAGTCCTTCCGATATTGCCCAAGGTCGAATTCCACTTGATACTCAAGTTCTGCCACTTGAGGATAGCCATCGTGAAAACCATAAGCTTGCCATCAAACGGCAGTCTCTTTTATCGGGTGATATGTTAACCAATGCTTCATCTACCTACAGTCAGGGACAAGCTGTTGTTAGTTTTACATTTAACCAGGCAGGTGCACAAAAATTTGCGGAAGTCACCCGTGAGAATATCGGTAAGGCTTTTGCAGTTGTACTGGATGATAAAATCATAACAGCTCCCGTAATCCAGTCCGCCATTTTAGGTGGAAGCGGCATTATTACCGGAAATTTCACCATTGAATCCGCAGAAGAATTAGCACTTCTGTTACGAGCCGGTGCGTTACCTGCGCCGTTACATATTGTTGAAGAACGTACCGTAGGCCCTAGCCTTGGTAATGATTCTATTGCAGCTGGAAAATTCTCAGCGATTGTTGGTGTCTGTTTTATTATTGTCTTTATTTCCTGCCTCTATGGATTATTTGGTATTATTGCCAGTATTGCATTGCTGGTGAACTTAATCTTGTTGATGGCAGGCCTTTCTGTACTCCAGGCCACCTTAACTCTACCAGGTATTGCCGGTATTGCCCTAAGCCTTGGTATGACTGTGGATGCCAACGTGTTAATATTTGAACGCATCAAAGAAGAAATCCGCAAGGGCAGCTCCGTTATTGCCAGTATTGATAGAGGGTTTAAACATGCCTTTGGTACGATTATCGATGCGCACCTCACCGCATTGCTGGCTGCGTTTCTGCTATTTACGTTGGGTAACGGCCCTATCAAAGGGTTCGGAGTTACGTTATCCATCGGCTTGATTTGTTCACTGTTTACAGCCATTACATTTACTCGCTTGCTCATTTATGTATGGTTGAAATTAGCAAAGCCAAAACATTTAACTTGCTAGGCATTTTTCTTTTATGTTATAGTCATTATCAGGGGATGATTATAATTTATGGGGAATCTTGCTATGCTTACACGTCTTATTGCCACCACGCTTGCATTAACATTGGTCTCAACAACAGCTCTGGCGTCTCAATACAGCGGAAACGAACCAATGGATCAGGTAATTAGTTATGCAATGGATCACAACCCAGTAGCGTTAAGCTACATGATGAAAGAAACACCATCAACACTCAGGGATTATTTTGAACGTCACCCAGAGGATGCCAAAATACTCGCATCACGTTATTGGGGATTAGTGGATTCACCCAAAGCGAGCACATCTGCCAACAATCACATCAGGCCACTTCCCGCACCATCAGCAGTTACCACGATTCAACAGATGAGCCATATTGAAACATCAGCTGGACCTAATCATTATCAATTGGCTGTGGTTCCGCTAGGCAATCCTTATATGATGATGGAACACAATCGAACAACGTCTATCTCCGACAGCCCTTTCCCAGACAGCACTAAAAAAGAAACATCGGCAAACGCTGCCATAGATTCACCTGCTGATGCGGCCCCAAAAGGTAAAGAGACAACGATAAAATCAGATCCGAAAATATCTTCAAAACAACCCTCGTCTAACTCAGCTAACGTTGCGGTTAAAAGCACCATAAATAACCAGCATGCTTCGAATAAACATCCATCGAAGCCAAAAGAACAACGTGGTAATGAACAAGATTCTACAGAGCCTCATCAGGCTGAAGCAATTTCTGCTCTTAAACCGAGTTTAAAGCCTGAAGTTATCTCAACTTCAAATACGCTGGCCGATACAGGAAAACAACCATCCAACGTCACCACACAGTCCACAGGTGGCTCGTCTAAACACAATAAACGCAATTGGGCAACCCCCGTTGAAAAGGATGCGGCACCTGATTCTGTTCATAAAGGCACAGATGTCGAAAAAAATAAATAAGCCAATGCAGTGAATTTACGTTCCTTAATTAAGCACGTTTACCTTTGCTGCTTTGTTACCAAGACGCGGCTCAAATCGATACGAAGATAAAAGCTTTTCTTTCACAGCATTTTGTTGCTCAAAACGCCGGTTTAAAGAGTCCAGTGGTCGGACAATATTCCAAAATTGTGGGACAGCCGGCGGCCTGTTCTAAAATGAAGTGCAACACCTATTTGATTATCTGTTTTGACAAAAAACATCATAAGGTGTTGCACTTCATTTTGGAACAGGCCATTTAACCCCCTATTTCTTATTTTACGACACTATTATCTTCGCAGTTTACATCATCACAGAATGAATCTGGTTGAATTCTGATCCCTGAATCATATTTAGTCCTTCGTGGAGTAAATTCATGATGCGTCCTATTATTTACATTGCCTCCTTGATAAGTCTTCGTTTTACCTTTTTGATGCTTTTCGGTAGGATCCTTAAGTGGTACAGGACAGCCGTGTCTGTTCTCGAGTAAATCAGCATTATCACAATACCTTGATCCATCACCCATTGACCCATCGCCGCCATTTGGAAGTGTGCCACCTTTTGGAGGTGTTCCACCATTCGGAGGGGTTACACCATTTGGAAGTGTGCCACCATTCGGAGGTGTGCCACCATTCGGAGGTGTGCCACCATTTGGAGATGTGCCACCATTCGGAGGTGTGACGCCGTTTGGAGGTGTGCCACCGTTTGGAGGTGTGCCACCATTTGGAGGTGTGCCGCCGTTTGGAGGTGTGCCACCATTTGGAGGTGTGCCGCCGTTTGGAGGTGTGCCACCATTTGGAGGTGTGCCGCCGTTTGGAGGTGTGCCACCATTTGGAAGCGTACAACCATCAGGAAGTATACCACCACTAAGAAGAGTACAACCATTCGGAGGTGTTCCGCCATTCGGAGGTGTGCCACCATTTGGAGGTGTGCCACCATTTGGAGGTGTGCCACCATTCGGAGGTGTGCCACCATTCGGAGGTGTGCCACCATTTGGAGGTGTGCCACCATTTGGAGGTGTGCCACCATTTGGAGGTGTGCCACCATTTGGAGGTGTGCCACCATTTGGAGGTGTGCCACCATTCGGAGGTGTGCCACCATCTGGAGGTGTGCCACCATTTGGAGGTGTGCCACCATTCGGAGGTGTGCCACCATCTGGAGGTGTGCCACCATTTGGAGGTGTGCCACCATTTGGAGGTGTGCCACCATTTGGAGGTGTGCCACCATTCGGAGGTGTGCCCCATTCGAGGTGTGCCACCATTCGGAGGTGTGCCACCATTCGGAGGTGTGCCACCATTCGGAGGTGTCTGCCACCATCTGGAGGTGTGCCACCATCTGGAGGTGTGCCACCATTTGGAGGTGTGCCACCATTCGGAGGTGTGCCACCATCTGGAGGTGTGCCACCATTTGGAGGTGTGCCACCATTTGGAGGTGTGCCACCATTTGGAGGTGTGCCACCATTCGGAGGTGTGCCACCATTCGGAGGTGTGCCACCATTCGGAGGTGTGCCACCATTTGGAGGTGTGCCACCATCTGGAGGTGTGCCACCATTTGGAGGTGTGCCACCATCTGGAGGTGTGCCACCATTTGGAGGTGTGCCACCATCTGGAGGTGTGCCACCATTCGGAGGTGTGCCACCATTCGGAGGTGTGCCACCATCTGGAGGTGTGCCACCATTCGGAGGTGTGCCACCATTCGGAGGTGTGCCACCATCTGGAGGTGTGCCACCATTTGGAGGTGTGCCACCATCTGGAGGTGTGCCACCATTCGGAGGTGTGCCGCCATCTGGAGGTGTGCCACCATTTGGAGGTGTGCCACCATTTGGAGGTGTGCCACCATCTGGAGGTGTGCCACCATCTGGAGGTGTGCCACCATCTGGAGGTGTGCCACCATTTGGAGGTGTGCCACCATTTGGAGGTGTGCCACCATCTGGAGGTGTGCCACCATCTGGAGGTGTGCCACCATCTGGAGGTGTGCCACCATTTGGAGGTGTGCCACCATCTGGAGGTGTGCCACCATTTGGAGGTGTGCCACCATCTGGAGGGGTGCCACCATTTGGGGTGTGCCACCATCTGGAGGTGTGCCACCATTTGGAGGTGTGCCACCATTCGGAGGTGTGCCACCATCTGGAGGTGTGCCACCATTCGGAGGTGTGCCACCATTCGGAGGTGTGCCACCATCTGGAGGCGTACTACCGCAACTACTTGCCCCGGCTAAGAAATCAACTTGTCCATTATTGGCATTAAAACTGCCACATCCGCCTGTTGGATCGCCAGGCAGCGGAGGAACACCAGTATCACCAGGAGCTGGAGTGATTGGGCCGAAAATAACCGACTGGCCTTGTATAATCAACGATGTTTTTTTGGTGTTATCACCACTATTATTAACACCTGAGACAAATTGTTCTAACATAAAAGTATCTGCCCTCACTCGTGGAGCCGATAAATCATTGACGAAATTCAAGCTTCCAACACTGGCAATAATGCTAGTCAATCCATCTATATTTATTGAATTTGCAAGAGGATCATCTGCATTCATTTCATTATGAGTATCACCATCCAAAACTAAATTTCCATTTGTTGCCGCCATTATTATTTTACTGGCTAAATCAATATCATAATTAGACAGGTTTGTATGACGGCTACTCAAATCACCAGCACTACTTATGGAATTAATATCACCGTGAATAGTAAGATTATTTGCTGCAGTAAGTTCCGTCACCGTATTAATAAAATGAGAAAAACTAAGGAAAAATGCAGAAGGATTCCCTATGCCGGAGATTATATTAATGTTTTGAATAACATCGCCATTGATTTCAATATCATCAGCGATGATTTTAACATCACCTAGAATAGCATTATCTGCACCTAAAATAGCATTAATAGTGGCATTAATATTCCCATTAACCACCACTGATTTTGTATTATCCATTAGAAAATTAAAAATATTACCCCCTGTACTACCGTATGCTGGCTCAATGATATTTACATCATAAGTCGTATTACCATTCATTGTTATGCTGTCCGGTGCCGTGAAATACATTTTATAAGAATCCAACTCATCATGAATAAATGAATCTACGTCTCCAATAAAACTAGTGGAAACTTTTTTAATAGTGGTATCACCATTGATATTAAGAATACCTGAAGGCATGGTTGTTAAAGCAGCCTTAACCGTGGCAATTCCACTTAGAAAAACAGGCGACATATAGGTTTCAAAGAAACTGCGGTTATTAATAGTATTTCCTGCTAAATTATAAAGCTCAGCGTAATTTCGTTCAACTCCCGAGTTAGAGCTTACTGTAGTGGAAACATCAACCGTTTGATTGCCATTAATTGTTGTATTACCCGAAGATAGAAATGCACCAACAGCATTGATGCTACCTTGTGTAGTATCCCCTAGTTTACTTGTGGTAGCAGATACTAAACTATTACCTGTATGGACTAAATTACCAATAGCCGAAAGTCCTGCCTCAACCTCAAGTAATGAATCGATAGTTGTCGTATCTGTAAAATTGACAACCACAGGCAACACAGAACCAATCACATTTATATTGCCATTGAGCGTCATATTCCGCCCAGCAAGTAATTGTGCATCGGCATAGGAGGTCATAAATTGCATTGCATTAATTTTAGACAACACATTGACATCACCATTCATTACAAAATCACCATCGGCGCCATGTGCTTCAACATTTAATTGTGCGTTGGTAAGTGTATTATTCAGTCCTGTTACTCCTAAATAATCATAGATGGCCTGAACTGTCATATTTTTGACGTTTATATTATGGGCGCTATCGATATCAACATTGGATACAGCAGATCCTGTATTACTGACTGCATTTACAAGTGTATAATGAGACTTAGCCGTAATATCACCATTAATATTGATATCTTTTCCAACCCCAGTATTCGTAATCGTTAAATTAACAATCGAGTCTCCATCACCAGTCGTTGTGGCTACCGTATTATCAATCGTGGTATTACCCGCCATGGTTATCACATTTACCGCATCTAAATCAACAGAGGTGTTAAACGTTCCACCAGTTGGTGCCGTGACGTTTGCATTCACATTAATATCGCCATTAATTGTTAATGCCCCGCTAGAATTAGCACTCACCGTTACAGTATTTACGCCTACTATAGCGCCTGAGGCTGAAACATTCAGTGAACCGACATTGATGTTCCCCCCACCCGTCGTACTGATGGCTATATCACCGGGATTAATAACACCCGCTCCGCCTGTCCTAAGATTTCCAATATTAACACCACCGCTTCCGGCTGTTAATGTAAGATCACCACTTGTTGTTGCGAGTGTATCAGCAGCATCCTGGAACGTAATCGATCCGCCTGGATTTAAGGTCTGTAACGTAATATTACCACTACCTCCCTGCACCACATTATCAGTTATGTTCTGCATCGTAATCACGTTATCCGCTTGAATGAGTACATTGGTGCCACCTTGTGATTGTGTTTCAATGAAATTTTCATAAATTTCATTGGAAGCCGCTACGCCCGAACCATTGCGGATGGTCATAGTCGTTGGGTCTATAATTAAACTACCGCCCGTGCCATTGACAGCATGAGCATCAACAACCCCATTCAAAGAAACAGAGTTCCCGCTAATCTCAACAGTACCGCCATTCCCGCTGACCGTTCCCCCTTTTGCTTCAATCCGTGCAGGGGATGAAAAATGATTGGCTTTATCTGCTTTCGTATAAACAGTTCCACCACTGCCATTGGTTCCAGCATTGGCTTGAATCTGGCCATTTTGATTGATATCACCAACCGATGTTATAAAGACTGAACCCGCATTATAACCATTACCAAACGCATTGGCGTCGACTACGCCATTCATGTTAACAACCGATTCGGCGATATCAGACGCTAATTTAGCCGCTACAAGCACCTGGCCAGAGTATGCCTGCAATGTACCCGTATTAACAACGCCTAATTTATTCAAATTTTCATGGGAAACGCCATAGGTAATCAAATTATCACCACGCAAATCCACACTCATATTATTGGTCGATGCCAAGTGCACTTGTCCGAGGTTGGCTTTAATTAAACCTGTATTTTCAACATAAGGACCTGCCAATACGGCGAATCCACCTTGAGAAACCTCAATAGAACCATGGTTAATAACCTGTCCTTCACCTGTACCCTGTAATTGGTATTGTCCATCAGCACCGGTTATATTCATCGCAGTCGACGCCAATAAAGCACCCACATTCACTTGGGACGTACCATAAAAGGTAATCCCTGAACTATTTAATATAACCACCTGGCCATTGGCATTCAGCGCTCCACGTAATTCACTAGGTACTCCACCTATCACCCTATTAATGGCAATGGCCGAACCATTGGGTTGATAGAAATTAACAGCTTCCCCTACATTGGTTGAGAAATCCTGCCAGTTAATATCAAGCCGCTGCGTATCCTGGGTAATATTGGTATTAGATCCCTGCTGAACAATAGCTCCACTTCCTTGAACAACTTCCCCACCAGTAGGAGCAGCAAAAACGGAACCCCATGTTGTGAAGGCCAAAGCGCACACAAACGCACTACTGCACAAGTTCAAGATTGTCTTATTTCGCTTCACCACAGACCAACGAAAGATTTTGGTTGAATTTTCGAGCATTAGCTCGTTTTTTTGTGAGGTAACACTGGATCTGCTGCGCATTTTCTTATCTCTAAATTTGTTCAATTATTTTGCATTTAACGCCCACTTACAATATGGGTATTAAATACAATTTAACACAAATTCTATTAATATCTTGCTAATTTTTACTTTATTGTTACATAAATATGTATTATATTTTATTTGTTTTTTAATATATTGTAATTTTTTGCTTGAATAAAATCCAAAATAGAAAGATAATGATCGCGATGCCACGTTATTGACATGCTTTGGCTCGCCAAGCAATACCGAGCTCAATGATTTTTTGAAATGCAGAACATCCTGCCCGTCTCCACAGATTGACAGAAACACAAAAGGAATCGCTAAAAGCTCACATTAACGCCCCCCACCCCCAGATATAGAGAACGATGGCGTGCCATTGATATTCAGCGTCGTATCAAAGTGCAATACAGTGTTGCTTAAGGAAAAAGGAAGAATCGCTTCCTTAACATCGATGACGCATTTAATAGTGTCATGATATTGAATGGTATTGGTATACGCTATTACATGATAGAGACATCGGATCGCTGAAGCAAAGAAGCATTGTGCACATGGTCACTGCCCCACATTACGGCAAGGGGTTTAATGTTAAATCACAATTAAACCAATAAATCCCGCAACATAGCCATCAACGGCACATTAGCCTCAGGCATGGGGTACTGGTTATAGAGTTGTGGTTTTACCCAGACGAGATTCTGCCCCTCTTTAGGAACGGGTATTCCTTGCCATCGTCGGCAAAGGTAAAGCAAAATCAGAAAAGGGGTCGTACCATAAATATGGGTCGTAAACGTAAACGGCGACAAGCAGCTTGCACTGGTATCCACATCAAGCTCTTCTTTCAATTCACGGATAATACAGGCTTCGGGCGTTTCACCAGGTTCCAGCTTGCCCCCGGCAAATTCCCATAAGCCAGCCATCTGTTTTCCTTCAGGCCGTTGAGCTAAAAGAACTCGGTTATCCTTATCTAACAGCGCAATAGCTACTACACATACACCAGGCAAGATCGCTGTCTTATCGGTATCGATGACTGCACCAGGTTGCCTTTCCGGGCAAAAAACATCAAATGCCATCTCTTTAACTCCGATAATCTGCATTGATACGAATATAGCACTCTGTTAGATCACAGGTCCATACCGTGGCGTTACCGTTACCTAATCCTAAATCAATCTGGATGGTAATATCATTTCTTTTCATCAACGGCACCACATCAGCTTCTCGATAGTCAGGATTTAATTGGCCATTCCTTGCCATCCAGATACCACCAACACCAATTGACAGAGACCGTTGATCAATATGCGCGCTGGCTTTACCTACGGCTGCGGCGATCCGTCCCCAATTCGCATCTTCACCGGCAATAGCGGTTTTCACCAAAGGAGAATTGGCAACTGACTTGCCAATTATTTTGGCTTCCCTATGATTTTCAGCACCAGTCACCTCAATTGTTATAAACTTGGTAGCACCTTCTCCATCTTTCACGACCAGTTGGGCAAGCTCAATACAGACTTCACGCAGCGCCACTTTAAAATCATTTAGTAAAACATCCTGTGTTGAAGATGGTTGTTTATTTCCAGCACTGCCCGTAGCAAAGAGCATGATGGTATCACTGGTAGAGGTATCGCTGTCCACGGTAATGGCATTAAACGACACATCGACATATTCATTCAATAATTCCTGTAGAATATGAGCTGGAATAGCAGCATCGGTGGCGATATAACCCAGCATGGTCGCCATATTGGGTTCCACCATGCCCGATCCTTTGATAATACCATTAATCACCACCTTCTTGCCGTCAATGACCGCACTACGCGTTGACCATTTAGCAAATGTGTCGGTTGTATTGATGGCATACGTTGCCTGTTCCCAGGCATCTTCCTTTAAATGTAAACGAATAGAAGAAAGTGTCTTTAGAATTTTATCATCAGGCAGAGGGACACCAATAATACCGGTTGCAGAAAACTGCACATGCCGCTGTGAACATTCTAAATCCGCAGCTACTTTATGCGTGATGGCATGAACCGAACGCATACCCGCTTCGCCATTAAATACATTAGAAATTCCTGCTACCACTACATGAGCTCTGACTTCCTTTTCAGGAAGGATTTCACGCCCCCACAACACACATGCACTTGCGGTATGCGATAATGTAAACACACCCGCAGATTGTGTGCCCGGAATAAATTCCATATAAAGTAAATCATCACGACCTTTATAACGCATACCCGTGTTTGACATCGCTATCAACACCCCAGGAACGACTGGAAGTTTTGGCATTGTGGTTGGCTTTAAAGGCGAAACAGGATGAGACATAGTAAAATCACTCAATTAAAATTATTCGTTACCAGGATCCCATCCACCTTTTTGGGTGAAATTATGCAGGGTTTCCACAAATCGGACAGTACCTGTTTTAGAGCGCATAACCATCGAATGGGTAAATGCACCTCCTTTATAGCGTTTAACGCCTTTGAGCATCGATCCATTGGTAACACCGGTTGCGGCAAACATCACATCCCCTTTGGCCATTTCGTTGACGCTATAGGTGCGGTTAAAATCGGTAATGCCCATGCGTTTAGCACGTTCTTTCTGTTCTTTTTCTTTAAACAATAAACGTCCACACATCTGTCCACCGATACAACGCAGTGCCGCAGCCGCTAATACCCCTTCAGGTGCCCCACCAATCCCCATGTAAACATCAACACCTGTTTCTGGGGTGGCGGTTGCAATAACTCCTGCAACATCACCATCGCCAATCAAATGAATTCTAGCACCGGCCTTACGTACGCGCGAAATGAGATCCTGATGACGCTCACGCTCCAAAATAACCACCGTTAAATCGGATACTTTGCACGATTTTGCTTTGGCAATATTTTTAAGATTCTGTTCTGGTGTTTTATCCAAATCGATAATGCCATCTGGCAATCCACCACCTACAGCAATTTTATCCATGTAGACATCGGGAGCATGAAGAAAATTCCCCCCTTCAGCCATCGCAATAACTGCTAACGAATTGGGGCCACCCGTTGCACAAATAGTGGTTCCTTCTAACGGATCTAGGGCGATATCAATATGTGGGCCATTACCTGTACCTACTTTTTCGCCGATATACAGCATGGGCGCCTTATCGCGTTCGCCTTCACCAATCACGACTGTACCATCCATATCCATAATATTGAGTGCACGACGCATCGCATTCACCGCAGCCTGATCGGCAGCCTTCTCATCACCTAAGCCAATCCATGTGGATGATGCAAGCGCAGCAGCCTCAGTAACGCGTACGGCTTCGAGCGCAAAATTGCGGTCAAGCGTTAATAGCTCATGTGTTTCCGTTTTAATTTTAGTATTCTTTTTGGTTGGCATAAAACCCCATTAACAATTAAGAAAATTCCGCCCATTATACCATGGCAGCAGAATCTTTAAAATCATATTTAACCATCTTATTTAAACAGCTGCAATGCGAATCATCACCGGTTCAGAAATAACTGAGGAGAGCGAC
This sequence comes from Alphaproteobacteria bacterium, assembly GCA_016722515.1. Taxonomy (NCBI): domain Bacteria; kingdom Pseudomonadati; phylum Pseudomonadota; class Alphaproteobacteria; species Alphaproteobacteria bacterium. The sequence continues at coordinate 297,494 of JADKJE010000001.1, forward strand.
TTAATTGCAGCGAGGGCTTCTTTTAAATTATTCTCGGTGGTTCGATGCGTTGAAAGCATAACCTTCACCGCATGTGGATCCTGGTGTGCTTTCTGGCTGAAAGAATCAATAGAGATATTAAACTGGCTCAAAATACGCGTTACATCAGCAACGACACCCTTGCTATCCTGCACCCTTAATCTCACATAAAAAGAACCTTCGTAATCATCCTGGCTTAAATGTTTAGGATCATGCAACTGGCTAAGCGCCATACCAAACGGATAGGTTCTGCGTAAGGAGGCAATGTCAACAATATCTGCTACTACAGCTGATGCAGTGGGCCCCTCACCTGCACCACGTCCCTGGATCATCATTTTACCCACAGGATCGCCTTCCACTTCAACGGCATTAAACACACCATCAACTTTGGCGATTGGGTGTGCCAATGAAACCAGACAAGGGTAAACACTTTGTCGCAACGATGAACCATCATACTGGCAAATACCTAGTAATTTGATTTTCATACCAAGCTCTTCCGCGTAACGTATGTCATCACTATTAATATGGCGGATACCTTCAATATACACCTCGTCAAAGGCAATCTTTGTACCAAATGCCAGCGAAGCCAGAATGGCTAATTTATGAGCGGCATCGATACCATCGACATCAAAACTTGGATCAGCCTCGGCATAACCTAAATCCTGCGCTTCTTTAAGAACAACTTCAAAATCTTTACCAGTTTGCTGCATCGTGGTGAGAATATAATTGCCAGTACCATTTAAAATACCTGCCACGCGTGAAAATCGATTGGCAGCTAGACCTTCCTTTAACATCTTCAGGATAGGGATACCACCCGCTACCGCAGCTTCAAACGCCAATACTTTTCTTTGTGATTCCGCTAACGTCGCTAATTCAATCCCATGATGGGCAATCAGTGCTTTGTTGGCAGTGACGACATGCTTTCCCTGCTTAAGCGCCAGTTCGCATACCTCTTTGGCAATTCCTTCCGAGCCGCCAATAACTTCTACGACAATATCAACTTCGGGATCTTTGGCTAAATCGCGGGCATCTTCATACCAACGAATGCCGTCCATATCAAAACCGCGGGAGACTTGCCTGCGCGCAGAAACAGCAACCACTTTAATAGCAGTACCTGTACGCGCCTCAACAACATCGGCATTAGCAACCAATAACTTGGCAACACCACTGCCTACCGTACCTAATCCAGCAATTCCTACTTTAACGATCGATTTCACTCTACGCTCTCCTTGCTGTCTGTATTGTCGGTGGTTTGAACGCCGTGCTTTCTCATAAATTGTTTAATATTACGCATTGCTTGACGCATCCGATGCTTATTTTCAACCATCCCAATTCGCAAATATCCCTCGCCTTCCTTTCCAAAACCCGTTCCAGGAGCAACAGCAACATTGGCTTCCTCTAGCATTAATTTAGAAAATTCCAATGCTCCCATGTGATTGAATTCCTTAGGAATGGGTGTCCAGGTAAACATAGTCGATTTAGTTGGTTCAATATTCCATCCAGCCTCATTGAGTCCTTTAACCAGGATATCACTGCGCGATTTATAAATTTGCCGATATTCCTCAATGCAATCCTGAGGACCATTAATAGCCGTAGTCGCTGCTACCTGCACTGGCGTAAACGAACCATAATCAAGATACGACTTAATCCGTCCCAGTGCGTAAATGAGATTTTTATTACCCGCGGCAAACCCTACCCGCCAACCAGCCATAGAATAGGTTTTACTTAAACTGGTAAACTCAACCGTGATATCTTTAGCACCTTTTACCTGCAACACCGAAGGCGGCGGATTACCATCAAAATAAATTTCACAATAGGCTAGATCCGATAGAATATAAATCTCATGATAGCGGCAAAAATCAACAATCTCTTCATAGAAATCAAGGGTTACCGTTTCCGTTGTTGGATTACACGGATAATTCAAAATCAATACCTTCGGGCGGGGAGACGTATTAGCAACCGCATCACTGATTTGATCAATTAATTTTTGGCCCGTAAAACGCGGCAAATAACAAATCGAACCACCGGCAATGACAAATCCATACGGATGGATTGGATAACTAGGGCTTGGCACCATGATAACATCACCAGGGCGCGTGATGGCTGTTGCCAGGTTGGCAAGTCCTTCCTTCGATCCCATGGTAGTAATAATCTCGGTTTCAGGATCAAGATCAACATTAAAACGCCGTTTATAGTAAGCGCATTGAGCCTTACGCAATCCAGGAATACCGCGAGATAAAGAATAGCCATGAACATCGGGGTTTTTAGCCGTTTCAATCAGCTTCTGGATCACGTGCGGAGGCGGAGGCGAATCAGGATTACCCATCCCCAGATCAATAATGTCTCTTCCTTCCGCTCGCGCTTTAGCCTTCATGCGGTTAACTTCGGCTAAAACATAAGGGGGCAGCAGCCCAACGCGGTAAAAATCGGTTTCCATAAGAGACCTATCTGAAGGTTAAAAAAACATTAGTGGGTAATTAGTTTCCTGAGATTGACGTTCCATAACGGCTTGGCTGATAATACGTTTCGTTATTACCATAACGCGAAGGCGCAAATCCTTGTGAAGCCGGAGCCTGCTGTCCATTATACTGCATCATCGGTTGGGCAGCAGGATAATTGTTAGGCTGACCACCTGAATTGGTATAGGAAGACTGCCCCTGAACATTCTGACCGTAAGGATAATTGACCGGAGGAGCACTGGGCTCAAGCTGTGAAACAGAAGGTGCGTTTGCTCTTGCCTGAGCCTGCGGCGAAGAAGCCAATGGTTCCATATTTGTTTTGGCCTGCGCTTGAATCACTTGCGGTTGTTGACGAACCTGCGGCTGAGGCTGATACTGCATTTGGAACTGCGAACCAGATTGAGCCTGTTTTGACTGTTGCGGTTGTTGTGGCTGTTGAATTTGCTGAGCCTGAGCCTGTTGTGGCTGAGCCTGCTTACCATCCATTTCCTGGCTGTATTTAGCCAAGGCTTCCGCTAGATTTTGTTCCTGCTGAGGGGTTACCAGATAACTGGCCGAAGGAACATAAGGAACGGGTTGTTGTGGGGCATTAACCGCACTCGGTTGCCAAGGTTGCGCTCCCTGAGCCTGTATTTGCTGCAGAGGTTGCTGAATTTGCGCTTGCGGCTGTTGATTTGAAGGTTGTTGTACCTGCGCCTGGTACTGTGACTGATACTGCACCGGAGCCTGAGTTTGCTTTGCAGAAGCCTGTTGCGGCTGCGCTTGAGGTTGAGACTTGGCCTGAGATGCACTGGCAACGGCTGGCTTAACATTACCATCAACCATTTGCGAAAGTGAAGGTTCCCGTCCTGGCAATGGATAATTTTCAGGCGGGGCCATCGGTTCAAGGCTACGCATTAAACCGGTGTAAGGCTGAGAATTAGAATGGTTTGGAAACTGAGCGGAAGGATCTGCTTGATAATTAGGCGAATACGCCGAACCTCCGGAACCCTGATTGGATTGATTGAATTGTTGAGAGGTTGATTTTCCAGATTGATTAGCTGGAGCTTGCAACGGTTGAGACGGTTGTTGCTGCGCAGGATAATACCCCTGTTGCAACAATTGCTGTTGCTGCATCGCATTTTGCCTGTCTTGTTCCAATTCCTTCGCCATCATATTAACCTGGCCTAACTGCGGACTACCAAAATTAGGTTTAGGAGGAACAGAATTTAACGTCGGGTAGCCACCTGAAAGTAACGGAGTATAGGGTTCTGGACCAGTAGGTTCAGCATACGAACCGGTTCCTGATGGATAAGTAGAAGGAGCCATCATCCCCTGCGGTGCCAATGGTTGTCCCATAGGATCACCCATCGGTGGTTGTTGAAACATGCCACCTTGTGCACTGTACGGAGACATCATCCCAGCACCTTGCCCACCCGATTGCAAACCAGATGAATCTGCAGACCAAGGTGCATTAGCATTAGTGGCACCATAGCCCGGCATTGGCGGCATCGGTGGTTTTTGTTGTGAACCTGGCATCGCCGAAGCCCCTGAGTCATGACTGCCCCACGGCCATACTTTATTCCATGTTTTACCTACCCACGATTGCTCAGGCTCTTTAGCGGCTGAACGCGATACAGCATTTTTACCGTAGCTAGGCCCAGAAGTATTACCATAATCAGCCCCAGAAGAAGACGCTGACATTGGAGAAGCAGGATACGCCATGTTGTCAGGTTGGATACCTGAATTGCTCAAAGAAGCTCCACCCATACTACCAGTACCGGCACCATAAGGATTGAAATCATTCGACATTTGCCCCATCGCGGCAGGATTTCCCTGTCCTGTTGGACTCATCCCAGGAGCTGCACCAAATGGAGATTGAGCATCCATTGGATATCCTGTCGATCCGGAAAACGGAGGAGCTGAATTCATCATTGATTGCGAACCACCATTATACCCCCCATCTGCAGGTGGGAACATACTCGATGTCCCAGCAGAAGAAGCCCCTGCTGCCCCCATCGACGGCATAAGCGGAATAGGAGCATTATCTGATTTACCTGAATTGATACTACTGGAACCTCCAGGTACACCTTCAAGTGGATAAGTTCCACCAGCTCCATATGGTGAAGCAAAGGCTGATGAACCGTTCATATCCGTATTATTACCATTACTAGGAAAAGGTGATTGGCTTGGCGAGGAAGGATAAGCCCCAGTACCAGATCCCTGAAGACCAGGATTAGCATAATTAGGCGCTGGATAAGAAGATTGCCCTATAGTATCGTAAGGACTACTACCTGAAGGAAAAGCAGATGAACCAACACCCATCCCATCCATACCGCCCATGTTGCTATCCGTTAGGCCTTTTGGCTTCGTGTTAAAGGGTGATCCCCCACCCATTGCTGAACCTGGCATGGCCGGAGAAGCAAAACTAGAGGGGATACCTGCTGGCTGCATACCAAGTGGAGCCGCCGAATTAACAGAACTATTAGCCGACGGAACCACTCCAAAATACGGAATGGGACCTTTAAATTGTGACGTTGGCTTAGCACGGCCTGCTTGTGGATTTAATTGTGGCACCCTGCGATCTGCAACATCAACATTTTGCACTGCTTTGGGCTTCTCATTTGATTTGATTGGCGACTGAAACGTATAGCTGTGCACACCACAAGATAGAACGGACAAGGAAACCATTCCTAAGGCGGTTGATTGCAGGAAATTTTTTGCCAATCTTCTTGCTAAAGGGGAGGACACATTTAAACGAATATGACGCATAACTAACAGTACCTTAAATAACGACTACATAACCAGGTTTCCCCCATGTTATATGAAGAGGTCCAGCATGGCAATCAAAATATACTTAGGATTTCCACGTGAAATTTCATTGATTTCACTTAACATCTTGAAGTTTCCTTTTTGTAGAAGTACATTGACGAACATTGGGAGATTACATATGGAAATGTTAGCCGTTAAAGACTTATCTATTGCTTTTAAGACCAGTAGCGGTATTGCCAAAACCGTAGTTGGCAGTGCTTCTTTTACTCTAAAACGCGGAGAAACCTTGGGAATTGTAGGCGAAAGCGGTTCAGGTAAATCATTGACTGCCCTCTCGATTATGCAACTACTTCCCTATCCGAAAGCCTTTCATCCACAAGGTTCTATCGTATTTAATAACCAGGAACTATTAGACGCCAAACCATCTCTGCTCAGGCGCATTCGCAGCAAAAATATCAGCATGATCTTCCAAGAGCCCATGACAGCTCTCAATCCGCTGCACACGATTGGTCAGCAAATAGGCGAAGTGCTCTCCACCCATGAAGGGCTAATGGGCAAAGCCCTGGATTCTCGAATTAAAGATTTGCTATCGATGGTTGGAATGCAATCCTTCCATAATCGCCTCGGAGATTTTCCTCACCAATGTTCAGGTGGCCAGCGGCAACGCGTGGTTATCGCCATGGCGATTGCCTGCAATCCCCAATTATTAATTGCTGATGAACCCACCACGGCACTGGATGTCCATCTACGCAATCAAATACTTGAACTTCTCAAAAAACTCCAAAAAGAATTAAACATGGGAATGTTATTTATTTCCCATGATTTACAAATAGTCAAACATGTCTGCGACCGGGTTTTGGTGATGCAGGGCGGAAAAATTGTTGAAGAAGGCGCTGTAACTCACGTATTAGCCCATCCTGACCATCCGTATACACGCTCATTACTTGATTCCCAACTAACCATGGATGCGCCTGTTGTTGACGATACGGGGCAGGTTGGCCTTAGCGTTAAAAATCTGAGCGTGCGATTTCCTGGCAGAAGCAATTTCTTTGGCCGGACCATCGACTACCATACGATTCTTAATTCTATTCACTTAAGCGTTGATCGTGGCACATCACTTGGTATTGTTGGCGAAAGCGGCTCCGGTAAAACGACTCTCGCTCTGGCGGTTCTTCGTTTAATTTCATCTACTGGAGAAATAGAACTTCCTCCCTATGCACTACATTTACTGAATGAAAGAAAAATGAGGCCACTGCGCCAAAAGATTCAATTTGTATTCCAGGATCCATTTAGCAGTCTTAATCCGCGATTATCCGTAGGTGAAATTATCGCCGAAGGCATTCAAGCTCACCACAAACAAATAGATCTACAGCAACTTAATCAAACGATTATCAACGCATTAAATCAAGTTGAATTAGATGCAAGTTTTAAAGAACGTTATCCTCATGAATTATCCGGTGGGCAACGTCAACGTATTGCCATCGCCAGAGCACTTGCATTAAAACCGGAAGTGGTCATCTTAGATGAACCAACTTCAGCACTCGATGTCTCAACGCAAAAAAGAATTATTATTCTTTTAAGAAAACTTCAAATTGAACAAAGCTTAACTTTTATTTTTATTAGTCATGATTTAAGAGTTATAAAAGCACTTTGCCATCATGTCCTTGTAATGAAGGAAGGAAAAACGATCGAATATGGCGAAACAAAAAACATACTGCAGCAACCCCAAGCCCAATATACAAAGGAGTTAGTGGCAGCCTGTTTTGACAATGAACCATGAATAATTAACTAGAAAAGGAAAATGCCAGGCCTCAGAAAAAGCTACTTCAAATTCCTTTATTTTATCAGGTAATACATCTAATATCGCAAATTCCAGGATCATACCCTTCCAATTCAAGATAAGTTTTTAATAACTGCTCGGTATTTCTGCCGAGGATGGTTGATCATTTCAGGATGGGTGTAAATGAGCAACCCTTCACTTATCATAGGGTTTATTAACGTACGCACCAAATGCTTCTTGTCCGTTTTTCCTAATAACTCTGTAAGCTGATCAGCACTCAACTCCTGCCACATACATAGTTTCTTAATCATTGCCTTTGTCCTTTCTCTCCTCGGACTCTTGCCCAAATTATCCAGCTCGTTTTGGAGGTCAGGAGGTAGGTTTAACTGGTGTGTTTCCTCGTTCAAGTGGTGTGTTTCTTTGCTTAGCTGGTACCGATTCTCTTCCACCCTTAAAAGCCTCATCAAGGATCCAGCAACATAATAGGTAGTAGAACCCGGTCCTTTTTTCTCAAGCAAACCACTATCACGTAGGTGTCTCAAGTCGCTGCTAGCCGTTAACGTATCGACCGCATTGAGTTGGCGATACGTTTGGTTATCCACTGCACCAGACTCACGCACAAAGACAAGAGCTGTTTTTTGAGCATGGTTTAGATCTTCTACACCCAAGCTTGCAAGCCATTCAAGATCTTTAGGGGTCAAAAAATGGTGCAGTAACAAACGGGCGGTGAATTGATCATTTTCACGGTCGGAATCAAAAGTAGGCGGCGCAAAGCCATTTTTGATCCGTTGAACCGATACGCCGATACGCACCGCGAGGAAGACTTTTGTTCCTGATGAATACCGGCTTATCTGATTGTGGAGCCTCTGTTACATCAACGATAATCACTTTCTTACCATCGATATCTTCCGTTCGGATAGAAGGGCGGATGGGTTTATTGAAAACGCTGGCGCATTGTGAGGCAATATCACTAGATATCTTGTCTGCATCATCAATTCCTTTCACGGAGTAAAAAGGGTCATCCTCTTGCTTCTCTACCCCAATTAATATCGTGCCCCCCCCCCATTCCAGGTTCATTCAAGAAAGCGCAGACGGTTTCCAGTATAGAGGAACCAACACCCAATTTGGCTTCCACTTTCTGATGCTCGTCAATCTGGTTTAATTCTTCAATAATCTCTTTTGCCGTTTTCATGCGGCCACTCCTTTACGTATTTGCATAATTCCGTTTTGGATATTCTTGAGCAGACGAGACCAGCTTGGCCAGTATGATCATCTTAAGGATCTTAGTCAATTGGTCAGAGAAAGATAGCATACTCAATCCGGTTTCTGAATAATGAAATTCTATTTTAGAAGTTTCGGATACTACGCATAGAGTTATACCCATGACTACACAGTACGTTTAAAAAAAAGCCTTTTTATACATAATTTCAGTTAGAACCAGTTAGTTGTGACCAATACAACCCACCGCCAAGTATTTACGGAAACTGTTTTTCGGGCAGTTTTTTGGCTTAAGAAAAACCTTAGGTTTTCTGCGCCTCTCACGGTTCGCTCCTGACTTGAGAATGCAAAAAATTGGTGCATTCTTATTCTGAAGTACGGGTTTGAGAGTGCGTTATTATATTTTTCCGTACGTTGGAAAAGTCGGTACGGGAATTTTTAGTCAAGACAATTCCGTGGTTTGGCAATATACATGTAGCTGAGAGTTGCTATCTAACTACGCTAGGCGTTGTATTTTTGGTGGCTAATAACATGAGGTGTGAAATGATTGAATTACCAAAAGAGCTTAAGGCTATTCTTGATGCTACAGATTTTGAAGATGGTGGCATAGAAATTATAGCGATGGAGCTATTAGGAAATGATTTAAATCTAAAGGTTGAATTATGGGATGATTTAGATGGGTTCCCCAGGCAGCAATGGAAGCTAGAGTGCCGCAGCGTCAAGGATTACAAACTCCAGCCAAGCAATAAAGTTGGTTTGGAAGTAATTACCGAGCACCCTTTATTGTTTCCGCATAATAAAGCTCAATCCGAACTCTTCTTTAACGGCACTACAGATAAGCTAAAAGAGCTATTAGCTGATTTAGTGATAGCCCATAATAAAATTGTAGGAACTTGGTTTTCTCTTGAAGATTTTGTTCACCAAATGCCTTGCATTACACATGTCCCTTATATCAAAAATAATGATTTTAAATTTGGGCTTCTAGCCAAAGGCCCAGATATAGTGATGCAAGAATATCTAAAAGTAATAGATCAGTATAAGATACAAGCAAATATTATTAATCAACGAGAGTCTAAAATCTGGGATGGGGCAACTTGGGTCGCATCTACTAATGACAATGTCGTACTATTTGTTGGCGATAATTATTTTATTACCAACTCGATTCAAGTAACAAATATTTCCTAATCGTCGGGTGATGTATCTTACCGTTTGAGATAATAATATTTCCCATTTCTAGTTTGCCAAATATGCTGTGCCGAAATACCGGAGATCTTTGTCGCTGACATCTCTCGCATTTCGTCTTGAAGCGAATCCATAATCGCTTCAATAGAAAGATAAAGTCGATTTCTGAACACGTGTCTTTTTAAATATCTCCACCTACGCTCTACAGGGTTTAGCTCTGGTGAATAAGGCGGAGGGTGCATTAATACGATATTGTCTGGTATTTCTAAGTGTTGGGCGGTATGATATCCTGCTTGATCCAGGATAAGCACAGCCATATCGTCATGCAGCTCTTCTGAAAGATGCTCCAAATAGATGTTCATCATCTCGGTATTAACATATGGCAGAAATAATGAGTAGTGTTCGCCTTTAATAGGATCCAAAGCGCTATACGCGTAAAAATTTTCATACCCAATCTTATGGTTAAATGTGGGCGTTGAGCCCTTCTTAAACCACCCTTTTCCTTGATCCTGATGAAACCCAAATCTGCCTTGATCAAAATACAAGAAACGGATATCAGGATTTCTTTGGCTTAGCTCTGCTGTTTTTTTTAAACTGTTCTTGAGCTTCAGCATCACCTTGAACCTGCTTCGGTTTCGCTCTTTTAAATGAGTACCCCTCTTTGCGAATAAAAACCCACAATGTGTTGATGCCCATCCTGATACCAAACTCATCTTCTATCGATTGCCTTAATTTCTCAAGTGTCCAATTGATATCTCTGCCTGCGTGATTGCGTCCCGTGTCAACCCATTTTTGGGCTTGCGTGGCCTATCTTCTAAACCAGCAAGACCTTCTTCGCTAAAGCGCTTAACCCAAGCTTTTATCCGACTGCGATCAATTCCTATCACCGAACTAACCACATTTAATGAGTGATGCCTCAAGCTCCTAATCGCCTGCAGTCGCCATGCAATCCGGCCAGATAAACCAAGACCTTCGAACGCTTCGTCAGCCTTTAATAATAAGTCAGCATCAATATCTTTTACTTTACGTCCCATAACGACATCACAATACACATTGTTTGGTGTGTTGGCAATAGGAAATATTATTACTTCATGCCTTCATGAAATGTCCTGGTTAGCAATATTTCTAGAGTTCATAAAACGACAACACATATGGTGTATAACATAGAATCAAATTTTAAAGATTAGATAATTATATGAAATTCAATGATGCCTTTTATTATAATCAAGCAATTGAGGGTAAGCTCTACAGCAGACTCGCCCCAGGCGACATCGATGTTGGCCGGATTTTTAAGAGAAAGCCATATTACCGCAAAGATGCTGGGGGTTTCATACAAAAACCCAAAACATTAATATTTGCTGATTGGACCTTTAACTATTGGAATGACTGGGAGAGGCTCCATGCGGTTAAAGTAATGGAAGAATGGTTAGACCAAGGCGGGAAAATATTAGCCTGGTTTGGTAGCGGATCTACTGATGGACCATTAGGGCATCTTACGAAAGAATGGCTTGCCAAGAACAGGCACACTAAATGGGATACAGAGTTAATATATCTTTCACCCGAAATCATGAGAAAAAAAGCATGTGAGCAATACAAAATTGCCTATGATGAACTTCATGTGTTGGATTATTATTGGCTTAAGAACTGGAATGTAACAGATAAATTGCCTAAATATTATATCGATAAAAGATACAGGTTTCAAGACAAAAATACCCAGAAAATAATCGATGAACATAACGCAAATGTACCACATAAGGAGGGTTACCTAACATATTCACGTGAAGATTATCTTGAGCTTAACCTTGAGTTTAATAGTGATGGATTAACAGATTCTCGCCTGGAGTCGCATTGGCCTTATCTACAATATACTAAAGAGGTTACCATCAAGTGCAAAGGTGAATTATCTGAAGAGGTATTAGTCAAGCTATTGTCTCAATCACCTAACATTGAATCGTTTATATATGAAGGCTATACATTAAAAGATTCACAATTAAGGAAGATCCTTAGCTTATGCCCAGGGCTAAAGACACTCCGTCTCCGCATCAACAGACTATCTAATACACAGGGGTTGGAGGGAATAGAACTGGATCATCTTAAAGTTCTGACAATAGAATCATATCCACTGACCGATTCTAAAATATTCGAAATTGACGAAGTTATTATACAACAGCTCCTTTCTGCGAGCCCACGATTAGAGCTCATAGACCTTAATAATGTGTTAGGGTTTACGGATAGCAGCCTGGATAAAATTAAACTAGAAAACCTTCAAGTTATTAGTTTTAGTAATTGTAATATTACCGCCAAACAATTAGGCGCACTTCTTGCCCGTTCACCGGTCAGAAGTCTGACTGTTAAAAATTGTAACAATCTAGGAAGTACTGATTTACTAGAGCTGAAGCTAACACATCTTAAAATCTTATTCGCATCAGGTAGCACCATTAGCGCCCAACAGTTACAAGCACTACTTGCCCATGCAAAAGTCAAGGAATTGAGTATTAGCGATTGCAAAAAACTGGTATATGCTGATTTTTCAGAGTTTAATCTAACACACATTGAAAAGTTAACTATATCAAATAGCACCATTACATCCCAGCAATTATGTGCACTTGTTGCTCGTACGCAGCTCAGATTTTTGGATATTATACATTGTATGAATCTTGGTAATGCTGATTTGCCAGTGCTGAAGCTAACGCATCTTGAATATTTATATATAGCATATAGCACCATTACACCGCAACTACTAGGTGCGCTTGTTGTCGATTCACCCGTCGCAGAACTTAAAATTATAAGTTGCGAAACTCTGGGAGATGCTGATTTGCCCGCATTGAAGCTAACGCATCTTAAAAACTTATACATACAAGATAGCACTCTTACAGCCCAACAATTGCGTGCGCATCTATCGCAAGCAAATGAATGTGAAGTAGCTATAGTTAATTGCGAAAATTTTGATGATAATATAATAGATGAATTTAAGAATGAATTTCCAAATTTTAATTTTTATTTTAGTCCCTATATACCTTCCTCTAAAAAAGATAGCATATATCAACCCTGCAACCCAATACATACACCATCAGAGCATAGGAATTTTACTCCGCACGATCCAAACAAGCCATTTGAATTCAAAGGACAAAACAAAACCTATAATCAAAATATGATTATTGAGAAGTTATCTCAGTATTTAACACTCACTAATTACAGGACCAATATTATCCCTCAAATTCAAGATGGGATATGTTCAGCTTTATCGAATTTATTTATTGAAAATTGCAATATTTTTTCGAATGAAATTAAGGCTATTCAACAATGGAATGGCTCACTAGAAGCACTAAATTCTTTAAATGAAGATAATAAATCAAAACTAGAAAATGCATTTAAAAGAATACTATCATACATAGACAAATATCAGCTATCTAATACAAGAACACCAACCAACTACCTTGGATCATCTGCAAGGTCTTTCATTAAGGACGTGGCCAATTCACTTTCAAACAGTAATTATTTGATACTCTCAAATCCATGGCATGCTATTTCTGTTATGTTGATTGAAAAAAGTTGGTTCGTCTATGATCCAAATTACGTGAATGGATGTAAAAAGTTTGACACATTTGATGGTGCATACAAAGCTATTACTGAAAGCCTTGGCTCTTTGATTTTTGTTGATAGATCAGGAATACAACTTCTCCCTGAACTTGGCAAACCTATCGAAAATCCCAATGATTTTATGCGTGATGGCGGCCTGCTTGTATTATATAAAGCTTCTTGGTCTGATGTCGAACAACTGTTAGAGCTTATGAAGGGTTGTCAATTAGATCATAACGGGCTATCGGGTCTGTTTCTTCGCGATCTCATGGGTTTTCCAGCCTGGTATCGAGGGCTAACCTCTCCTGATATTGGTGTCAAGAAACTAACCCAACGCTATCTCCTGCAATTGCTAAGACAAGACAAACAAGCTATCCAAAAATTAGAGAAGAGTTTTGAAGCCATACCCCAAACGCAACGCCTTTCTGTTAAAGACATTCTGGTACAGCAAGATACCACTAGAAAGAGACTAGCAACAGAGATGGAGCGTTTTCAAAAACAAGCATTGAAAGCCCAACAACACCAGGTGCGCAAAGAACATTACCAAAACCAGCTTTTGCGTCCGATTAAAGACAAAACAGTTGAGGAAGTCTCAACCTATTGTCAGCAATTACTGAATCCCCAGAAAATGCTGAAGAATAATACTATACGGCGGACTATGGCCATTGAGGTGGAATCTAAGCCATCAACTTTTTGATTTGCAATTGCTGTTAGAACAAGAATGTATCAAAACAAACCGCCCCATTTTTATTGTTCAATCCCCTGATGATTTGGTCTGTTCTTCGCCTTCTGTGAAGCAGCAAGATGGGATATATGGTTTGATTGTTAGTCCTCCTTCGGGTCCATTGGTGGATTTTCTCAACACCTATAAAGATCAGCGGCCGGTGCTAGTGGTTAATTATGACAGTTTTCAAGCTGATGAGATCGTACAGTTTAACAGTCTTTTAGATAAAGTGCGGCACGTGGATGGCTTTGCCATTCCCAAAGATACATTAGTGTTAGGATTGATCAATGGCGGGAATCCGCTGGCTTATCGCGGTGCAGACTTTTTAGGTCGTTTTGACAGCAGAACGCGCTGTCGTTTAACGGCACAACAATTCGATGATTCAGTCTCTGCTTTTATGAATGGCTTGTGGTACAGCGAGGAAGATACAGTTCCATACGTGATCGATTTATTTAACACGCCATATTGGAAAGAACAACTACTTGGAACCTGGCAGATTCATGGTAATCAGCTGATTTTTAAAGAAGGCGAGTTAGCGGCAGCACTTGCTAGCAAACAGCCCATTGAGCTTAGGAATGCGCCATTTCATAAGCCAGAATTTGTTCATTTCTGGCAACAGGCGCAATTGCGTCACAAAATAGAGCATGATGGTCGTGTTATACCGTTAGAGGATCCGCTGGTTATTCTTGCAGAGCATGGCTATAACTGGGAGTGGTTGAACAATCAAATCTTATCCACGTACGAACACAAATATACCTTACAGGAGCCCCTATTAAATCCAACCTCCTTTAATAGTTTTTTTAGCCAGTATCAGTATGATGAAAAAGAGCAAAGCTTGCATACCTTGCCAGGGTTAATTGAACAGCATTGCGGTGGTGTTCTTCCCGTTATCCTGACCCGTACTCTCACCAATGACCAAGTGTCCAGGTTATTGTCTGAATGCCACAAACACCAAGTTCAGTTGTAGCCAATAGTACTGGGTATGATTCGGTGAAGTTTGGGGCACCCATGACCTGGCAGTCACCTTCCCATACATTTATCGCAGAGAGCAATGACCTAGATACGCTTATAGCGCTAGAACTTAGCAAGTCATCAGATAGGACATACCGCATTATTGATGTATCGGAATTAAGCAGTGCAGATTTATTGACCAAACAGGATGGGTATTATGATAATGAGCAGCAGCGTTTTATCTTTAAAGAGACTCCAGGAGCATTATTAGAAGCACTTGATAATAATGAGAACATCATCCTCAAGGGCAAATTCTCCCCTGAGTTGTGCGATAGTCTTGCCCCGTTATTGATGGATCGCTACAATAATCCATACTTACAAAATCAATTGAAGCTGATCAGCGATGGCCCGAGTTATTTACGCTATATGTTTTTTTACGGAGCCAATATCGTGCCAGACAACAAACTGATGGCTCTCCATGAACAAGGGGCAACTATAGAAATTATCCAGAAACTCATCTCGCAACTCGCCCCTGAGCAACTAGCGTCCGAACCGCTGAGCAAACTGCAGGCAAGGCTTCGTTACTTGCAGCTTCATCCTGAAGGGCATAGTGATAATGCCTGGATAGGGGTTTATTCATTGCCGCAAGAGCTGGGCGTGAAGCCGTATGATTTGCAAAATAGTGAAGCCATTACCAGCAGTTTTACGCAAAATCGGTTGCAGCAGGTAAACGAGGTGTTGGCGCACTCTCCTTTTGTGTTACTGACTGGCCATACGGGAGTGGGCAAAACAACCTTTGTGCAGGAAGCATTGTTTAGCAAAGGCCAAGCTGGGCTGCATCAAGGTTTAGCGAAACTTAGCGACTGGGCAAAAGACAAAACAGCTGGACGGAAAGTATTGTTTATTGATGAGGCCAATATTACCGCCAAAAACTGGAGTGTGTTTGAAGGGTTGTTTAACAATCCCCCATCCATAGTAATTGATGGGCAGTATCTTGAATTAACGACAGAACATAAAGTGGTGTTTGCTGCTAATCCTCTGAGTTATGGTTCAGCGCGGACATTACCGACCTTATTCCAGCGTCATGGTAATGCGGTGTTATTTGAGCCTATGCCAGTGGAAATGATTTACGAAACGCAGCTTAAGCCGCTATTTAAAGGAACAAAGCTTGCGTCACAGTTGCAGGAATTGGCAAAAATCTATTTGGATGTTTACCAAACAGTATGTGGATACTCAAAGTCAGAGATTTTATTATCTCCACGTGAAATCCAGCAGATGGCTCTTCTGACCTTGGCATATTGCAAAAGACGTGGGGATAAAGCAGATCCGATTCTAGCAGCGACACATTATGCATATCAGGTAGCGTATCAACATGTACCGCGCAATCAAAGTGTAAAATTTAATGATGAGTATAAACCACAACGAAGACTACCACGTGCGCGAATCAAAGGTCTTCCCGATGACTACATCATGACCTCATCTCGTAGGCCAGTGATGTATTTGCTTAATGATATAGTAAATCTTAGGTCCTTCAAACGTGCCAACCCAGGACAAGTAAGCTGTGCGGGTCTTGGGGGTGTAATTCTGGAAGGTAAACCAGGTGTAGGCAAAAAGCGAAATGGTGATTGGTTTGTTGCAGTCCAAGGGCTTAGTCAAAGATCAAGACTATTTCATGATACCCGCGAGTATGCAGCTGAGCGAAAAACGCACCTTACTACTAAAAGCCTTCCATGAAGGAGCTGTGGTGGTTATGGATGAATGTAACAGTGCCTCGATGATGGAATCGTTACTGAATGCATTACTCAACGGTAAGACTCCAGACGGAAAAATGCCAGATACGCCAGGCTTTACCGTTATTGGTACGCAAAATCCAATCAGTATGGCAGGACGCACTGCGCAAAGTAACGCATTGTCGCACCGCCTGATGAGCGTTGATGTGCCTGAGTATGGTAAGAAGGAAGTCAAACATATCTTGAGCGACATTAAACAGTTTACAAATGAAGAAGCAAAAGCAGCCAGTGAGGTGTATGTTGAGCTAGCGAGTAAAAACACCATCAGCTTTAGGGATCTGATTAAGGTTCAACCTTGTCCTGGGGTGAGCCGCCACATTCACGTTTGAAGTGCAAACCTCTGACATTTTTTTAGGAATGCCTCATGAGGAGTTATCCAATTGAGTTTTTTGCGTGGTGTTAGGTTATCGTTATCAATGGTTTCATTGAAATCCTCCTTGTTGTATGTGTGAATGTTCGTTTTTCTGGGTAAGTCTCTTCGCAGTCTTCCATTGGTATTCTCAACGCCGCCCTTTTGCCATGATGCATATGGGTCGCAGAAGAAGGTTTTGATGTCCAGTGCTTTACCCCATAACTGGTGACGGGTAAATTCACCACCATTATCCAAAGTCAACGACTTGCGTGCTTTTTGAGGTGTTTTGGTTATCAGGAGATGGAGTGAATGTTTGCTTGGCTGAGGGCGGTTTTAAACGCTTGTTTATATTCAGAATCATTATTAATCCTGGATCTTGATATTGTTTATCACGCGGCTGCAATTGGCTTCCATAGTCCTTTAACAGATTTAAAACAAGGAGGCGATCTAAGCTGCTTATCGCATTATAAAGCTTATGGTGGATTTTATTAGCTGCCCGTTCAACTTGCCTTAACCGGGATTCGCTCATGGATTCCCGATCAATCTTCACCTCTTGGATGGTGCTATTTGCCTCAAGGTTTTGGTGATACCATTAAAAGTAGCTTCCGATATTTTAAGATTAAACCCCTGGATCTTCCCAACTGGATTAGCGGTTAGGATTAATACTGACAAGGCCGATTGAGGGTTTGTTCTCAGCGCTTCTGTGACTGCCAGCAGATCGCTGCCATATAGTTTATTGTCCTGAAGGTTCAGCTGTTGCAGGGTACTATTTGCCTTCAGCATCGGCACAAGACAGGTAGTAATGGCTTCAGACGTCATATGATTACCTATAAGACTCAGGTAAGTCACTGAACGATTAACCTGCAAGGCTTTAAAAAGCAGGCGGTATTCCATACCATTTTGTTCAGCTCCGCCAATCGGAGAGGCTGAATTATCAAGGATAATCGCTTTAATTGAGCATTCAGGCGCCTTTAATTGCACGCATAATTCACGTAATTCTTCTTCATCAACAGGGGTGTTGGACCAATTAACTTCAGAATTCTCAAGCATTTGTTCACGCATAAATGGATTTTCCTCTAGCTATTACAACCAATATTAATAATTAAGAAATAAATATATGCAACAATTAAAATATGAAGTCAACAAAATCAACGCCTGACGCAGGCCTCTATGACATGGTTTTTATTATTGGGCCCGATTTTTCTGAGAAAAAATAGCTGAAACAATACAGGCCGCCTGCACCCATAAAACCTCAGAGGTTGATAGTTTTTCCTATCTTATCATCGGAAATGGAAAAGATTATGTAAGTGAAAATGAACTTAAATCTTTAAAAGGGCGCATTGGCCCTGGTACTCAAATACATCTCATGGCGCATGGTACGGTTCAAAATAAAAAACATATTATACAGCTGTTGAATGAACAAAAGCTTATGCACACATCTGGGGTATTTGATATCTTAGCTCAGTGCGCCGTAGATGCCCCTACTGCCTCTCCCCTTAACGGTATGCAGCTTTCACTCAAGAGCTGTTATGGGGGCATGTCTGTTTTGGATGGTGAACGTTTACCGCATTATTGTTCACTAATAACCCAAGGCGGTAAAGAATATCCTACTCATGCGCAACAGGGTCGTGATAGCATCGTCCACGCCATCCACACCTATGATCCTTCACTCTCCGTGCTGTCTAATTTTGCTGAAGATTGGACTACCACCCCGGAGACGCACACACTAGTGCTGGGACATTCCAAACAAACCATAAGCATGCGTGCGCCTCATAAACACCCATTAGGAACTATGGAAGCTGTAAAATTATATTTAGAAAACACACAAAGAACTGACTATTTGGATTGGTGTAAAAAACTCTCTACATCGACATCGCAAGAAGAAAATTTAATCAAACAATCGATCCAATACGTCAATGAAATAAAAATAAGTGACGCAGCAGCTCATACATACCTGGCAAACTTAGATATCTTTCACTGCTACGTTCGCAAAAGACCTTTAATCGATTTTCTTGATAAAACAGGTAGACATCCCGATCAGTTGCATCTGAATCGCACTTCTTTACTTGCCATTTTTTCAGATAAAGGTCTCTTACATGAATGCACTACGTTACTTGAGCGTGGAGCTAACCCTAATTGTTTAACTAGAGAGGGAGACTCACTGTTACATCACGCCATCAGACATGACAATCTAATGTTCTTTAATACTCTGTTGCGGTATGGCGCTTCTACAGATAAGGAGTTTAACGGGAAAACCTTATTTGCCTTCGCACACGATAATGAGAAAGCCAATTTTGCTGATGCTCTCATGCAATATAAGTTATTTCCCCTTCATTGGTCGATACGTAACCAATTTGATGAAAAAACACAGGAATATCTCAATTTATCCAGTATATCCAGTAATCTGGATATACAATTTGCCCCTAAAAACCAAACATCTCTGCATGTACTTGCAAAACAAGGAAAAACAAATATTGCTGAGGTTTTTCTGGAAAAAGGAGCCAATCCCAACATCCACGACAGCAAAGGGCGTACACCACTCCATATAGCAGCTATGAAAGGTCATGCAGACTTGGTAACCTTACTGATTGAAAATAAAGCAGATTTCAATGCACTGGATAATACGGGACATACTCCTTTATATTATGCAGCTGCTCACGAGCAAAAAGAAATAGTTAATCTCCTCACATCTTATAATGCAAGCATGGATATAGGCTGGGGAGATAATAGCAGCCCCCTGCATTATGCAGTAAAGAATAAAATGGTTACGCTTGTCGAGGAGTGTATAAGGCAACAGCTTCCCCTCAATGGCAAAGATGAGGATGGCTACACCCCACTCCATTTAGCCGCCAAAAGCGATTCAGGGACGATAATAGATCTGCTCTTGTCTGCAGGAGCAGACGTTAATGCCACCACCGGCATGCCCACCGCCAAAAATACCGGCATGACGCCTCTCTATATAGCATCATGCTACGGTAAACTTGAGGCAGTCAAGACGCTGGTATCAGCTCACGCAGACATTAATAAGCCTGATCTCAACGGGCGGACTCCATTAGACCGCGCGCTCTATAATAATAAACTTGACGTAGCGGATTACCTTCTCACGCAAGATGGAATACAAATAAACCAACCGGCTCATGATAACTCAACCCCTTTACATCAGGCATTGCGTTCCTCTAAAAATTTTAGCATGGTAAAGCCACTTCTGAAAGCAGGGGCAAATCCTGCACTTGCAGATAAAAACGGCGTAACCGCACTCCATCTCATAGCTCAAAGAGGATCGAAGGAGACGTTAGAGGAAGTACTTCAAACCATCAATAAAGACGCGATTCATGCTAAGGATAGTAAGAACAAAACTCCCCTTAATTATGCAGAAGAATCTAAAAAAAATTCTGAAGAATCTAAAAAAAATGCTAACGAAAAAGTAAAGTTGTTAAAAGAATACTATACTCATAAAACCATATCGAATGAATCTCAATCAGCAGCATTGCTCCCTAAACACCCCCCACATCCCCGAATTAATAAGGGTCCTGAGCATCCTGGTGAAAGAGGAATGAAGTGATTGATAAAGAATAGACGGTAGCTTTCTTCACCCCTAAATCCGCGATGATATAAAAAGTATCCTTACCCCAATAAACACTGGGCCTGTTCTTCGCCACCCCGAGCTCCACTTGCATGCTGATGAGCACTGACATAACTTCCGTCGGCGAATACCCCACTCCGTATCAATTTCACCTCGTAGCTCAAAAAAAAATTCTCCCACAACCCTTTCGCAGCCCAACGGTTAAAGCGATTATAGGCTGTTTTCCAGGGACAAAATTCCTCGGGAACATCTCGCCAGGGAGCTCCTGTACGAAGCTTCCATAAAATGGCTTCCATAACTGCACGATCATTGTCCTTTGAAGTTGTTCCCAGATTGAATCGCTTAAAAATTGTCGCACCATATCGATAATTTCTTTAATCTTATAATTCAGGGAGATAAACGATATTGCAGCACCAATCGCTATGATCACCAATGAGAAAATATAGACCTTATACCGCATCAAAAGCGAGGTAAGGTAAAGGGAGAGTTTGGCTGTATTAGCGGTGTTATTTTGATTATTCATATCCACTGTATACCTTAATGGTTCTCATAATTTTATAAATAAGCTCTGTTTTAGGACAGCTTGCTAACAACCTCATCCACAACGACTCTAAAACTTCCTGATTTCTGTCGAGGATGATTGATCATTTTCGGGATCTGAATCAAACGCCGTGGATGAAAAACCATTCTCTTTCATGAGGTTACCATGGTACGAAACCGCTAAGGTTTTTGTTTTATTGCTCATTCTGTGCCTCCGCGTTTAGACAAAGTTCGTGCAGCTTGGCTTGGAGCAGTTTTTTATCGGGTAGTTGCAGTTGATATTCGGCAATCAGCGCAGGGGATAGGTTACGGGATAAGGCATATTCCACCACTTCATCATCTTTATCGCGGCAGAGTAACACGCCAATGCTGGGATTTTCATGCGGTTTTTTTACATCCCGATCCAGCGCTTCCAGATAAAACCCAAGTTGCCCCAGATGTTCAGGTTTGAATGCACCAATTTTTAACTCAAACGCCACCAGAGCGGATAAGCCTCGATGGAAAAACAGCAGATCAATAAAGAAGTCCTGGTTGCCCACCTGCAGGCGATATTCTTCGCCTATGAAGATGAAATCTCTGCCAAGCTCCAGCACGCACTGCGTCATTTGGTACACAAGGGCGCGTTGCAGGTCGAGCTCGCTATGCGCTTCGGGTAACCCTAAAAATTCAAGCACATAGCTGTTTTTGAAGTGATTGCCGATGGTGGGGTGCAATTCTCTCGCCAGTGGTGAGAGTTTTGGGTTGCTGAGTTTCGTGCGTTCAAAAGAAGCTGCATCAATCTGTCGTTCTAATTCCCTAACACTTAATCTTTCTTTGACAGTAAGACGAAGGTAAAATTCACGCTCTTCCTTGCTTTTTAGTGTCATAATCAATCGGTTATGGCTCCACGGCAATTCTCTCCACAGTGTGGCGAGTTTTTCATCCTCCCGATAAGTCTCATAAAATTGCTTCATGCGCCAGAGGTTCTTATCGCTGAAACCTTTAATAGTAGGGTCATTTTGTGCGATAAATCTTGCCAGTTCCGTTACCACACCCTTGCCCCAGCCTGCGCTTTGTACGCGCTGGCTAATGGTTTCGCCAATATGCCAGTAGAGTTCAATCAATGCGGTGTTTGCTTGCGCAAAAACGCGTGTGCGCGTTTGCTGTATTTGAAGCAACACACTCTGAAAGTCCTGCGTGTGAATAATGTTATTGCTCATAAGCGTTCAATCCCGAAATGTTGCGCCCGTGGGCAAATTTGCTCAATATCGGGATGAGGTCTTCCCTCAACTCCAGCTCCTTCTGCGTGCGTGTTTTCCAGCCCAAGCCCTTCCGTCTCATTGTGAATTCTCAGTGTTGCAATCTGATATAAGGAAAATACGATAAATTCTTCTCAAGATAAAGCCCTTTGTTCTAATCCCACTTATGCAGTCACGAGTATCCATCCGGCGCATATTGCATAAGAACGAATGGTGGTTCTCTGTCGTGGATATTGTCCGCGTGTTAACTGACAGTCCTGATGCTGGAGCATATTGGCGAAAGTTAAAACAGAGATTAAAAGAAGAAGGAAGTGAAGTCGTGACATTTTGTCACGAGTTGAAACTAGAAGCTCCCGATGGAAAAATGCGTAATACCGACTGCGCCAACACAGAATCCCTCTTTCGCATCATCCAGTCAATACCTTCCCCTAAAGCAGAACCTTTCAAGCGCTGGTTAGCCAAAGTTGGCTATGAACGAATTCAAGAGATTGAAGACCCTGAACAGGCCAGCAAGCGCGCACGCGCCCTTTACAAAGCCAAAGGTTACAGTGATGACTGGATTGAAAAGCGGATGCGCAGTATTGCCATTCGCGAAGAGTTAACCGATGAGTGGAAAAATCGGGGCATTCAGGAAAGTAAGGAGTTTTCTATCTTGACTGCAGAAATTTCAAAGGCTGCATTTGGTATGACTCCATCCCAATATAAAAAACATAAGAGCTTAAAGCGCGAGAACTTACGTGATCACATGAATGACCTTGAGTTAATCTTCTCCATGCTTGGTGAAGCATCCACCTAAAGACACAAAAGGCTTCAGGGAGAATTACTCTGCGGCGCAAGAAGGTGGAACTATTGCTGGCAATGCACGGAAAGAGCTTGAAGAAAAAAGCGGTTGTCCTGTCATAAGCAAACAGAATTATCTGCCACCACAAGAAGAACACCCCCAAAAGCTGGCAGTAAAAAAGTCATCGGGCAAAAAGAAATCTCAGAAAAAAGCAAAGAAGGATTCATAAGGCACCCAGAAACAGCACCCTAACCGTATGTAGGAGGCCAACTATCTCAGGATGTTAAGCAAGAAAAATGTTGCAACACTTTTGTCCTTTACACCTGCAATCATTTTATGCCATCCTATAAATAGGATCATCGGAGTACAACCATGAAGCACAAACATTATTTGTTATCCTTGTAAGCCTCGGGTCCTCCCTGGCAACGAAGCGTATGCGGGGAGCAAAGCTGCCCTACTTCGCTAGCGACAAAACAAAAAAACAGGTTCGCAGTTCGCACAGGTACGCACCACCAATATCATCCCAAACCTAGTAATTCAGTGCGTTAACAGATGATGATCCTTCTCATTCACGTGCGAATTTACCGCCTCTTACGCAGAAGCAGGAAACGATATTCATTTACTCGCCGATGCCGACCACAACAACACAGGCGGCATTACCATAGAAGCTGGTAAGGGTTATGAATCCAGCTACGTGTATAAAAAGGACAGCGGTTTCACCGGCGGACTTTCTGGCATGAGTTTTGGGGTGAGCTACCAACAAACCAAAGACAGGATCAACAGCTACCAGGAAACCTTACTACCCTCGATGATGGTAGCCGGCCATGACATTACGATGGATGCCAGTGATGATATCAACATTCTCTCTAGCGTCGTGAATGCTGGCCATGATGTTATCCTCAACAGCGATAATAACATTAACCTGTTGGCACTGGATGCTGATAACAGCTACGCCGAATCGCATAAGATGACTAGCATCGGCGTAACCGTTGCCATCCAGGAAGGATTTACCGGCTTGATTGATTCTGTAAAAGGGCTAGGCGATAAAGGTTCTGGCAGCTATGCAGGAATCCAAACGGCAGCAGATGCGTTTAAGGGAGCATCCCAATTTGCATCCATGTATAAGGCCAGTAGTGGTTTTACCGAACCAGGACAATTATTGCCCAGCATTTCTCTCAGCCTGGGAATCTCAAGCAGTTCCTCTAAATATGAAACCAGCGGCAGCAATTTTACGCAAACCAACATCACCGCCGGTCATGATTTTATCAGCCATAGCGGTAAGGACACGACTGTAAAGGGAGCGAACATTCTGGCACAGAATGTGAATATGGATGTAGACGGCGACCTCAACGTAGAATCAGTACAAAACACCCAGGAAACCAGTAAAAGCGAACATAGCGGCGGCATGAGCGTGGGTATTAGTTATGGTGTTAACGGCATGTCAGGAACTTTTGGGGCTAATGCCTATAGCGGCAGTGGTGATGGGCACAGGAAGTGGACGGATAATGTCACATCGATTATTGGCACGAAATCTGTTGATATTGATGTCACCGGTAAAACAACCATTACCGGCGCCATCATCGCACAAGCAACTCCACAAGAAGACGGCACTTACATAGACGGCGGCAACCTCACCTTAAACACAGGCTCACTGGAAGTGAGCGATTTAACCGATGAAGATATCTGGCATTATGAAGGCGCTGGAATGGCCGTTGGCTTTGGAGGCCCTCCAGGACAACCGGTCTTTGGATCAGGTTCTAACTTATCCTCATCCTATACCCCATCCTTAAAGATCGAAGATGACACCAAAATCGGCGTCACCCACGCCACCATCGGTGCAGGAACCATCACCATAGCAGGCCAGGCGGCAACCGATGGCCAACTGAATGGCGTTAACCGCGATGTAAACAAGGTTCAGGAAATCCTGGTGGATGAGCATGATCATCTAGATATAGAAATCCCGCTGAGTGGGTTTAAAGATGAGGCAATTTCAAAAGTGTTAAAATAAGGGAAAAAGATCAGGAATGCGCTAATAGCATTTCCGAATCAATCCCCCTCCCTCCAAGAACAAGAACCCCAACACCTTGATATGCATGAAGGTAAACCGCAAAGAACATGCCGATGTACCTGCTGAACTCATGAAGTGGGGATGGGGTGGTGGCAGGAACCTGAAGGGGGTTGTGAAGCAGAGGAAGGAGGAAGCTAACCTACACTCCGTATCAGCCACTTAATCGAATATGCAGCAGCTATCACCATCAATAAGCTGCCACACCGCAGGGCGATGAACCATGCCCATTGCTTAGCTTTGGGGTGGGCATTTAACCAGTCGCGGCTGCGTTTAATACATATGTTCATGGCTGCTTTTGCCTCGGAAAATGTAATAGCAATATCCCGTATAGCCAAGAATCAGCGGCAGCAGTGGCGCAACGCCGCATAGCATTAGCGATAATCCTGGTCCCGAACACGCCATAGGCCGTATAGGGTTGTCTGCCGATTTCGGTGACAAACCAACCTGCAAGCAACGCGATAAAGCCTGTTGGCATCATCAACATCCACCAGCCATGCAGCCAGCGCGAGGTAAAGAGCTTTCCCCTAAAATACTGCACGGCACTGACGGCACCAATGAAAATCATCAGCATTCCCAATCCCACCATTACGCGGAAGCTCCAGAACACCCATGCCACGGGTGGGCGATCTTCTTTCGGAAAGTCTTTTAGCGCAGGAATTTTACCCTTCGCATCGCCTGTTAGCACCCAGCTGGCACCACCAGGGATAGAGATGCCATATTTAGTTTCCTCTGCGTTTTGATCTGGCCAGCCGAACAGGTAAAGCGGTGCAGCTTCGCGGTGCTCCCAGTTGCCTTCCATTGCCGCTACTTTGGCGGGTTGATGTTCCATCGTATTTTCGCCGTGCATGTGGCCAATGAATAATTGCGTAGGCGCCACCAGCGCGGCCATAGTCGCTGCCATGCCCAACATAATGCGTGCTTGCGGCACATGACGCTTATTCCACAGGTAAAATGCGCCGACGCCACCCACCACAAAAGCCGTGGTGAGATAGGCCGCTGTCACCATATGCGCAAAGCGATACGGGAAAGATGGATTAAAAATTATTTCCAGCCAGTTGGCAGGCATCAAACGGCCATCTTCGGCAATGGTAAAGCCTTGAGGGGTTTGCATCCAGCTATTGGCCGATAGAATCCAAAACGCTGACATCAGTGTGCCGCCAGCCACAATACAAGTTGCTACAAAGTGCATCCTCTCGCTGACGCGCCCCCAACCAAAAAGCATGATGCCGAGGAATGACGCTTCCAAAAAGAATGCGGTCAGCACTTCAAATCCAAGCAATGGTCCGAGCACATTCGCTACGCGGTCAGAGAAAATCGACCAATTAGTCCCAAATTGGTAGGACATCACCACACCTGACACCACCCCCATGCCAAACGCTACGGCAAAAATCTTAACCCAGAATTTGTAAATGTCGTGGAAACGTTTATCACCTGTTTTCAGCCATCGCCATTCTACCATGGCAAGGAAGCTCGCTAACCCAATCGTGAAGGCGGGAAAGACGATGTGGAAACTTACCGTGAAAGCAAACTGGATACGAGCGAGTAGGATAGGATCAAATTCCATGATGTGACTTTATTTATTCGTTGAAATTCCCAGTGGCACATAAGCAGGACACCAGCGCACAATGCCCGTAAATAATGGCACAATCCCCACAGCACCCCACCAGTTTTGCAGAGCAAGGCCGAAGCCAATAATAACGAGTCCTGCGATGATACGCAGTACTCTATCTGTTTTTCCTACATTGCATTTCATAAAGCTCTCCTTACGCTTGTGTTGTGTGTATTTCTGAAAACTGCTCAAAGGCTATCAGCGCATCAGCAGCATACATGGCAGAAGGTCCGCCCCCCATGTAGACCCCCATACCCAATACTTCTTCAAATTCCTGCCTCGTTGCGCCAAGCTCTACAAGTGCCTTGGCATGAAAGCCAATGCATCCATCACATCGAGTGGCTATACCAATGGCAAGTGCAATGAATTCCTTAGTTTTCTTATCCAGCGCACCGTCTTTTGTGGCGGCTTGCGCCATAGCAGAAAATCCCTGCATCGTTTCAGGAATATCTCTGCGCAGCACCTTTAGACTGCCGCTGATACGCTTGGTGATGTCGGGGTATGATTTTGTCATAAATGCCTCTTTGGGAGCTTATAAAATGCCTATTGATTATTTTAGCATGTTCTAATATAATGTCAATATGAAAGACAAAAACATGCAATCCAGTCTCGAAGTGATGCAACATAACGCTGCCAAGGCGGAGGCAATGCTTAAGTTGCTGGCTAATGCTAAGCGTTTGATGATTCTTTGCCATTTAGTCAAAGGCGAAAAATCAGTTGGCCAATTAGCTGATTTGGTTGGTCTATCGCACTCCGCTCTCTCTCAGCACCTTGCTAAAATGCGCGATTTGAAGATGGTAGAGCCTGATAAACAAGGGCAGATGGTATATTACCGCATCAGCAACCCAGAGGTGGAAGCCATTTTATCCACGCTGTACCTGATTTACTGCAAGTAGTAAAAAAATTTAACCAATATATTAGTAATAGCTAAAATAAAAGGAGAAGATGATGTCAATAAAAACAATAGATGCAGGCACACTTAAACGCTGGATGGATAGTGGTGAAGCCGTGGTGGTGGATGTGCGCGAGCCAGCCGAACATGCTGCCGAGAAAATTCAGGGTGCAACCTTGTTGCCGCTAGCTACAGTGAATAAAACTGCTTTACCCGAAGCTGGTGGCAAGAAACTCGTCATCCATTGCCATTCGGGAAAGCGCAGCATGAATGCCTGCGAAAAACTACTAGCTGAAGACCCCAACCTTGAAATCTACAATCTTGAAGGTGGTATTTCTGCATGGGGCGCAGCGGGGCATTCTGTTGCATCGTCGGGCAAGTTTTTTCTGCCGCTGGATCGTCAGGTGCAACTCACCATCGGACTTGGCGTGCTGATTGGAAGCCTGCTGGCGTATTTTGTGAACCCTCTATTTTTCTTGCTCACAGGATTTTTCGGCGCAGGGCTGACCTTTGCAGGGCTTAGTGGATTTTGTGGCCTTGCCATGGTGATGGCGAAAATGCCATGGAACCAAGTTTCTGATACATCTGCCACTTCATGCAGCGTGAAATAACATGATATCACTTGGCTACATACTGGCAATCGTGATGGGGCTGACTCTGGGCTTAATTGGCGCGGGTGGCTCCATCCTAACTGTACCGATATTGGTGTATCTGCTCGGTGTGAAGCCAGTTGTTGCCACTGGCTATTCATTGCTGGTGGTAGGAAGTGCCGCACTTACAGGCGCACTCCGTTATTGGCGAAACGGTTTAGTGAACTTCAAGGCAGCTGCTGTGTTTGCTACACCTGCGATGATTACCGTGTTGGCAACTCGTACCTACATCGTGCCGGCAATTCCTGACCCTATCGCGGGTATCCCTAAAGATATTTTTATCATGATGCTGTTTGCTAGCCTTATGATTTTGGCGGCAACATTCATGTTAAAGCCCGTTAAAGTAGAGCCTGACCGCTCTCATGTGTTGGATGCTAGCCGTATCATTAAGCTGCTCTCTGGCAGCGCGGGGGTTGGGTTACTTACTGGTATGGTGGGGGCTGGAGGCGGCTTCCTGATTATCCCCACCTTAATCGCGTTGTTTGGCTTGCCCGTAAAAGAAGCCATCGGCACGTCGCTTGCCATCATTGCCATTAACTCACTGGTAGGATTTCAAGGTGATATTGCTTCCGGCATATCACTCGAATGGCATCTTCTTGGACTATTCATCGGCCTGACACTGTTCGGAATGTGGATCGGCACAACGCTTGCCAAGCGCATGGAAGGCGAGAAAATCAAGAAACTTTTTGGCGTGTTCACGTTGCTGGTTGGCCTTGCGGTACTGGCAGAGGAATTACACACGCTGCTTAACCAATAACAAAGGATAATACCATGAAAATAGAACATTTCTTTGACAAAGATACCGCCACTTTCACTTATGTGGTCAGCGATCCAAAGACCAGTAAATGCGCCATCATCGACTCGGTGCTGGATTACGATATGCACGCTGGCAAAACTACCACCGTATCGGCTGATAAGGTAATTGCCTATGTGTGTGAAAACAATCTGACTGTAGAATGGATTTTAGAAACCCATGTCCATGCCGATCACTTGACCGCATCGCATTACCTCCGCGAAAAACTCGGCGGTAAGATTGGTATCGGCGAACATATCAAGGAAGTGCTGAAATTCTGGGTGCCGCTGTTTAATACCTCGCATGACACATCATTGGACGGTTCGCAGTTCGATCATCTGTTCAAAGATGGAGAGGTCTTTAGCATAGGAACTATCGAGGTAAAGGTAATGCACACCCCAGGGCATACTCCTGCCTGTCTGACCTACCTGATAGAAGACGCTGCATTCGTCGGCGATACAATCTTCATGCCGTATGTCGGCACGGCACGGACGGATTTTCCCGGGGGCAGTGCACAAACGCTTTATCACTCAATTCAAAAACTGTTATCACTTCCTGAAAGCACGCGCATTTTCACTTGTCATGACTATCCACCGCAAGGTCAGCCAGAGGGATATGTCTCCACCGTAGCCGATCAAAAAACTAAAAACAGCATGGTGCATGACGGAGTAAGCGAAACAGAATATGTCGTAGCTCGTAACGCCAAGGACAAGGGTAAAGCTGTGCCGCGCTTGCTGCTACCCTCCATTCAGGTGAACCTGCGCGCAGGTGATTTTGGTAAGGCAGAAAACAATGGCGTGCAGTATATCAAGATTCCATTGAATAAGATGTAATAGTTTTATCTATCAAGAACGCTACGCATAGCGTTATATCCGTGACAGCAAGATACGGGTTTTGAGAGTGTTGTTTATGATGGTGGTTGGGTTATAACGAGGGTGTTGCGGCGCTAACTACCCTCAGCCAGCCTTCAAATGCCAGAAGAAGCCTTCTCTAGTACGCAGACCTTGGAAGTATCCTGAAGTTTTCTAGGTGTTGTGAAGGCTAATCAGCGGGTTAATCATTTCTTGTAATACTGCTGGATTATTAGTAGATTAACCTGAAATTGGAGTGGTTTTAGGCGCAGCTTAATTCTCTTGCACAAGTTTTTCTCCGCCGAGGCTGTGCACTCGTGAGAGAATAAGTGCACAGCTATCTCCAGAGAAAAGTTTGAGGTAGGAATATATGGACGACCAATTTTGGGGACAAATAGTTGCAGCAACCATTGGTGGTGCAATAGCCGCGGGAACTGGATGGTTTATAGATTGGCGTCGAGAATCAAGAAAATTTGATAAGGCGCGTGCGCTGTTAATAACAGGTATATGCGATGACCTGCAACACTCACTGGTGCTTTTTGATAAAGTGTCTGATGAGTATCAAAAAACGCGAATAATTTATTTCGCAACTCTCAATGAGCTAAAAGAATCAAGGCATGTGTACCAAAATAATAAGGACTGGATAACCGTTTTTGATGATGGTGACCTGCGTAAGCAAATATTCAAGTATTACCTACAGAGTAACGATGCGATTAGCATGTTGGAATTTAATCAACGTAGAAAATACGAACTGGAAAATAAGCACAATGAACTTGTGACAAAGATAAAATCTGAAAATAAAACAATGTCAGACGAAGATGCTGGCAGGCAGGCGCTTAGCTATATGGTAAAAGAGAATAATGAATATATGGATTTGAATAATGTACGACTCCCTGAGTCTGTGGCAAAGCTGAGAGAATTCAAAGCGACAGCCGAGAATATAATCGTAAAACTAAAAAACATGCAGTGAGTCAAAAGAAAATTTCTTATGATGATGGGATAGGAGATATGAGAAATGATAAAGGAACAATTTATGTAGATAACAATTTTGCCCGTGACCCCGGAGTGCAAATGTATGACTTTGTTGCATTAGTTGCGCACGAAGTAACTCATTCATACGAAAGCAATCAGGTAACAACATTATTGGGTGGATATAAGCAAGCAGAACAACTTAATATCGATGAATCTGCATTAAATTCGCCAGCTATGTTACAGGCTATCATTTTTGGACTTGATCAGGGAAATAATTATATTCTCCTTCCTAAAAGAAGTGATTCTAATTATGAGATTCAAAAAACTTTAAATAATGCTCAGCCTTATGAAGCCACGGCGTATGCTATTCAAAATGATTTTGGAAGAAAAGTAAGGAACTGGATATTCCCTTCTCCCAAGAGCATTCCTAAATTCACAAAATAGAAATAATCTTTATGTATAGAATCAGAGCAGGGGAATATTTATGAGAATAATATTGATAGTTTTTATATGTGTTTTATCTGTGGTAGCGCAAGCCTACGCAAGTGAAAAACCAGAATTATGGAAAATTGAAAAAAAGCAAATGCGTTACCCTATAAAAATAAATATTACCTATTGGGGTAAATTCGCAATTTATAATAATTTAGAATATATACATAAAGAATCTATTAAGGAAATGACAAGGGCTCACGACTTTATTGTGTCCTCAAAAGATTCAATTACAGAATTGGATAAAAATAATACACTAGAAGAAATTATAGAGTCATATCCCTTTTGGAAAGGTAATTTTCCCCTCTATTTATCTCATCCTGATTCGGGACAAGAAGGTTATGAAAAAAATCCATTAAATCTCCCTCTCACATGTGGATATCTAATCATTGATAAAGAAAATTTCGTATGGACATTCCCCAACAAAGGTCCTTGTGAATGGCTATTATATGAATTTTCATGGTGGATAAATAGAACTGGACGAGTATCTATATTGGCACCTATAGGATTTCACGAAAGGCCTAAAATGAAAAAAAACTATAATACATCAAAACCTATTTCTAATGAAACAGGTGTGCAAACTGCACACTATGGCCCTGAAGGATTCCCAGTGGGTGATCCTTATTTCGCTCAAGGAGTTATTGGTAGTTTAGAAGATAATGATTTTCGAATTACCAGCATTGAAGAGGATATTGAATTTGATCCTAAAGATTTACAAGCACGCTATCTTCATAGATGATTACGGAAAACAGCCTATTGAGTGAACTGCGTACCAAGTGCAAGGTAGTGTCAAGGCAGCAGTTAACGCATGGTTAGATCCGTTGTCAATTCTGTCGCCGTGAAGGCGGCCACATATGTTTAGCCAAAATCAACAACCGTGCAACAGAGTTTGTTTTATCCGCGCCGCAACGTAAAGAAGAATGTCGATCCCTTTCCTTCTTGCGATTCAAACCAAATCTGGCCACCATGTTCATGGACTATTTTCTGGCTAAACGCCAACCCCATTCCCATTCCAGCAAAACTTTGCTGCTGGTTTAAACGTTGAAACGCACGAAAGACCAACCGCTGATAGAGCGGATTAATGCCAACACCATTATCCTGAATGGCTATTTCAATCATATCGCCTTGCGTACGAGACCGAATTGAAATTTCTGGACGTGACTTTTGGTTATATTGAATGGCATTTTGAATGAGATGTTCGGCAAGTTGAATCAACTGACCTTGATTACCATGTACTTTAGGCAATGCATCACAAGTTATTTTAGCTTCCGTAGCCGCTAACTGGTCCTTAAGATGATCACAGGCGATACTAAATACTTTATTTAAATCAACCGTTGTGAAATGGCTTTCACGAATATAAGCAAATTCTTTAAGGATAGTCAGGCAGCGAGCCACTTCCTTTGCCGACATTTGAATCACCTTTACCCGATGTTCAATATCTGCAGGCAAATCCTTTTTTGCCAACAACGCATCACATTCCACTTCTGTCAGACGTATGGGATCATTAATCGAATGGGAAACAGCGTGGCGTAAAGCTTCATACATCAATTGCAATTGATGATAGCGTTGATCCATTTCGGTTTTGGTCATAACCTCTGACATAGTGTCCCCCTTGTCTAAGACGATCGATAAATGTGATGTATAATTTTTTAGGATAACAAGGGATGGTTGATGAATGTTTAATAACCAGCAGGTTTAATTGCAAAAGCTGCGCATTTGAGCGCAGCGAACCAGATGGTCGATAAGCCGGGTTCTGTCGAGGATAGCTATTCATCTGGGATGGTTGTTGCCAACCACCTCTAGCAGCCTACCCGGGTAACGGATGTAGAAACCCATCTGCCGGTAAACCAGCGTGTTACCCCTATTTGGCCTTGCTCCCGGTGGGGTTTACCCTGCCATGATTGTTACCAACCACGCGGTGCGCTCTTACCGCACCATTTCACCCTTACTTACGCAAGCGCAAGCGGTATATTTTCTGTGGCACTTTCCCTGAGGTCGCCCTCGGCGGGGATTACCCGCCACCGTGTTTCAGTGGAGCCCGGACTTTCCTCACTTTTTTTGCAAAAAGCGCAGCTACCTGACCATCTGGAAATACACTTATACTCTATTGCGACGCTTTTTTATATTGAAAATTGTCGGCATAGTTACGTTTAATCAACTTTCGCGCTTTAGGTTCCCTAACAGTATACCGATACCCCTGACGCTCAGCGTAAGCGATCGCCTCTTCCTTGGTGTCAAACCGCAATTTTAATTGTTTTTGCATGTTGGAAGATCCCGTCCACCCCATAACAGGTTCAATAAAACGGGCATCTTCATGTGGCTCTTCATAATCCAGCAACCAACATTGTCCCATCCCTGCCTTACCGGATTGCATCGGGTTTTTTACCGGTTGATATATCACTACAGAACAAGGTTCATTCATATAATTCTTTCCTTTCTGGCCGTTTAGTGATTATATTACCTCAGTTAGATTTAGGAGCAAGCACAATGAGCGCAAAAGCTAAAACTTCCTTAGCAACCCTCAGTTTTGAGGAAGCACTTAAGGAACTGGAGAGCATTGTCAAATCTATTGAATCAGGTAACGTGCCACTCGATACAGCGATTGAAGCATACACCCGTGGCATGGAACTGCAAACCCATTGCCGTAAAAAATTAGAAGAAGCCAAGCTGAAAGTTGAAAAAATAGCCTTAGACCATCAAGGCAACATTTCCATCGAACCATTTGAATAACAAGGATATATCATGTCAGGAAAAATAGATTCACGTTTAAACGAATTAGGCATTACCCTCCCTGAGCCCCTCACCCCTGTTGCCAATTATGTGCCCTATGTCATTTCAGGCAAGCAGGTCATCATCAGTGGCCAAGTTCCCAAAGGTTTTCCTGAAAGCGATAGCTACATTGGCCAGCTTGGCGGAAATATTACAGTCGAAACAGGTACAGAAGCGGCACGTGCCTGCGCCCTTAATATCCTTGCACAGCTAAAAGCCGCCTGCGGTGGAAACCTTGATAGGGTTAAGCGCTGCCTGCGTCTTGGTGTATTCGTCAATTCAACGGCCGACTTCACACAACAACCAGCTGTAGCAAACGGCGCGTCCAACATAATGGTCGATGTCTTTGGCGATGCCGGAAAACATGCTCGTGCAGCAGTTGGCAGCAGCCAGCTTCCCTTAGGCGTTGCCGTAGAAGTCGATGCCATGTTTGAAATTGAATAATCGCTTTATAACCCGATAACTTGAAGAGGATTGTGACTTGCTCACCTCCCAGCACCGTATCCGCTATTCTCGCCAGTTACTGCTTGGCGATATCGGTGAAGCCGGACAACAGACATTGTTGAATGCTTCTGTACTGGTTATCGGTGCTGGTGGCCTTGGTTCACCCTTATTACTTTACCTTAGCGCTGCTGGTGTTGGCAATATTGGCATTGTCGACGACGACCTAGTAGATCCCTCCAATTTACAGAGACAGATTCTTTATACCGAATCCGATATTGGGTTGGCTAAATCACCCCAGGCTAAAGCCCATCTAAGCGCTTTAAATTCTGGGATAACAATACATACCTATCAAGAGCGCCTAACCTCTGATAATGCAGCAGCGATTTTTGCTCAATACGATATCATCGCTGATGGCTCCGATAATTTTGAAACACGCTTTTTAGTCAACCAAACATGTATTCAAACAAAGAAGCCACTGATTGCTGCAGCTGTTCAAGGATGGCAAGGACAACTTTATGTCGTTAGAGGCTATCTCCCCGACCAACCGTGTTATGCCTGCCTTTATCCATCAGCCCTTGTCGGCCAGGATTTATCCTGTTCACAGATAGGTGTTGTTGGCGCTGCCTGCGGAGTGCTTGGCTCTCTTCAGGCAACCGAAATTATCCGTATGATTTTAGGCCATCACCCCGATCATAGCGGCACTATGTTGATTGTTGATTTACAGAAAGGCCTTTTCAGGCGGACACATATTTCGATTGATTCAAACTGTAGCTGCACTTTTTAGGTTTAATGCTTTGCCATAAAAAATAACATCGCTATCGCAAACAGGGCGAGTCCCTGCAGTACCACTCGCATGACCATCAATTTATTACTGTATTTGCGATCAAGCTTGCCACCAATGGCCATAAAAATAACACCGACAACCAACACAGTTAAGGTTGCGGCCATCAAACCCACTACAATCCAAGAGCTTATAGCCATATCTTAATCCTTTCGTTTAGATCACCCAAACATACTATGATAACGTAAAACACTATTCAGGCAATATTGTTCAAGGGCTGAAGAAAATTCGGGATTCATCATCCCTACCATTTTATGAAGCTCTTCGATAAATCCTTGCAGCGATTCTACGACTTCATCTGCATGCTGTTTTAACATGGTAGCACCCATAGATGGCCATAAACTGACGCTGCTGGTTACATCTTTAAAACCTGACCCTACACGATCCAAATGCGTACATTCTTCAATGAGCGCCATTCCAATCATGCAAGGGACTATATGCCTTGTAGAATCCAATGTCACATTAACCGTCGCAATCAACCCAAACGGATCAAAGCGGTCGCGCTTATCAAACAACACATTGAGCTTATCAATGAAACCATCCTTGCCTTCCACATGATTGTCGCTGGCTAATAATGTAATGTGCTCAACATAATGCTGCAATCGCTGCACCAGATGATCGATACTTGTACGAATGTGTGCTGTATTACAGTTAAAAATATCACGCC
Organism: Alphaproteobacteria bacterium; assembly: GCA_016722515.1. NCBI lineage: Bacteria > Pseudomonadati > Pseudomonadota > Alphaproteobacteria > Alphaproteobacteria bacterium. The sequence goes on from JADKJE010000001.1 coordinate 333,485, forward strand.
ACATACGCGGATCAGACCCAGCTAATCGACAAAAACGTTTAAAGCTAAGGTCACTGAATTTTCCACGAAAACGAAAATGGTTCATATAAGCATAGGCACAGGCTTGTACCGTATGCGAAACTTGGGCATAGATCTGGTCATGTTCATCAGCATCCAGTTCAATGACCTTAGACCCAATCCGTTCCCAAAATTGTTTAACCTTGTCAAGCGCTTCTTGGTTGGATAAAGGAAGCGGGGTTATCACAACATCCCGACCTTCATAAAGTTCGGGTTGAGAAGCCTTAATCCCCGATTTTTCTGAACCAGCTATCGGATGTGCCGGAATAAAAAAGGGCTGATATTCCTCAGGCAAAACAGAGAGAACCGAGTCGATCCCGCATCGTTTGACCGATCCGACATCAGAAATAACAACACCCTGTTTTAAAAATGGCAGCATATTTTCGATCGTCGCACGATACGCACCGAGTGGGGTACAGATAATTATAAAGTCACACTCGGAAACCACATCAGCCAGTGTTTCGGCTGCCTTATCAATAATTCCCTGCTCCAGGGCATACGCCAGTGTCGAAGGAGTTCGTGAATAGGCGATTACTTCGCCGACAATATTTTTTTCTCTTGCAACCAATGCCAAGGAACCACCTAAAAGCCCTAAGCCAATAATACCCAACCGATTAAAAACAGGAGAAGATTTCATAACCACATAAAAAGATTTCCACGAGCCTTCGTTGATAAAACACATTGATGGTTATGACAAGGGAAAAATAGAAAAAGCCAGCATTTACCGCAGATATTCACGAAGAAATTCTGGGGCCAAATCAGTACCATTAGGCCAGGTGATCGTTGATAATTCAGGATCCAGACAAACTTGGCTAAAAAGCGCACTACTCTTTTAGTGGTTCAAAAACAGGGGCATTTAGATTTAGATGGTTTAACAAATCTATATGTCCCTTTGTGCCATCATCCAATGAAAGCCAAAGTTCATAATTTTTAATATAATATAGTTCACTTCGGTCACATGCAGCACAACACTCACCCCAAAGAAGGAAAAGCTTGTAAGAGCTTACCCTTACCTGCTTTAATCCAGTTCAAAAGCAACTCGTCTCTATGCAATTCTAACCATTCCAGTATCCACTTCAAGAAACGCTTGGGAAATGTACCTTCAACATTTCCATCTAGGATGGAGATAATGACTTCATAGTCACCGTATTTTGCATGAATATGCGGTGGATTAGGATCATTCTAATAGATCATCCATGCAAACATTTTAATCTAACAAGTATCCTGGACCCATTGTGTTCCCCAAAAACTTAGGTTATAGTGACCTCGGTTTAACAATTGTCAGACATTATGAACATTATTTCAAAAAGCTTGATAGTCCTTCTTGCCCTTGGGGCATCGGTCTTACCCGTCATGAGTCCTGCTGGTCATGCTCAGCAAGCTCAACGTGGTGGTCAAGGAACACATCTTCCTCTCATTGTGATCCGTTTTAAAGACCCCAATATTGAGTACCAAAAATCTCTCCATGCCGTTATTCTCAGCGCCCTTAAAGCCAAGCCCAATGTGTTCTTTGATGTACTTACCGTTATTCCTCAGGCTCCCTATGAGTCGATGCGTAAAAAATTAGAACAAGCGGGTGCCGTCCGCACCCAGGAAATCGTTACCTTAATGATGGAAATGGGTGTAAAACCTCAGCAAATGCAGATACGTTCTTCTTTCAGTGCTTTTGTGGAAGCGCCTGAAGTCCAAATTTTTGTCCGATAATACCGGTTTTCATTTCTTTCGTTAACCTCAACATAATGTGGGAAAATTATGTCCGAATATCATAAAATTAATAAATCAAATCTTCCAAGCCGATATATTACCGATGTGCCCGGGCACGAGCCTCGCAGCGCCATGCTCTATCCGCTTGTCTCAGAACATTATCCCAATGGATTAAGTGACCGCGACCTGGAAAAACCATTCGTATGCGTCATGACCACTGCCAACCGTGCAGCACCGTGTAATATGTCACTTGATCGCCAGGCCGTTCATGTTGAACGCGGTGTTAAAGAATTTGGCGGAACGCCTTTTAAAGCAACCACCATTACCGTAACCGATGGTATTGCTATGGGACACCAGGGCATGAAATGCTCACTGGTATCGCGTGAAGTCATTGCTGACTCCACCGAACTTACCGTGCGCGGCCACTGTTATGATGCGCTGGTAGGAATTGCCGGATGTGATAAATCATTACCAGGCTTAATGATGGCGATGCTTCGCCTGAATGTTCCTTCCGTCTTTATGTATGGTGGATCTATTTTACCTGGCCACCATAAAGGCAAAGATGTTACCATTGTTGATGTGTTTGAAGGCGTCGGTCAATATGATGCCGGAAAAATAACGCATGAAGATCTATTAGAACTTTCCAGAGTTGCATGTCCATCTGCCGGTGCCTGCGGTGGACAATTTACCGCCAATACCATGGCTTGTGTTTCTGAGGCCATCGGCTTAGCGCTTCCTGGTTCGGCGGGCGCTCCTGCACCGTATGAATCGCGTGACCATTTTGGTTATTTATCCGGAAAAGCAGTGCTGCATCTACTCGAAAAACGCATTCGCCCACGTGATATCGTCACGCGTCAATCGTTAGAAAACGCGGCCATCGTTGTCGCCGCCACGGGTGGCTCGACCAATGCAGCCCTTCACTTACCCGCGATGGCGCATGAAGCAGGTATTGAATTTAATATGTTTGATATCGGCGAAATCTTCAAACGCACTCCTTACATAGCCGATCTTAAACCAGGTGGAAAATACGTAGCCAAAGATCTCTACGAAGTTGGTGGTGTTAGCATCGTTTTGAAAACGCTGCTTGATGGTGGCTACCTCCATGGTGATTGCTTGACCGTTACCGGCAAGAGCCTGGCCGAAAATTTAGAAGATGTAAAATTCCCGCGTAACCAGAAAGTCGTTTATCCGGTTTCTAACCCGATCACACCAACGGGTGGCGTGGTTACCTTAAAGGGAAATCTTGCCCCTGAAGGTGCTATCGTTAAGGTGGCTGGTTTGAAAAATTTAAAGCACACCGGACCGGCTCGTTGTTTTGATTGCGAGGAGGATGCCTTCCACGCCGTTGAAAAACAAGAATACAAACAAGGTGATGTCTTTGTTATCCGCTACGAAGGACCACGTGGTGGCCCGGGTATGCGCGAAATGCTTTCAACGACCGCAGCACTCTACGGCCAAGGGGTTGGCGATTCGGTTGCCTTAATTACCGATGGTCGTTTTTCTGGCGGAACACGCGGCTTATGTGTAGGTCACGTAGGTCCAGAGGCAGCCGTTGGTGGACCTATTGCATTAATTCAAGATGGCGATATGATTACGATAGATTCTGTTGAAGGAACATTAGATGTTAATGTGTCAGTAGAGGAGTTTGCTAAACGCCGCAGCGCATGGACCCCACGTGAAACCATGTCCACATCAGGTACGTTGTGGAAATATGCACAAACCGTAGGACCAGCTCTACACGGTGCAGTCACCCATCCTGGCGCAAAACATGAGAAAGAACAATACGCAGATATCTAAGGGATTCGATCCTGCATTGCATGGCAATGGAGATGTTTGCGAACGTGACGTAATTCAGTTACCGACGAGGAATGATATGACAGCAGCAATGAATGAAGTATTAGAGAAAAAACGTAAATTAGCCCGCCAAGGTGGCGGAGCTAAACGTATTGACGTTCAACACGCTAAGGGAAAACTTACCGCCCGTGAGCGTCTTGAGGTACTGCTTGACCCAGAATCCTTTGAAGAATATGGCATGTTCGTTGAACATCGCTGTACCAATTTTGGTTTAGCCAGTGACAAAGTTCCAGGCGATGGCGTTATAACCGGACAAGGAACCATCAATGGTCGTCTGGTTTTCGTTTACAGTCAGGATTTCACCGTTATGGGTGGTTCGCTTAGCGAAACCAATGCTAAGAAAATCTGCCACATTCAGGATATGGCTCTTAAATTAGGTGCGCCGATCATCGGCCTTAATGATTCTGGTGGCGCACGTATCCAGGAAGGGGTTGATTCACTCAGCGGTTACGGTGAAATTTTCCAACGTAATGTTGATGCCTCAGGAGTTATCCCACAAATTTCATTGATTATGGGCCCTTGTGCCGGTGGAGCCGTTTATTCCCCTGCTCTTACTGATTTTACCATAATGGTTCGCAACAGTTCTTATATGTTTGTGACAGGTCCTGATGTCGTAAGAACCGTTACCCACGAAGAAGTAACACAGGAACGTCTCGGTGGCGCTTCAGTGCACACCACTAAATCCGGCGTTGCAGACCTTGCATTTGATAATGATATCGAAGCACTCCTTCAAGCCCGACGCCTTTTTAACTTCTTACCATCATCCAACCGTCCAGGTTCACTACCGTATCGCTTTACCGAAGATCCTGGCGACAGGATTGATTTATCGCTTGATACACTGGTTCCTGACAACACGAATAAACCATACAATATGAAAGAATTGCTGATTCGCGTTGTCGATGAGGGTGATTTCTTTGAAATTCAACCTGACTATGCACGTAATATCATTATCGGCTTTGGCCGGATGGGTGGTGGTACGGTAGGGTTTGTTGCCAATCAACCCATGCACCTGGCTGGCTGTTTAGATATTGATGCCTCTCGTAAAGCGGCACGTTTTATCCGTTTCTGTGATGCCTTTAATATCCCTATTATTACCTTTGTCGATGTGCCAGGTTTCTTACCAGGTGTCGCGCAGGAACATAATGGTATTATTAAACATGGGGCTAAATTGTTATATGCCTATGCCGAGGCCACCGTTCCCAAAATCACCATGATTACCCGTAAAGCGTATGGCGGTGCTTATATCGTAATGAATTCAAAACATTTACGCGGCGATATTAACTATGCGTGGATTAATGCCGAAATAGCCGTAATGGGGCCAGAAGGCGCGGTTGAAATTATTTTCCGTAACAACCTCGAAAATGATGTCGAGAAAAAAGCCAAGATTGCCGATTATCGCAAAAAATTTGCGAGTCCGTTCGTGGCGGCAGCACGCGGTTACCTGGATGATATCGTACGTCCGCGTAATACCCGTTGGCGTCTTATTCGTGCCCTAAAACTCTTGGCAAATAAACAAGATTCAAAACCTTGGAAAAAACATGATAACTTGCCGCTTTAGTCTGTATCAGTAATCAAATAGGAATATTGAGGGTTATGTTCAAAAAAATCTTAATTGCTAATCGTGGTGAAATTGCCTGCCGTATTATTCGGTCTTGCAAAAAAATGAAAATCAAAACCGTAGCGGTTTATTCAGAAGCCGATACCAACGCGCTCCATGTGCGGATGGCCGATGAAGCGCTGTACATTGGTTCTTCTCCTGCGCCACAAAGCTATCTCCATCTGGAAAACCTTCTTGATGCCGTGATGCAAAGCGGCGCCCAGGGGGTTCACCCAGGGTATGGATTTTTATCCGAAAACTGCGTTCTTGCCGAAGAACTGGCTGCGCAAAATGTAGCTTTCATTGGCCCGAACATCAACGCCATCCGTCTAATGGGTGATAAAATCGAAGCAAAGAAACTCGCTAAAAACGCAGGCGTAAGTACCGTTCCCGGTTATATGGGGGTTATTAAAAATGAAAAAGAAGCCATTAAGATAGCCAATGATATCGGCTATCCTGTGATGATTAAAGCAGCAGCAGGCGGTGGCGGTAAAGGAATGCGGGTTGTCCATACGGCAAAAGAAGTGCCTCAGGCTTTTAGTTCTGCCTCCAACGAGGCACGCAATAGCTTTAGCGATGGCCGTATTTTTATTGAAAAATTCATTCAAAACCCTCGCCATATTGAAATCCAGGTGCTTGCCGATAAACACGGCAATGTCGTCTGCCTGGGCGAACGCGAATGCTCCATTCAACGCCACCATCAAAAAGTGATCGAGGAAGCCCCCTCCCCTTTCCTTGATGCCAAAACCCGTCAATCCATGTACAAGCAATCCATCGCTTTAGCAAAAAAAGTAGGTTACGATTCCGCTGGTACGATTGAGTTTATTGTCGATCAGAAAAAGAATTTTTATTTCCTGGAAATGAATACCCGTTTACAAGTTGAACACTGCGTAACGGAGCAGATTACCGGAATCGATATCGTTGAACAAATGATTCGTGTCGCGGCTGGTGAAAAATTACCGTTTACCCAAAGTGATATTGAACTCAAAGGCTGGTCGATTGAATCACGTATTTATGCCGAAGATCCGTCACGTGGGTTTATGCCATCGAGCGGGCGCCTGATCCAATATCAAGAACCTACGCTCAGTGATACTGTCCGTGTGGATAGCGGCGTTTACGAAGGTGGTGAGGTCAGCATGTTTTATGATGCAATGATCGCTAAATTAATCACCCATGGCAAAGACCGTAATGAAGCTATTCAGTCCATGCGCGATGCTCTGGGCGAATTTGTGATCTCGGGTATTTCACATAATATCAGTTTCCTTGAAGCCGTAATGGCGAATGACCGCTTTGTCAGTGGTAAACTCTCCACCAGCTTTATTGCCGAAGAATATCCTGATGGGTTTGAAGGTGCTGATTTAACCAATGAAACCACCAAGGTTTTCCTGGCTGCTGCTGTGCATCTGTATTTAACAGATGCTGAACGTTCGGCCAAAACATCTGGACAAATCCCCGGACGCAGCCGCCAAATTGGTACAGTATGGGGAGTGTATATTGACGATAACCACTATACAATTAACACCCGTAAGCGCGAAGCCGGATATGATATTGTGCTGGAAACTGAAATTATCAGTATTCGCAGTAACTGGACATTAGGCACAACCTTGTTTAAAGGTCGTGTAAACGGAAAATTGGTCAATATCCATATTGAACCGTTGCCCGTTGGTTACCGCCTAACCCATGCAGGCTCAAGCGTGATTGCTGCCGTACATACGCCACGGATTGCTGAACTTACCAAGTTTATGCCAACGTCTGAAAAAATCCGCAAAACCCCTGAGTTATGCGCCCCGATTTCTGGAATGGTCGTTGATGTCAAAGTCAAAGAAGGCGAAGAAGTCAAAGCCGGCCAAGATTTGGTGATTATTGAAGCCATGAAAATGGAAAATATAATCTTCGCCGAATCGGATGAAACCATCTGCGCTGTTCGTGTTAAAAAAGGTGACAGTGTCAGTGTTGGTCAGCAATTATTGGAGTTTGAGATTGAATAACCGATGCACCCATAAGGATATTAGCTATGTTTGAAACTCAAAAGATTTTCTCGCAGGCTAATACAATGGTGCTGCACCCAACCCTTAAAGTTGACCAGTACAGCGACTCCGAGCTTGCTTTTCGTTTAGAAGAGGCTGTGGGCTTGGCCCATGCAATTCATCTGACTATTATCCACCAAGAAGTGCTTAAACTCAGCGACTTCCGTCCCTCTACCTTTATCACCAAGGGAAAAGTAGAAGGATTGAAAGAAAAAATCAAAGAATTGGAAATTGAGCTGGTGATTGTCGACCACGACATTACCCCCATTCAACAGAAAAACCTGGAAGGTGCCTGGGAATGCAAAGTCATTGACCGCACAGGATTGATTCTTGAAATTTTTGGCGAAAGGGCAGCAACGCGAGAAGGACTTTTACAAGTAGAACTTGCATCACTTGAATATCAAAAAGGCCGCCTTGTGCGTACCTGGACTCACCTTGAACGTCAACGTGGAGGATTTGGTTTTATGGGCGGTCCAGGTGAAAGCCAAATTGAAGCTGACCGACGATTAATCCGCGAACGCATTGCTCGAATCAAAGGCCTGCTGGAAACGGTCGTGCGCACCCGTGAGCTTCACCGAAAATCACGCCGACAGGTTCCCTACCCAGTTATTGCCCTGGTTGGTTATACCAATGCTGGCAAATCCACTCTCTTCAATGCACTCACCGGCGCAGATGTATTGGTAGAAAATAAGTTGTTTGCCACCCTTGATCCAACCATGCGTGTTGTTAAGCTACCTTCTGGGCGCAACATTATTTTATCCGATACCGTAGGATTTGTATCACGTTTACCTACCCAGCTGGTTGCTGCTTTCCGCGCAACCCTTGAAGAAGTAGTCGAAGCCGACTTACTCCTGCATGTGCGTGATATTTCGCATCCACAGACTGAGGAACAAAAAGACGATGTCGAGCAGGTGATTAAAAGCTTGGGCATCCATGATAAATATCATCATCATACCATCGAGGTCTTAAATAAAATCGATCGTCTTGAATGTATGCCTCCCATTTCAAACGCCATTCCTGTTTCTGCTGCAAAACGCATTAACCTCGATCTCCTGCTTGACCATATCGATAACAGGCTTAAAGATGCTAACATCGTCCAGGAAGTGACGATCCCTTACACTGACGGTAAAATCATCGCCTGGATTTACGAACACGCTGAAATCATTTCCCGCCAGGACACCGAAGAATCCATTCAGTTTATTTTGCGGATATCTGATAAACACTGGGCACACTTAAAGCTTATGCTGCCGCAGAGTTAAGTAGTCGGGGTTGCGTAGGAAAAATAGGAATTTTGCTAGTCGCAAAATAGTTTTGCGCTGGATTCCCGCCCTTTATAAGCAGCACTCGCCTACGGCTCATACTGCTTAAAAAGGGCAAGAATGACGGTGTTTTTTTGGGGTAGGTAATCCCCCACCCACTCCGTCATATTCAGCCATTTTCGTAGTATGAGCCGCAGGCGAGTACGAAGAAAATGGCTGGATATCCAGGCCCCTTCTTAAAACTCATTGCGCATAGCGCAATTCCTTACTATCTTATACACGTCTAACACACTCCATACCAATCCTTAGCAAGATCATCCCATTCAGGATTTGCCTTTTCGATTAATATTATCTTATCTGACCGCAACATTTTCTTCATGCGTTTTTCTAGTGAAATAGCTTCAAGTGCACGAGTGCATGCTCTATAGTAAACAAGATTTGCAACACTATACTGATGTGTAAATCCCTGATATGTACCTGTCTTATGCTGCCAAACCCGTTTAGGTAAATTAGACGTTACTCCTATATAAAGAGTCCCATTCTTTTGGCTTGCCATGATATACACGCAGAAGGATTTGTTCATAGACAAACGTTGTAATACTACACACCAACAATTGCAATATTTATTTACAACAAACACCACTTGGTAACGGTATTTTTTGAGCGTACCTCACGCCCCCACCCACTCCGTCATATTCAGCCATTTTCGTAGTATGAGCCGCAGGCGAGTACGAAGAAAATGGCTGGATATCCAGGCTCCTTCTTAAAACTCATTGCGCGTTAGCGCAATTCCTAATCCAATCCTTAACTTAATATTTTTTTCCCACGTACTTGATCTATGTCAAAGCAGCACATCAACCACATGCTGTACCATCAACGATACATATGATCATACCACATTGCGCAGCACTCATCCCCTCGTCGGGATCTCTTATGATGACTCTTTTTTTAGGCGGGTTGACCGGTAGTTTTACCCATTGCCTGGCTATGTGTGGGCCATTGGTTATGTGTGGTGCTTGCAAAACAACATGTATCGAAGAGAAAAAAACAGGTTCGGCGTTGATGGTCAAACGAAGTTTGAATCTGCCGTACCATCTAGGACGAGCGTTAATCTATGGACTATTAGGTGCACTCAGTGCCCTCCTCCTCAAACCTGTAACGCATAATGTTTACTGGCCCTGGCTTGCGGCCCTTCTGCTCATCATCGCAGGAACCATTTTTATAACAACCAGCATTTCATCACTCGTGGGCTGCAACCACAGAAGTCGTTATGGTTGGGTAGAACATGTGGCAGCCAATAAGCCTCATTTTTTAAGAGGTATACTCACGGGATTTATCCCCTGCGGGCTGCTTTATGCTGCACTTTTGCTTGCATCCACAACCACCAACCCTTTTATGGCATTTACAGGGATGGTGCTGTTTGTTTCAGGAACATTACCCGCCTTCTGGCTTGCCAGTTTGGGTGCAGAGTTTCTTTCCAATAAGGGTCGTTTTGCTACACAAAAAATCGGCAAAATTATCATGGGTCTCAATGGCTGTATTTTACTAGTACTGGCCGCTAAAATATTTGTATGAGGTAACGAATGAATCGCGACAAAATAGCTATTATCTATAACGACCATATTGTGAAATGCTTTACACTGGCCGCTGTCTTTTGGGCCATTGTTGGTTTTGGTGCTGGATTATTCATTGCGCTACAAATGGCCTTCCCCGATTTAAATATCGGCGAATATCTTACCTTTGGACGCCTAAGGCCCATTCATACCTCAGCTGTCATTTTTGCTTTTGGCGGTAACGTCTTATTTGCTACCAGTTACTTTGTGGTTCAGCGTACCTGTCAAACACGGTTGTGGAATGATAATCTGGCAACATTCACCTTTTGGGGGTATCAGATTTTTATTATCCTGGCTGCCTCAGGCTACCTGCTTGGTATTACACAAGGCAAAGAATATGCAGAACCCGAATGGTATACAGACCTCTGGCTTACCATCGTCTGGGTGTGTTATTTACTGATTTTTTTGATGACCTTAAAAAACAGGCAGGAACCACATATTTACGTAGCGAATTGGTTCTATCTAGCCTTCATCGCTACCGTTGCTGTTTTGCATCTCGTCAATAATGTCTCCCTGCCCATTTCTCTTATGAGTACAAAAAGCGTATCCGTATGGGGGGGTGTACAAAGCGCCCTCATTCAATGGTGGTACGGACATAACGCCGTTGGCTTCTTCCTCACCGCTGGGTTTCTAGGCATTATGTATTACTTTATCCCTAAACGCGCCGAACGCCCTGTCTATTCTTATCGTTTATCGATACTACATTTTTGGTCGTTACTTTTCATTTATATCTGGGCAGGACCACACCACCTTATTTATACCGCACTGCCAGACTGGGCACAAACATTGGGGATGACCTTTTCGATCATGTTATGGATGCCAAGCTGGGGCGGAATGATTAACGGTATCATGACACTATCAGGTGCGTGGCATAAATTGCGTGAAGATCCCGTTCTTCGTTTTATGATTATCGCCTTAGCATTCTACGGGATGAGTACCTTTGAAGGCCCCCTCATGGCAATAAAATCGGTTAATTCACTATCGCATTATACCGATTGGACCATCGGTCACGTTCATTCTGGTGCATTAGGATGGGTAGCCTTTATTAGTTTCGGTGCGATTTACCACATGGTACCCGTGCTTTGGAAAAAACAGCTTTACTCAATGCGACTGGTGAACACCCATTTGTGGGTGGCTACGATCGGTATTGTCCTTTACATCACCGCCATGTGGGTTGCAGGTATCATGCAAGGTTTGATGTGGCGCTCTTACGACCATTTAGGCTTCTTGGAATATTCATTTGTCGAAACCGTGGCAGCCATGCACCCCTACTATCTGATTCGTGCATTAGGTGGGCTTCTCTACCTGTCAGGCGCTTTAATCATGGTTTATAACCTCTGGAGAACCATTACGACTTGCGGAAAATGCCCATCTTGCCAAGGCTGCAAAAAGGAGAATAGCGATGCTTAATAAACACAAGAAAATCGAAAGGAATTCATTTTGGTTACTCGTACTCAGCCTCGTGGTTATTTCAATCGGCGGCCTGGTGGAAATTGTCCCCTTATTCAGGATAGAAACCACCATTGAAAAAGTAGAAGGCATGCGCCCTTATACACCTTTGGAGTTAGCAGGGCAGCAAATCTATATTCGCGAAAACTGCTCCGCTTGCCATAGTCAGCAAATACGACCGCTGCGTGATGAAGTCGAACGTTATGGCCATTATTCATTAGCGGCCGAAAGCATGTATGATCATCCGTTCCTATGGGGATCAAAACGTACAGGGCCAGATTTAGCACGTGTGGGTGGCAAGTACTCCGATCAATGGCACGTAGCGCACTTAATTAATCCCCGCGATGTTGTGCCCGAATCCATCATGCCCGGTTACTCATATATGCTCAATAAAGGCGTTGATACCTATGAGATAAAGGATCTCATGAAAGCCATGAAAACGGTAGGAGTGCCCTACACACAAGCCATGATTGAAAATGCCAGGCAGGATATCATAACCCAGGCCATCCCTGGCGGAGATGCCACTGAATTAAAGAAACGTTATGGCAATACAATCATTGCCCGTGATTTTGATGGGCAGGATCAGTTTGTTTCTGAAATGGATGCGCTGATTGCCTATCTTCAAGTATTAGGAACCATGGTTGATATCAACGATTACGATATCAAACAAATCGCAAAGGAGGCCAAGTAATGTTGAATTCACTCCTGGACGCTGCCCCGGTTTGCAGCCTATTACTCTTTTTCTCTATTTTTGTTGGCATTTCCCTATGGGTGATGCGCCCAAGTTTGCGTGAACGGTTTGATAACTATGCCCATATTCCATTAAAGGAGAAATCCGATGCTTAGAAAAAAAGATGACCATAAAAAAAATGTTGGCCATGTTGAAACAACCGGCCATGAATGGGATGGGCTTGAGGAATTAAATAATCCTGCACCTCGTTGGTGGATTTGGGTATTTTTAATCACAATCGTCTGGGCCATCGGTTATTGGGTCGTGTATCCTGCATGGCCGACATTATCAGGAAACACAAAAGGAACCAAAGCCTGGACTGAGTACACAAAGCTCCATGCTGAACAAGCAGAAATTATGGCTATTCGCCAAGTTTCCTTAAATAAAATCCAGGCAAGTACCTTAGAACAAATTGCTAAAGACCCAACCCTCTATAATGTGGCATTGGTCGGTGGACGCGCAGCATTCCGTGAAAATTGTGCAGCGTGTCATG